>JAIXOY010000144.1 GCA_027486525.1 Pseudomonadota bacterium
ATGCCGCTGCCAACCCACACCATGCCATGCTGCTGCGAGAGCGTCAACAAATAGTGAAGCGTCGATAGCTTGTCACCGTTCATGGTCGCCGAGTTCGTGAAACCCGCCGCGAACTTATTCTTCCAGGCACTGGTGAACCACGGCTTCGAGGACGCGTCGGCAAATTTCTTAAACTGCCAAGAGCAGCTTCCCATGTAGGTGGGAGTTCCGAACACGATCATCTTGGCGTTCAGAAGATTCGCCCAGTCACTTTCTTTGATGTCCCCGTTCGGATCGATGGAGATGATGCCGGCTTCGACGTGTTTAGCGATGCCTTTTTTTACATGCTCGGCCACGCGTTGCGTGTGCCCATACCCTGAGTGAACAACGATCTGAACTTGCATAGGAACTCCTTGTTTATTTAGGAAGATGATCTAGTTTGGCACGCAGGAAAACAACGACCGCTGCGTCTTCCGTGAGGCCAATCGCCTGCTCATAAAACTTTACGGCTTCGCTCAGTTGTCCCAACTTCGCCGCCAGCGTGGCTTTAAGCACCCAATAAGGCTGGTGCCGTTCCACGCCCTCACTTTCCAGAGCATTCAGAATTTTCTGCGCTTCTAAATCTTCATCAAAACTTAAGAATGCTCCAGCGTAGGAAAGCCAGGCCCCTACCGATGGCGCTGTGGTGATAAGTACGCGGTATAGAGCAAGTAGATCACGTTGATTATCGATCCCAAGCAAACGTCTTGCGACGTGGCCCGACTGAATGGCGGCCTCCCACTGATAGCGCCCAGGATTCTTTAACTCAAAAGCCGATCGCAAATGTGCATCCGCTTCATTCAATAACTTTTTATCCCACAGCTGCACGTCCTGCTCATCTAAGGGAACGTAGCGACCTGCAAAACGACGGGCGATTTTTCGCGAAGAACTAAACTGCATCAATGCGAGTAGGCCTTTAGGTTCAGCTTCCGCAGGTAGTGTCTCTACAATCAAGCGCGTGAGAAAGAGCGCTTCACTCTCCAGCGACTCAGTCATTTCATTCCAGGATGTACCGTAAGCTGCGTAGACGGCGTCCAGCACATCTTCAAGCCTCGCCGAGAGTTCCGTTTTTTCTGGGATCTCAAAAGGGATGCCCGCTTCTTTTATTTTTTTCTTCGCACGTACGAGACGTTTTTCTAGGGCCGCAGGCGACAGAAGAAACGCCGACGCAATTTGTTCAATGCTCAACCCCACCACCGTTTGCAGCATGAGCGGTGTGCGAATCTCTTCGCTGATCGCGGGGTGCGCACACACAAACAACAGGGCCATGCGCTGATCTGGATAATCTGTCGTATTTTGCTCGAGACGATCGAGCAGGAGTTCGATGGAATGGTCCTGCACTTTCAGGTGGCGAAAGCGATCGATGATGGCGTTTCGTGCGGTCTTCACCAGCCATCCATCGGGATTAGCGGGAGCCCCACTCACGGGCCAAACTTCCAGGGCCTTGATGAACGCTTGCGATAGTACGTCCTCGGCGAGGGCGACATCACCGTTCGAGGCTTTCGTAAGAATAGCGAGGAGCTTCCCGTAGGAAGTCCTCGCCGTTTGTTCAATTATTTCCAAATCACACTCACATCGGTGGTGGTGGCAAGAGCGGTCTTACTTCCACACCCGTGGCACCGGCCGCAGGACACTTGGCGGCCCAGGCGAGCGCCTCATCAAGGTTCGCGGCTTCGATGATGAAGAAACCGCCGAGTTGCTCTTTGCTATCCATAAACGGACCGTCTTGCACGCGACGTTTGCCGTCTTTGATTTTTACGACTGTTGCTGTCTCTGGCAATTGTAAACCGGCCCCCCCGCGCGCGACTCCGGCGGCGTTGAGTGCTTGTGAGTACGCAAAGTAGGCACCCATGTTGATGTGCACTTTGCTTGGATCTGTGCGGTCTTTGAAATCTTGTTCTGTCTCGTAAACGATGATGGCGTATTGCATAGGAGTCCCCTTATTTTTTCATGTTTATTGTAGGATTAATTTGTAACGGTCGCACTTCAAAATGAATTGATCTCCTTTGTGATGTTCCATGCCCTATGACGTTTGACATAGGCCCTGGCAGACAAAGGAAGTAAGTGGTGAATTTTAGGATGATTTTAGAGAGATGAGTTCTGGTCTTGGCTTCAGCAACCAAGACCAGTCCTCGCAGAAAACGAAATTTACTCAGCGATCATATCGTCAAAGAAACGACCGATCATTTCTGGGGTCGTGCGGTTCACCTGCGCAGCTGCTTTCAGCATCTCTTCGTAAGAACCTTCGTCACCCAGCGCACGACGTTTCATGGTCGCCTCAACTTGTGTCATGGAGACACCCAGAGCTTTGATCGCGAAGGTATCTTTCTCAGCTGCCGTGAGCGCACGTTGGTTTTCTAAGCGCAAATGCTTCAACGACAAGTCCGCGAGCTCGTGGGCCCGATCGGCCGACAACGCGTACTCGTTTTTGAGGCGAACAGCGAGACCCTCGACCGTCATCTCTTCTCGAAGAGCAGCGAGGGTATCTAGGTCATGCGACTGCGCACTGGTGTTATCGAAGCGGAAACCGGCGCCGTAGTAGAACGGGTAGTAGCCCGAGTCGTCCACGTAGCGTTGCCCCACCACCACGTACTCATAGCTGCTGGTGGTGCGCCAGAAGCTCACTGATTCCCAGTTCGTGACGTCACGGTAGCAAAAGCAGGAGAAGTCGTACTCGTTGCGTGTCACGTTTTGGTACTCACTCACCCACTCGTTTTTGGTGACCCATTGAAGTTCAGTGATATCTTCGTAGTGACCTGTGGTGACCCATTCTTCGCGGCGATCGAGGCCACGAACCACGTCGTTGCCGTCGTCAACATACTGAGAGAGCGTCGTCATCGTGCGCCCGCTCCACTTCGTCATGTTGTACGCGATGTATTCACCGGTCGTCGCATTCTTAAAGACGACGTAGCGCTCGCCGCCGCTTGATGCGATTTTTGTGACTTCGATGCTTGCGCCCTGCTCAAGAGAGATGGCGGCTTTAAGGGAGTTGATGTCATCGACTTGCTGTTCGATCTCCCGTTGGAGTTTAGACTTACAGCCACCAAGCACAACAAGAGAAATGAGTAAGAGAATGAGCTTCATAGGGCACCTTTGAAGAATGTTTGCCGCAACTAATCACAAGGCCCAAAAAACTGTCCAAGTAATCTTTTCTTAAGGTGAAAATATCGGGGCCACAATGACACTTTGCGGCGCTGCGAAATGTTGGGTAGCATGACCCTATGAAAAATTCCTTGTTGCTTCGCTGTCTCGTGGTCATGAGTCTTCTCTTACTTGCGGGTGCCGCTAGCGTCGACACGCTGATCGGCGAGCAGAAATACGCCGAAGCCCTCACACAGGTCCGAGCTGAAATTAAAGACTCCTTCAGCAAGAAAGATGAAATGCGCTGGGCGAAGCTCGTGGTGCAGGAAGCGCAACTCCAAATCGGTTTGCATGGCTACGAGACCGCCGTGCGCGATCTCAAAAAACATCAGTGGCCCAGCAGCACACTGGCGCAGTCGATGGTGCAGATTGTGTACGCCCAGAGCTTGCGCACCTACGCGCAAAGTTACTCCTGGGAGATTCGCAATCGTGAGCGCGTGGAATCCAAAAAAGAAGTGGACCTCAAGGCCTGGACCGCCGATCAAATTTATCTCGAGGCCTACAAAACTTATGCGCAGTTGTGGGAACAACGAGAGAAACTCGGGGGCTTTAATAAAGACAAACTTCCTGAGGTCATTGTCCCCAATACCTACCCCGCCGGCATTCGCGGAACCCTGCGCGATAGTGTCACCTACCTCATGGCCCAGTTGCTCGCCGACACCACTGGCTGGACTCCCCGTCAATCCAACGAGCTCCACCTCCTCGACGCGCACAAACTTTTCACCGGCGTGGCGAGCGCAAACCTCACGGATGCGCAGACCCATCCCCTGCAGAAAATTTCTTATGTCTTGAATGATCTTGCGAACTGGCATCAAAAAGCTGGCCGCCGTGATGCGGCCCTTGATGCGCGCCTTGAGTTGATCAACATCCTTCACGATCAGTTTTCCGATAAGGCCACGAAAGAGCTGGCGAAAAAATTCTTAAAAACGGAAATCGATAAGAACAGCGCTGTCCCGTGGGTCACCATGGCCTATGCCCACTACGCAGAGATGCACCTGAAGAGTGAAGCCTGGGATGGCCGCATGAAGGCCTTCGAGATCGCGCAAAGAGGCGCCGCACTTTTCCCTCGCACCTTGGGTGCAGCGAAATGCCGGGACCACCTCAAAGATCTCAAGCGCCCGCACTTCTCCCTTGAGTCCATGAACGTGGACGGCACGAAGAAGCGTTCCATCGTTGTGCAGTATCAAAATGTGGAGCGCCTCAAGTTTAAGTCCTTCGCCTTTGACATGAAGGCCTACCTCAAGACCAACAAGGACTACTCCGTTCGTCCCCAGAACTGGCAAACCATCGAAGCCGTGGTCCGTGGAAAACCGAGCTACGAATGGCAGGCCAGCATGCCGGCGACGAAAGACTACCGCTCGCACCAGTACTTTGTGACACCTCCCGCGCACAAACCCGGCTTCTACATCGTGGCGGCCGAAGACCCCCGCACCGGCCAAAGAACCGCGGCGCAGATTTATTTCAGTGATCTCGTGCTCGTCATTCACAAGTCTCCGCAGATCGAGCAGCGCGAACTCAAGGTCGAAGTCTATTCTGGTGCCACAGGCCGCCCCGTCAGTGATGTGCAGGTCAACGTCTCCACCGCAGAATACGGCAAAGGAAATGCAGCCGTCGGCGCCGGTAAAACGAATAGTGAGGGCATGCTCAAGCTCGCTTTGAAAGCTAACCAAAATAGCATCTTCGTGACCGCAGAAAAGGGCCCCGAGTTTGTTTCCAGCCTCAATCCTTTCGGTGTCTATGGTGGCAGCGTCGAACAACCGTTCCAAGAGGGAGGCTTTCTCTACGCCGATCGAAGCATCTACCGGCCTGGCCAAAAAATCTTCTGGAAGACCATCGCTTTTGATGGTGATCCACGCACGTCGAAATACAAACTAGTCTCGAAGGTCGACGTCATCGTGGCCTTGAACGACGCCAACGGGCGGGTCGTAGTAGAGAAAACCGTCAAGACGAATGCCCACGGATCAGCTGCGGGTGAATTCACGATTCCCGCTGGGAAATTGCTGGGCAACTGGTCACTCACCGCTTCTCGCGGTGGCCAAGTCAGCTTCAAGGTCGAAGAGTACAAACGTCCGACCTTTGAAGTGGAAATCTCCGACGACGCCACACCGGCGCGTCTCAACCACCCTGTGACGGTGAGGGCCCTGGCGAAGTACTACTTCGGTCAACCCCTCACCCAGGGCCAGGCGAAATGGCGGGTCGAACGCCGGGCGATTTTACCCTGGTGGTGTTTCTGGGGACGCTGGAGCTGGGGCCCCGTGCAAGCAGCACAGGTTCTTTCAACCGGAACCGCAAAAATCGAGAGCGACGGCAGCATCAACGTGAAGTTCACTCCGCGGGGAGATGAGAGACTGGCGGGGAATCTCACCGATATCCGCTATGGCTTTGACGTCAGCATCGATGTCACCGACGAAGGCGGCGAAACTCGCTCTGCCAGCCAGTCACTGCAGGTGGGCTTCACCGCCGTCACGGCGTCGATTACAAAAGATGCGCAGTTCTTCCTCGCTAACACCAGTCCGCAATTTACGATTAAACGTACCAATCTCGACGGCCAGGCCCTGCCCGGCACGGGACGGTGGAGTGTGGCGCTCCTCCAGCAACCTTCACAAACTGTTGCGAGCTCGGAGTTGCCCCTGCCGGCGGAGCTACTCCGTCTCACGAAAGATGAGTTCAGAACACCGGATGATCTCAAGCAAACACGCTGGTCAAATAAATTCACGGCCGCGTCTGCTTTGCGCGAATGGAAAGAAAGCAAAACCATCGCCAGTGGTGAGCTCGCAAAAAACAAAGACCGCCCGTCGCTCCCCAAGCTCGCGGCCGGTGCTTACCGCTTAAGCTATGAAACCAAAGATGCGTTTGGAGCGAGCTACAAAACTCAAGAAGATTTCATCGTTGCCGCGAAAGACATGACACTTCAGCTTCCCGGTTTCTTTGCCGTCGAGAAAACTTCGGTGGAAGTTGGCGAAAAAATCCGCCTCTTCGCCGTCAGTGGCTTTAAAGGCCAGCACATGGTGGTGGAAACCTATCGCCGTGGCCGTCTCCTGAAACGGCAGACACTGTCTGGTGGATCGCACCTCTGGGAAGTCCCCGTCACAGAGCAAGACCGTGGCGGAATCTCTTTTGGTTTTTATCTGGTGAACGACTACCAGCAAGTCATGCTCGAACAGAACGTGGCCGTCCCGTGGTCAAACAAAGAGCTCAAACTCTCCTACACCACTTTTAGAGACAAGCTTCGCCCGGGCACTAAAGAAAAATGGACCTTCAAAGTGCTGGGCCCTGACGGCAAGCCGCTGAAGGCCAACACCGAAGTGCTCGCCTACATGTACGACCGCAGTCTCGACTCGTTCACGATGCACACGCCGGCCAATCCGTCTGGCATGCTCTACTTCCAGCGCCACACGAATCTCGCGCCCGACATCGAGCTCGGCAGCGCGCCCTCGCTCTACATCCAGTCAGGTTTCAACTACCCCGCTCATGAGTATGCGCAGCCACGCCTAGACGAGGTGAGCTTCTATCCGAACTACGGCATCGGTGGCATCGGCTCCCGCGGTGGCTTTGGAGGTCCCGGTGGCATGAGAAGTAAAAAAGGCGCCATGGAAATGGAAAGCCTCGCGATGATGAGCGATGCGGCCGCGCCGATGGCGGCGAACCTGGCGGAGAAATCTTCGGCGAGAGAAGCCGCCATGCCGGCGGCCAAACCGGAACCGAAAAAAGATTCGGAAGTCCGCTCTGAGTTTGCCGAGACGGCCTTCTGGAGACCCCAGCTCGTAAGTGATGCCAAGGGTGAGTTTCATCTCGAGTTTACGGTTCCTGATTCGGTCACGTCTTGGAATGTGTGGACCCACGCCATCACGGATTCGCTCATGGCGGGCATGCTCAAGCAAGAAACCAGAACCGTTAAAGAATTGATGATTCGTCCGTACCTGCCGCGCTTCTTGCGCGAAGGTGACGAGGCGGTACTCAAAGTGGCGATCAACAACACGTCGAACAAGGCGTTGAGTGGTGCGGTGAATTTCGAGATCACAGATCTTGAGACAAAGAGGCCGGTGCAGGCCGATTTCAAGTTGAGCGATGCGGATCTCAAGCGCAGTTTCACGGTGAAGGCGAACAGCAGTATGACCGTGAGCTACAAGGTTAAAACACCGGCCCGCCCGGGGGCCGTGGCGATTAAAGCCGTCGCGTCGACGGATCAACTGAGTGATGGCGAGATTCGTCCCCTGCCGATTCTGCCGGGGCGATTCCATCTGGCACAGTCGAAGTTCGTGACACTTAAAGATAAAGACAGTCGCACCATGACCTTCGATGATCTCGCGAAAGACAAGGACCCGACCCGCATCAACAACCAGATGGTGGTCACGCTCGATGCGCAGTTGTTCTACTCGGTGCTGTCATCGCTGCCGTACTTACGGGAGCACCCTTACAAGTCTGTGGAGCAAACGCTCAATCGCTACGTCAGTGCCGGTATTCTCACTTCTGTGTTTGATAAATTCCCGGCCGTAAGGGCCATGGCGAAAACTCTTTCGCAAAGGAAAACGCCCCTTGAACGTTGGGACGAGCAAGACCCGAATCGTAAGATGGCGCTAGAAGAAACTCCCTGGCTGCAAGCTTCGCGCGGTGGAAGCGAGACGGCCGACATGGTGGCGGTGCTTGATCCGACCATCGCCAAGGCAGAGATGCTGGACTCACTTACCCTACTGCAAAAATCTCAAGACCCGTCGGGAGGTTTCTCGTGGTTCCAAGGTGGCCGTCCGTCGGTCTTCATGACTCTGTCGGTGATTCATGGCCTCTCTAGAGCGGTGGAGTTCGGCATCCAACCACCGAAACCCATGGTGGTGAAGGCCTGGAGCTATCTGCGCGCGTACTACGACGAGGAGTTCCTGCGAGCTCTCAAGCATGAGCACTGCCCGGAATGGGTGACGTTCTTGAACTACACCATCTCGCAGTATCCAGATTCTTCCTGGACCGGAAACATCTTCAGTGCGGCCGAGCGCGAGCAGATGCTGAACTTCAGCTTCCGCCACTGGAAAAATCACTCTCCTTACTTGAAGGCCTATCTCGCGCTCACGCTCCACCGTGCCAATCGTCTGTCTCAGGCTAAATTGGTGTGGGACTCGGTGATGGATTCCGCGAAAACATCGCAAGACGAAGGCACCCACTGGGCCGCCGAAGATCGCTCGTGGCTCTGGTACAATGACACGATCGAATCGCACGCCATGGCCCTGAGAGCGGGCTCGGAGATGGGCACTTCTCCCAAACTTTTGGATGGCATGGTTCAGTGGCTCTTCTTGAACAAAAAACTGAATCACTGGAAATCCACTCGTGCCACCGCTGAAGTGATCTACTCCCTGACCCACTATTTGAGTAAGACGAAACAGCTGGGTGTGCGCGAAGAAGCGACGGTCACCATGGGAGCGAAGAGCTATCCGTTTGCGTTTGATCCGGCGAAATACACTGGCAAGAAAAACCAGATCATCATCACCGCGGATGATGTCACAGAGAAACTGTTACCCATCAAGGTCGAGAAATCCACCAGAGGGCACATGTTCGCCTCCGCGACGTGGCACTACTCAACCGAGAAGCTGCCGAGCGAGGCGCGCGGAGATTTCTTCGGTGTGACTCGCCAGTACTTCAAGCGCGTGAAAGATACCGACGGCGCCAAGCTGCTTCCTCTCTCTGAAGGGCAGCAAGTCCAGGTGGGTGATGAGGTTGAGGTTCAGCTCTCTCTTACCGCGAAGCATGCCGCCGAGTATGTGCATCTGCGTGATCCCCGCGCGGCGGGCTTTGAGCCAGTGGACGTCATCTCGACGCACAAATGGGATTTGGGCATTGGTTGGTTCGAAGAGATCCGCGACTCGGGCACGAACTTCTTCTTTGAGGGCCTGCCGCAGGGTCAGTACACGTTCAAGTATCGCATCCGCGCTGCGACTGCGGGGACCTTCAAAACGTCGCCGGCGACAGTGCAGCCGCTCTACGCACCGGAGTTTGTGGGCTTCTCGGCGGGGAATTTACTCACGGTGGAATAGCGACTCAGGGAATGAACTCGCGACTCACCGACAGGCCTCCGCGCTCATCTCGCACCATGACGACCGTGGTGAAGGACTGTGTGCTGGAGGCAGACTTCTTAAATTCTGCAGATTCGTCGATGCTGACCTTGGACTTATCCAGCTCTCCTTGCGACACGTACAGAGAAACCTCGTAAGACTCGGAGCGAGTTTCGATCGCTCCGTCGACGGTCTGGACCTGGTAATCCTGCTCGTCGTTCAAGGGCGCCACCGCCAGCTCGTCGCCTTTCGTCGGTTTGGTGACTCCGAAACCCGTGCCATTCAACAACGCCGTCGGCGTGGCCGGATTGATGTTCTGCGCCCCACGGGTCGTCGCCACGATTCTTCGGAAGGCACTGACCTCACGGCCATCCACGGTGAAGCGAAACACCACGATCATGGCGATGCCGTTGAACTGCTCGCGGCCACTGCGCCCGTCGAAGATGCTCGCCGGGACGTTCACCGTGGCGCCGGTGGCGGCAAGGCCGGTGTACCCGTTGGCCGCGAAATCGGAGTCGGCGGTGAAATTTATGCTGTAGGCTGTGGTCACCGCACCGGGGACACCCACGCAGCTGGGAGTCGCACCGAAGCTGATGCCGGGATCGAGGCAGACCTCGTAGGTTCCGCTCACCGTGCGGCCGCCGCCGTTCGGATCGGTGACGTAGGGGAAGACGCTCACCGCACCCGCACCGCCGACTTCGGGATTGGCGGTGACGATGCCGAGGACGCGGAAGTTCTTGATCACTTCGACCCGCGGAAAATTATTATCGCCACAACTCACGCACAACACTGTTAGCAGGGCCCAGACGTATTTCATCAGAACTCTCCCCTCACGCCGAAGGTCGGCAGGATCGGTAGGCCGCGCGTGGCTTTTTTCTTGCGGTAGTCGTAGGAGTATTCAATGGCGGACGGGTTCGCGGCGTTGGTGATGTTTTGCACATCCACGTACCACGACAGGATCCAGCGATCGTAGATCGTCTTCTTCTCCGCCCGCAGGTCCAACTGGTAGAACGTCGGAAAGCGCCGAGAATAGAGGCCGCCACGGATCGGAATGTAGACGTCGTTGTCGGAATCATAGGTCGCCCCAGTGACCGGCGTGTACGGTGCACCGGACACGAGACGGAAGCGGCCCGAATACGTCCAGCGGTCGTGCTGGCGCGCGAGGATCAGATTGAGATTGTGGGTCTGGTCGAACTCCGCCGGATACTCACCTTGACCAGGGATGCGTCGCTTGCTGTTGAGGTACGTGTACACCACCTGACCGTTCCACGGGCCCTCTTGGTACTTCGCCTGGACTTCCCCACCGAGGATCGTGCCCGTTCCCGTGTTGTCATAGTTGTCGTCGATGCTCGGGACGACGAGCGAGTCGAGGGTTTTGTAGAAGTAGTTGTTGGTGAGCTGCAGGCCCTGCGTTCCACCCTCGCGGTAGTCGCGGCTCCAGCCGGCCATGTAGTGGATCGCCTGAGGCGAGCGCACGTTGCTGTTGCCGTACTGCGGGCTACTCTCTTGCGGTCTCGGTGGCTGCACGTACCGGCCGACAGCGGTGTGCCACTCGAAGCCCGAACTGATCTGGTAGCGCGTCTGGAAGCGCGGTTGCACGAGGGTTTCGTGAGTGATGGAGAAATGATCCACGCGCAGGTTCGGCAACAGCGTCCAGGGGCCATTCTCATCGGGCCGATACTCGTGGCGCAAGTACGCAGCGAGCTGGGCTTCGTTGGCGTTGGTGTCGAACTTCCGCTCGTCGCCGACGCCGAAGGGATTCTGCACACCACCGAGGTCGTAGCTATTGGGAAGATTCACCCGCACCTTCGAGAGGTCGAACTGGTTATCCAGCCCGACATAGGACTTGTGCTTCTCGGACCACGTTCGCACCACCTCGGATCGATGGGTCATGGTGTCCGAGTCGATCTTGAGGTAGCGGCCATTCACATCAATAAGGATGGAGTCGCGGCCGATGGCGAGCGAGTGATCGGTGGTGGTGCGCGCATCCAGGCGACCCGTGAGCTGCGGCAGCAGTCGGAAAAACTCCGTCGTGTTCTGGAAATTACCGCGCAGCTGTGGATCGTCCTGGGCCGCGCGGTTGAGGGCGAGCTCGAGGTTGTCGCGGCTGGCGATGAAGGTCGTTCTAAAGTTCCAGTTGTCACTCAGCTCGCGGTCGTAGATGGCGATGGCGTCTCCGTAGGTCGGCGCCGTCGTGAGTTCGAAGTCTTCGTTAGAGGTCGCCACCGCTTTGAGGACGTACCCAACGTACGAATATCTCCCGGCCACGAGGTAGGAGCTCTTCTCACTGAGGGGGCCTTCGAACATCGCTCCCGAGGTCAGCAGGTCGACGAAGGCGAAGCCGTGGTGGCGATCGCTCTTGGGTTTCTTGATCTGCAGATTGATCACACCGCCGATGGCGCGCGAGTACTCGGGGCCATAGCCGCTGGGGAGCAGATCGACCCGCTCCACGGCCTGGGGGATCACGACCGAACTCAAACCGCCAAAATGGAAAACCAAGGGAACGCGATGGCCGTTGATGAAATACCCGGTGTCATCGGGCGAGGCCCCTTGCACGATGATCTGCGCCCCACCGCCCGACTGTCCGACACCCGGAAGATTCTGAGCGGCCCGCACGGGATCCCCGCCGAAGGTTCCGGGCATGGAGATGAATTCCTCTTGGGAGAGGCCCTGCGCCTGGGCGTCGCGCTTGGCGGCCTTCGTGGTGACGGTGGTTTCGTATTGGTTGTAGTCGATCTTCTCAAGGTAGATGGACAGATCATTCGTGTCACACGCAACGGCGCGCTCGAACTTCTTGTAGCCGGTGACATTGACGATGACCTGGCACGGGCCCGCCTCAGAGGCCGGCAGCTCGAACTGCCCCTTATCCCCCGTGACCGCCTTCGCCTTCGAGGGCAGCAGGAAAACGTTGATCTCTCGCAAGGGTTTCTTCGTGCCTTTCTCCCAGACGACGCCCGTCAGTGACCAGGCGGGGAGACACAGCAAACTGCAGAGGACCAAAAAGAGTGTTCTCATTGTTCGAGCCTGAAGCGTAGCGTGTAGCGAATGCGCACGGCCACCGGCCGCCCCTCGACGAGCGCAGGTTTGAAGCGAAACTGCCGGAGTGCTGCGAGCGCGGGTTCCCGGAAGACGTCAGCGCCTTCGACGACCTGCACCTGACGAACCATTCCTTTCGCATCGATGAGCGCATCCACCACTACGCTCCCCTCTTGTCGCGCTTCCCGCGCCTTTGGTGGATAGATCGGTTTCACTTCACTCAGCACCACCGGCATCTGCGAGACGAGGAATTCGTCCGTCGGCGTTGGAAGCGCCTCAGCGTCGTCCTTCGTCAGCACGGTGGCATCCACCGCCTTGGTGAGTGTGTTACCGCGCTTGGCCTCGGCGACGCCGTCTTCTGCAGTGTAGGAATTCTTCGAAGCCCCGAAGATGGCACGCGCCGGAAGTTTCGATGGCGCAGGCTCGTTCACGGACTTCAGCACGACGGGTTTTTGGGTTTCTGGTTTGAGCACCTGCACATTCTCGGGCGCGGCTTCCTGGTAGATGGGCACCTCGATGAACTCCACGGGCCGTTTGGGCCAGAGGATCACCCCTACTCCGAGCGCAAAAATCACACCGTGAATCAGCAGCGAGGATTGCCAGGAAGAGAGCCGCGCTATCAAGGTGCGTCCTTCACTTTCTCAACCTGCAACGCGAAACTCTCGAGGCCGTTGCGCTTGAGCTGGTCGATGACCCGCACCACGTCTCCGTGCTTCGACTCCGCGTCTGCGCTGATCAGAAACTGTGTCTGAGGAGCACTCTTGGCAAAATCTTTGAGGCGCGCCTCGAAGCCTTGGGCGTCGACGAGCTCGCCGTTCAGCAACAGCTGACCTTCTTTTGTCACGGCGATCCCGACGCTGCTGTTCTTGCGCGCGAGATCCGAGGTGAGCGTCTTCGGAAGTTTGACCTTCAGGCTATCCTTGAGCATCACGGGGGCTGTCACCATGAAGATCACCAGCAGGACGAGCACCACATCCACGAACGGCGTGATGTTGATCTCGTTGATGCCCTCGGAGTCACTCGATGGATTGAAGGCCATGGGCTACTTCCGGTACGCGAGGTAGAGGTCTTTGAGCACCGACAGGTCGTTGAGCACTGCCTTCGCGCGACGAGTGAAGTAGTTGAAGGCCACCACCGCGGGGATCGCCACGACCAGTCCCACGGCCGTGAGGATGAGCGCTTCAGCCAGCGAGAACATGACGGCATCGGTGCCGCCGCCGCCGCCTTCGGAAAGTTTTCCGAAGCTCACGATGATTCCCATGACGGTGCCGAGGAGGCCGATGAACGGAGCGGTGGCCCCGAGGGTACCGAGCACCGAGAGCCCCTTCTCGAGCTGTTCTTTTTCATACATCAAGAAGGCGCCGAAGCTGCGCTCGATCTTATCTTGTTCAGAGATCTGGCCCATCTCAGAAAAAATAGTGGCTGCGCTCTGGTAGCTCGCCGCGAGGTCGCGATTGAATTCGGCGAACTGGCCCAGCTTGAGCTTACCGCCGAGAGGCCTTAGGTTGGCGAGGGCCGCGAAGAATCTGCGGCGCTCGATCATGATGCTGACCGACCAAACGGAAAGTCCTAGGAGAAGTAACAGCACCGCGCGCGACAGCCATTCGATAACAACAAGCATAAATTCCTCCACCACAATTACGTAAGTGATAGCAGGAAAGTTACAGCTTTTCCTCAATGGATGCTGCGCGCAATAAATAAATGAGGGTTTGCTTTAAAAAAGCGAGACGCCACCCTTCAGGGCAACGTCTCGCTTGAATTTCTAGAAACGATCGAGGGTCATCACTTTGTTCCAAGCGGCCACAAAGTCATTCAAGAACTTCTTCTGGCCATCTGCGGCCGCGTAAACTTCCGCGATCGCGCGAAGTTCCGAGTGTGAGCCGAAGATCAAGTCGACCGGAGTCGCTGTCCACTTGGCTGCTCCTGTCTTGCGATCGACGCCTTCGTAGAGGCCTTCAGTTTTTGCCTTCTGCCACTTCGTCGACATGTCCAACAGGTTCACGAAGAACGCGTTGTCGAGCTTACCCGGTGTGTTCGTGAACACGCCGTGCTTCGCTTCGCCGACGTTCGCGTTCAACACACGAAGACCACCTACCAGCACCGTCATTTCTGGCACTGAGAGAGTCAACAGGTTCGCACGATCGACCATCGCTTGTGTTGGCGAAAGGTAGCTCGTTTCCGCGTAGTAGTTACGGAACGGATCCGCTTTCGGCTCGAGGAACGCGAATGATTGCACATCCGTTTGTTCCTGAGTGGCGTCCATGCGGCCTGGAGTGAACGGAACTTTTGCGCCCGAAGCTTTCTCAATGGCGGCCACGCCACCAAGTACGATCACGTCAGCAAGAGAGACTTTTGCGCCAGACTTGTTGAAATTCTTTTGAATCTCTTCCAAGCGACCCAAAACTTTTGAAAGTTCTGCTGGGTTGTTGATCGGCCAGTCTTTCTGTGGAGCGAGACGCAGACGTGCACCGTTGGCACCACCGCGAAGGTCGGTTCCACGGAAAGAAGCTGCTGAGGCCCAAGCCGTGCGCACGAGTTCTGAAACACTGAGGCCCGACTTCAAGATCTGTGACTTGAGCGTCGCGATCTGAGCGGCATTGATCAACTTATGATTCGGAGCTGGAACGTAGTCCTGCCAAGAGAGAATTTCTTTCGGAGCTTCGTTACCGATGTAGCGCGTGCGTGGGCCCATGTCACGGTGAGTGAGCTTGAACCAGGCCTTCGCGAACGCCAGTTCGAATTCTTTCGGATCCGCGAGGAAGCGCTTGGTGATCGCGCCGTAGGCAGGATCAAACTTCAACGCCAAGTCCGTCGTGAACATGATCGGAGCGTGAGACTTCCCTTTCACGTGCGCATCAGGAACCAAGTCTGACAATGCGCCGTCTTTCGGAATCCACTGAGTCGCACCCGCTGGGCTTTTTGTTTTCACCCATTCGTTACCGAGGAGGTTATCCAAGTACTGCGTGGTCCATTCCGTCGGCTTCCCTGTCCAAGCGCCTTCGAGGCCGCTGGTGACGGTGTCTTTACCGTGGCCAGTGCCGCATTTGTTTTTCCAACCCATGCCTTGCTCTTCCACACCAGCAGCGGCCGGCTCTGCGCCCACGCACTTCTCTGGCTTGTGAGCGCCGTGAGCTTTACCGAAGGTATGACCGCCAGCGATCAACGCGACAGTTTCTTCGTCATTCATCGCCATGCGACCGAATGTTTCGCGGATGTCTTTAGCAGCAAGCAACGGATCTGGATTGCCGTTCGGACCTTCTGGGTTGACGTAGATCAAACCCATCTGGACTGCTGCCAAAGGCTTCGCGAGTTTGCGATCGCCTTGGTAGCGCTTGTCGTCCATGAACTTCTGTTCTGGTCCCCAGTACACCAAGTCCGCTTCCCAATCATCTGTGCGACCGCCGGCAAAGCCGAAAGTCTTAAAGCCCATGGATTCGAGAGCGACGTTACCGGTGAGCACCATCAAGTCGGCCCAGGAAATTTTTCTGCCGTACTTTTGTTTGATCGGCCAAAGCAAGCGACGAGCTTTGTCCAAGTTAGCATTGTCGGGCCAGCTGTTAAGCGGCTCGAAACGTTGTTGACCGCCGCCCGCACCGCCGCGGCCGTCAGACACGCGGTAGGTACCAGCGCTATGCCACGCCATGCGAATGAAGAACGGGCCGTAGTGACCGTAGTCCGAGGGCCACCAGTCTTGAGGTGTCTTCATCAAGACTTCGATTTCTTTCTTGATGGCTTTGATGTCGAGAGATTTAAACTCGGCCGCGTAGTCGAACTTCGCACCCATGGGGTTTGATTCAACGGCGTGCTGACGAAGTGGCGCGAGGCTCAAGAGCTCAGGCCACCAGAATTGGTTAGAGGTATTATCACGCTTCTCCATCGCAAACGCGGATTGAGACAGCGTCAGTGCGATCAGCACCACAAGCTTCAACATAGGCATTCTCCTTTGAATGATTAAATTAGAGATAGAGTACTGGGAGAGGCCATGAGAGTACATTCGATAAAATCTATCGCCGCATAGACAGAGACTATGACTCTAAGAGTTATTTAGTCGCAATAATTAAGTAGTGCTGTTCAAACTCTTTTTCATGGGTGGTGATCTGCGAGAATCCGGCTTCTTTTAGCTCTTTGATCACTTGCGCCACACTTATCCGCATGGCGAGAGGTGGGCCTGATTTTCCATCCCCTTCTTTCTTGAAATCAAAAACAACGAAGCGCCCTGCGTTTTTCAATCCCGCACGGACTTTCTTGAGATAACTCACGCGGTGGTCAATGTGATGATAGGTGTTCGAAGTAAACGCCATGTCATACTGCGCTTCCCCCATAAACGGATCATCGTAGGCGATCTTGAGTGCTTTGAATTCTTTCACGGTAAATCGCTGACGCACATGCTGCAGGAACTTGTCATCCACATCCGCCCCTGTGACAAGCGCTCCGGCCTCTAAGAAGTGCTGAGCGAAGTATCCACTTCCGACACCAATGTCTATGACCGCTAGTCCCTTGAGAGGCGCAAGGAGTTTCATGACCATGGCCGGTTTCTGGAGGAGATCTCGCTTGGGATCCTCGAAGCGCTTGATGAGGTCGGCGTGCGTTGCTTTGTGCATATGGTGATTAGCGTGGTTGTGATGAGCCGAATGTCCACATCCCCACAAGACAAGCAGAACGAAAATGCGAATCATGGCGAACTCCTAAAAAATTTTCCCAAAGGCGAGGATCACAACACCGGTGAAAACGAGCTGGCGGACTCGGTTCATCACCGGTGCCGGTAAGTGCTTTGCGAATTGCTTTAACAGATACACAGAAGCCAGGATCCCTAGCAACAAGAACATGAGCTCAGATTTAATTTCAAAGTGTGTGCCACGGATCATCTGCACCAGCAATGAGGCGACGGAGGAAAATCCGACCGCCAGCAGGCTGGTCGCCAGGGCCTGGGGCCTGGAGTAGCGGTACAGTCCTAAAAAGAGCGGCAGCATCACCACCCCACCACCCAGGCCCGTGAACGTGGTGAGCGTTCCGAGCAAAAGCCCCAGGACGATGGAAAGAGCTGAGTTGTCCAACGGTTCTTTGGGCCCATTGATGCCCACCTTCACCGGTACCCAGATCCCGTAGAGCGCATAGAGTGAAACCAGCGCCAACAAGATCGCCACGGTTAAACTCGGCAGCGCTTCTTTGAAGGGAGCCGTCAATGAGCTGCCGACGGCGGACGCCGCGATGATCACGAACGCCGTCTTATACTGAGTGGCTTTTCTTAGTGCGAGGAAGTTCATCAGGGAAGCGATGACGACGGCGATGAGAGAATAGGCCGAGGCTTCCTTGAGGACCATGTGAAGAAAATGCATGAACAACGGGATCGCGACCAACGACCCACCAGCTCCCGTGAGCCCCATCACGACCCCAATGATGATGCCGCAAAAGAGATAGATCACTTCGGCAGCTTTGGTTCGACGCTCTTAAACACCGCCATCCCCATCAGCATCGATGCCACAAAAAGTAGAATGTGAGTGTTGCCGCTGACTGACGCTACTAAGCCCGGTCCGGGACAGATGCCGGCCCAGCCCCAGCCGATCCCAAACAAGGCGGCACCGGCGATGAGCCGCAGATCGAGATCTATCTTCGTCGGCAGATGAAATTTTGAATCGAGAAGCGGAGCTGAACGCTTCTTGATGATGAAGAATAGAATCGAGTGAACTCCGATGGCCCCGATCATGACCCCGAGAAGATTCATGTTCCAATCACCGGTGATATCAAGGAAGCCACGCACGACTTGGACTTGGGTCATGCCACTGTAACCGAGACCCAGGGCGAAGATGAATCCGACGATGAGCGAGATGACATTTTTCATAAGGTACCTCGCAAAAGTTTAAACATGAGAAGACTGAGCATGCCGAAAACGATGAAGGTCACGGTCGCCATGATGGAGCGAACCGACAGGCGTGAGATGCCGCAGACTCCATGGCCAGAGGTGCAGCCATTCCCGAGAAGCGTCCCGAAACCAACCAAGAGTCCGGCAAATATGTAATCACCCCATTCGGCCGAGGATTGCTGCACAAAGGCTTCTGGTCGATACACTAACAAAGCCGCGCCGCCCAGGAGCAGGCCCAGCAAAAAAGAAATTCTCCAACCGAGGTCTCCCCGAGCTGGCTTCACGATGCCTGCAAGGATTCCACTGATCCCGGTCACGCGCCCATTAAAGAGCATCATGAGACTCACCGCCGTTCCGATCAAAACTCCACCCATGATGGCATTAACCACGCACGACCCCTTTGATGACACTCCAAGACACATCCAATCGATAGGCCTCAAACCCATTCTCTCGAAGATAATTTACGGAGAACGCCGAAAGTGCGCACAGTCTCCCACGACAGAAGACAAGAATCGGCTTCTTCTTAGGCAGCTCCTTTAAGCGTGCTTTGAGCTCCGCTTGGGGGATGTGCGATATGAAGAGCTCTTCATGGGTAACTTCGTCTTGCGGTCTCACATCAAGCAACACGACTTTACCGGCCTTCACTTGTTTTTTTGTTTCGCTCCAAGAAGGAGTCCAATTCAGGTCACCGTAAATATCCTGAGTCTCTAGCACCAGAGTAGGATCAAGCTTTTGGGCGAAATCTTGGTAGTGTTCCCAAAACTCTAGAACCTGCGGGGCCAGTGAATAGAGGCGTTTTTGACCGAAGGTCTCCACGCTTACCAGTCCTTCGTTGAGCATCTTGCGCAGATGCATGGAGGTATTGGCAACACTTTCATCGACCTTGCTGGCCATGACTTCCACCGTCAAGGGCGCCTGAGAAAGGAAGTGGATCAGCCGAATCCGGACTGGCGAGGCCATCGCGCCCAAGAGCGATGCCAGGGACACAAAGATATCCTCCTGGCGTTCTTTCAAGACTTTAAGCTTGTGGTCCATAAAAACTCCTGATTTAAATCATACTCTTTTTTATTCAATTAATCAATTGAATATTGTAGTATTGACCCAGGAGACCACCTATGCAAGTCCAACACTTCTTCGACCCCGACACCTTCACCCTCACCTATCTCGTCATCGATGAAGCCACGAGAGACGCGGTCATCATCGATCCGGTGCTAGACTTTGATCCACCGTCCGGGAAAGTGAAAGATAAAAGCCTGCAAACTGTCCTTGAGTACATCTCTACACACCGCCTACACATCAGGGCCATCCTGGAGACCCATGCCCACGCCGACCATCTTTCGAGTTCGCAACTCCTCAAGCAAAACTTCCCGGCTGCGATCCTAGGCATTGGAGAAAAAATCAAAATTGTTCAAGAGGTTTTTAAAAGCCACTTCAATCTTCCGGCCCTTCTCACTGACGGTTCGCAGTTCGACCGGCTCTTTAAGGACTTTGAGGAAGTGAGCTTTGGCTCTCTCAAGATGAAAGCGCTTCCAACACCCGGACACACACCTGCGTGCATGTCCTACCAGTTTGGAGATGCCATCTTCGTCGGCGATGCCCTCTTCATGCCTGACTACGGGACAGGCCGCTGCGATTTTCCGAAAGGCAGCGCCAAAGATCTCTATCATTCTGTGGCGAAGACTCTCTACGCGCTTCCCGATGAAACGCGTGTCTTTACGGGCCACGACTATTCTCCCAATGGCAGAGAGATGCGCTTTCAAACCACCATCGGTGAAAGCAAGAAAGCGAATGTTCAGTTGGCGGCGACGACAAGCGAAAAAGATTACGTGGAGTTTCGTGTGGCCCGAGACAAGACACTGAGCGCTCCCCGTTTATTGTTGCCAAGCATTCAGGTCAACATCGACGCAGGCCATTTGCCTAAGATTGAAGAGAATGGAAAATCCTATTTAAAACTCCCCCTTGTGACCGACCTCATTTCAGGAAAGCTTTTATGAATGAGGAGATTCCAACGATTGCCCCACAAGAGGTGCTCCGTTTATCTGGGGCCCATCTCATAGATGTGCGGATGCCTGAGGAGTATGTAGGAGAGCTCGGTCATATCACAGGAGCTACGCTTAAGACTTTGGGTCCCGAGCTGGATCAGTTTCTCGCGACTCACGATGTCCATGAAACCATCATCTTCATCTGCCGCTCTGGGGCACGCTCAGGAAGGGCGACCTCGCAGGCGATGGCCCTAGGCTTTAAGAACATTTACAACATGGCAGGTGGCATGCTGGCCTGGAATGCCCTCGCACTACCGACCGAAAAATAAGGAGTCCCATGAAAAAGAACATTCACCCCGTTGAACGAATCGTCCGCGTGGCCTTTGGCCTTGGGCTCATGTCCATGGCATTCGTGGGACCGAAAAGTATGTGGTTCTTGCTTGGGATCGTCCCCGTGCTCACGGGTCTTTCAGGTTGGTGTCCACCCTATCAAATGCTGGGTATCTCAACTTGCAAAAGGAACTAGCTGCGCGCCTGTCGCAGCTTTTGATAGCTCGCGAGGAGCTTGAGATGCTTATCAATGCCGACCAGACTTTGATTGGTCGGCGTCAGGCCAAAGAATCTCACTTCGCCCGTAAGAGATTGCGCCGCGGCTTTAAAGAGGGTCTCGCCGAACATACGACTCAAGGCCTCGGCAAACTCGCTTTGCTGGAGCTCCGGATCGAGCTCAATGTCTAGCAACACATTCAACAGTTGGTAGAACTTTTTGCGCTCAGGCAGGCTATTACTAAACGTCGAGAGCATCTCCACGTTGACCTTGGCTTCCTCGAAATTTTTGAGGGCGAGGTAGCTGAGTGCCTTAAGCTCACCGATGGTAAGTTGCCCCCAGTTGGAGTTCTCGTCAAAGGCTACGCCGATCAATTCGGCCACACTGGTGTAGTTATCAATCTCGCTTTCATCTAAGCGTGTCACAAGAGCAGTGAGTTCTTTATCGTTAAGCCCATGAAGATTGAGCACATCACGTCTAAACTTGAGCGACCGGTTGTGGTTATCCCAGATCAATTCTTCCGCCAGGTAGATCTCCGAATAATCCGGGACCAGAATCCGCGTGGCCCTGGCTCCCAGCTCCTCGTAATCGGCGATATAAACTTCTTTATCGAGTTCTTTGAGGATACCCATCAGATGAACAAACTCCTCTTGAGTTGAACCGGAGAAATTCCAATCCACAAACTCAAAATCCGGCGTCGCCTTGAAGAACTTCCACGAGATCACGCCCGTCGAATCGATGAAGTGATCAATGATGTTGTTGTGTTCCTGCACCGCCAGCTCATTGAGCGTCGGTGGGATGAGATCATTCAACCCTTCAAAACTGCGGCCCTGCAACAACTCAGTCAGTGTGCGCTCGAGCGCCACTTCAAAATTCGGATGTGCTCCGAACGAGGCGAACACTCCCCCGTTGCGTGGATTCATCAGCGTCACGTTCATCACCGGGTAACGACCACCCAGCGAAGCGTCTTTCACGTAGACTGGAAAACCTTGCTCTTCAAGTTTCTGGATGCCTTCCATGATTTTCGGGAAGCGCAGCAGGACTTCGCGCGGCACATCCGGCAGCGCGATGCCTTCGGTGATGATCTGGTTTTTTACTGCACGCTCAAAAATTTCCGAGAGCGCCTGCACGCGGGCCTCGGCGACCGTGTTCCCCGCGCTCATGCCATTGCTGACAAAAATATTGGCGATGAGATTCACTGGAACATAAACGGTTTGTTGGTCTGACTGGCGAGTAAAGGGCAAAGCACACACGCCACGTTCAACAGCACCTGAGTTGGTGTCGTAGAGATGCGAGAACCGCAGTTCGCCATTGTTGCCGTAGAGATCTAAGAGATGTCTATCCATGAGACCTGTGGGGATGGAATCCTTCGGTCCGGCCTTAAACCATTTCTCTGTCGGATAATGAACGAACTCTCCCTCGGCGATTTGTTGACCGAGATAAAAATCGCTGTAGAAGTAATTGGTGCTCAAGCGCTCAAGATACTCACCTAACGCCGAACATAGCGCCGCTGCCTTGGTGGCACCTTTGCCGTTGGTGAAGCACATCGGTGAATCCGCATCACGAATATGCACCGACCACACATGCGGCACAGGGTTGCGCCAAGAAGCGATCTCGAGCTTGATGCCCAGGCCTTCTAACAACCCAGTCATCTTGAGCAGCGTGTCCTCGAGTGAGGAGTCTTTGCCAGGAATGATCGTTTTTTGTTCGGGATTGAGAATACCCTCAAGGAGGGCCTTGTTCTCACTGCCGATGATCTTGGGATTGATCTTAAACGTCGGCGCGTTCTGAATCACGCGCTTGACGGTGCAACGATCCATCGCCTTGATCATGCCTTCGCGATCATGCTCCGAAATGCCCTCCGGCAATTCAATCTCAATGTTGAACGTTTGGTTGTAGCGATTGTCCGGATCGACGATGTTGTCTTGCGAGATGCGAATGTCATCGGTGGGAATGTCACGGGCGACGCAATAGACTTTGACGAAGTAAGCTGCACAGAGAGCTGAAGACGCGAGGAAATAATCAAACGGGCCTGGCGCGGTTCCGTCACCTTTGTAACGGATCGGCTGATCGGAGATGACTTTGAAGTCATCGAAGGCCGCCTCAAGACGTAAATTTTCCAGGAACCGCACATTGATTTGCATGG
>JAIXOY010000230.1 GCA_027486525.1 Pseudomonadota bacterium
AAAGGATCACGCGTTTACCGGCCCGCTCTAAGAGCGGCAGAGCGATGAAGATCGGCGTAAATCTTTCGATGTCGTCTTCATCGGGCCGCACGTACGTACAGATTCTCCACACGTCACCCGTGGGAGCAAGGGCCGGTTTGTGCGGATGCTCGAGGCCCGCCCCGGTGAAGCCCACGCGCCGGCCCCCCAGCGGAAGGATGTCGCTCACGCGATCACCGAGCGCGGCGGAAAAGCACAGCACCTGATCGACGCGGGTGATGAAGTAGTCGTGCCAGAAGGGACTGTAGAGCTCACCCACATCTTCGTTGCTGGTGTACACCAGCGGAATGCGCACTTCGCGTTTGAGCGCGAAACCTAAGACGAGAATGGGGCGGTAGTTATAACAATGCACGAGATCCAGGGCGTCGGTTTTCACCAAGTGGCGCACGAGCTTGAAGAGCTCGAGAGCGGCCCGCCAGCCGCCACGGAGGTCGAGGTAGTGGCGCCGTACATCTTGCTGTTCGGCCAGCCGATCCAGCACCGAACCCTTGCGACACACCAGCAACGGGTTGCCACCGAGATTATGGAACGTCGTGACGTCCGCGAGCACGCGATGGCAGTTGGTGCCGTGGCCCAGGTCCATGCAGACAAACAGCACGTTGAGATCGGAGAGGCGGAGTTTTTCGCGCACGCTACTCCCCTTTCACGGCTTCGGCGTACACGGACCCGATCTTGATCTTGGCGTTGGCGCGCAGGAGTGTGCGGGTCTCATCGTCGGAGAGCCAGAACGTCATGTCGCCGCTCTTGAGTGTCTTGCCGGTGTAGACGGTGTGAACTTTCACACGCACGCTGGCGAACTCCCCGAGCCCCGTCTTGATCTTTTCGCGGCCATCGACGGCGACTTCCATGGCGAGGGTTTCACCCTTGTTCACCACCGGAAGGATGTACTTGTCTCCGGGCTTCATGGGGAGTCCCCGCAGGAGCCAGAGTACGCTCAACGGATCGATGCTGTAGCGCGGGATGAAGCCTTTCCAGTTTTTGTGCTTGGTTTTTCCATCGCGCACCAGTTTGCGGTACGCCGTGGTTGTCAGTTTTTCTCGGTCGTACAGCTGCACCTCATCGATGTCCTGCTTGCTCTCTCGTTGCACGAGGTTCGAACGCAGGCCCACAAATTTTTCTTGGTCCACGTAGGTGTCGAGGTGATCGTCGAGTTCGTAGATCGCACTGTAGAACGGAGCGCTCTTGAAGACGGCCTGGAAGTGGTGCACCGGTTTGTTGCTCATGCTCTTGAGACCACGGTAACTCAGCACGACTTTCCCGACGGTCATGCCGAGGTAGTCCACGTCGAGGAACATCTGCTCGTCGACCTTGAAGCGCGGCTTGAAGAGGGTCCACGACGTCGCCGCTTTCTCATCGATGGCTTTCAGGTTCTCTGGATAGTCGGCGGGGTAAGCAAAGCCCGGCGTCGCAACGACGGCAGCATTCGACGCGACGACTATCTTCGGTGGGACTGGGGCTTTCGAAACGATTTTCTTTTTGACGGGAACAACAACAGGTTTTACCTCGGGTTCCACCGGGGCCACCACGGCGGGCGCGTCTTGCACGGCGAACTTCGTGACTTCTTCTTCTTTGGCGCCGACTTTTTCCAGTTGGCCGTTGTCGACCTTGTCGTTGTTCTTAAACCACTTCTTGCTCCATGCGCAGCCGGAACCCAAAAGGCCCAGAAGCAGGACGTGGCACAAAGTAAGTTTAGTTAACGACATCCTTCGATGGTAAGTCGTTCAGAGGCGGGGTTCAAGGTGGAGAACTTTACCAAGGGCAGCACGAAGACTGTCTTCGCCACTCAAGAACTCCACTTGCACCTTGATAAAAAACAGCCGCGGATCCTGCGATACCCGACGCAGTTTCACCATGTCTTTCTCCGAGCACACCACCATGGCCGAATGGCGGCTGGCCTTGAGGAGAATCTCGTTCACATCTTCCTGGCTGAAGAAATAGTGATCCGGAAAGCTGATCTTCTCGACGAGGCGGGCGCCGTGCCCCTCGAGAGTTTGGAAAAACGATGTAGGTGAAGCGATGGCGGTCACGGCGACCACGTCCTTCCCTTGCAGCTCTTCCACTCGGAACCGGAAGGCATCGTAGCCATCAAAGAGACCGATCGCGCGGTAACTCATCTCACACCACAGGGGGCCGTGGTGGTGGTAGCGGGCCAAAAACTCGCGCAGCGTCTGCAGTTTTTCCGCGCTCACCATGTCGGCGCGGCTGACCACGATGGCATCCGCGTCCTTCAGGGCCGTGAGCCCTTCGCGCAGATACCCAAGGGGTGCGGTCTGATAAAGACCCAAGTCCATGGTGGCGTCGAACAGCACGAGATTAAATGAGCGGTAGATGCCGAGATGCTGGAAGCCATCATCCAGCAGAACCACGTCGGGTTTTGCGTCGGGGAAAAAGCGCGTGAGGTTGCGAGCTCGCTCTTTGCCCACGATGACCGCCCCCTTCTTCATCTTACTGGCGATCATGAGCGGCTCATCGCCGTAGTCGTGCGGATTCAAACGAAAGCGCTGGCCCGACTTCAAGAGCCCGGCCCCGTCTTCCAGCAGTCCTTTGTAACCACGGGTGAGCACCACGGGAGTCAGCCCTGCGCCCGCCATGAAATCTGCGAGCCACAGGATGGTGGGAGTTTTCCCCGTGCCACCGAAGGTGAGATTTCCCACGGAAATGACGGGCACTTTGTAGTAGTGGCGCTTAAGAAAACCGTACTCGTAACCCGAGCGACGCAACCGATAGACCCACTCCCACACCCAGGAGAGCGGAGAGAGCGTGACCTTCCGTAATGTTTCGAGAGCGCTCACACCATCTCCTTGGCCATCATGCCGCCGACGTCTTTCTCACCGCTGGCCAACAGGCCCGGAAGCTTGGCGAGTTCCGACGTGACTTTCGTCCAGGCGGCCGGATCTTGCCACCACGCCAGCATAGCACGCGTCAGCAGGGGAACTTGCACTTCTTGTTGCAAGAACTCAGGAAAAATTCTCTCCCCCAGCACCAGATTCGTCAGCGACACGTCTTTGGTGTAGCGGATCAACTTGCGGATCACGAATTCATTGATGAGTGATGACTGGTACGCGACGACGGTGGGCACGCCCATCATGCCGGTGCCGAGCGTGACCGTGCCACTGGCCGCGAGGGCCGTGTCGGCCCGGAGAAGTTCGGCCGGCAATTCTTCCGGTGTGATCCAATGATCCACGTGGCCTTGAGCGCAGTCATAGAGCGCGGGATCCAAGTGCGACACGCGTGAAAGTGTCACATGCAAACCAGGCATCTGAGCCTTGAGTGCTTTCACGGTGCGAATGAAAATCGGCAGGAGCGGCGCCACTTCCGAACGACGACTTCCGGGCAACACCATCAAGCGCGGTGATTTCAGAAGACGCTCTTCCCACGGACGGGCCGGAAGTTTTGCGAGTTCCTCGGCCCAGTTCGTAACGAGCGGATGCGGCACCGGTGTGAGTTGTTTCACACCCCGCGAGCCAAACCACTCTTCTTCAAACGGTAGAATCGAAAAGAGACGATGAACGGTGTTGGCGAGAGTGGTCGCGCGCCACGGTCGCCACGCCCAGGCTTGAGGTGCGACGTAGTACCACACACGGATACCGCGAGATGCGAGTCGTTGAGCGAGACGTAGATTGAAGTCTTGAAAATCGATGAGGATCGCATCACGCGTTCCGCGCTTGACGGCTTCATTCACCAGCACGCTCAGGGCATTTTTATAGAACGGAATTTTGCCGACCACTTCCGAGAAGCCCATGCTGGAGAAATCTCGCAGATGGTAACGGAGCTCCATGCCCTCTTTTTGCAGGACATCGCCGCCGACGCCCCAAAACTTTATATCAGGGCGCAGCGCACGCAGACGTGGAATGAAAGTGTGCGCGTGTTCTTCGCCGGAAGGCTCGCCGGCGACGAGCAAGACATCAGCCATGGCACTTAACCGATTCACCGGTAGCAAGCGCCTTCAACACGGCCTCCACCATCTCCACGGCTTTCCGCCCGGCCGTGGCATCCACCATGGCGGGTTTTTTATGCAGGATGCTGTTGTAGAAAGCCGTCTGTTCAATCAAGAGATGATCTCGCTTGCCGTAGGTTTCTTCCGCGGTGAAAACACCGGGCGAAACTTCTCCGGCCGGTGCGGTTTGAATCTTGTTCGCAAAAAGATCGACGCGCGTGGAACCACTGCTGTGGAACACTTCAAGCGCGCGCACCTCATGGACGCTGTTGCGGCCCATGGTCAGCGTCGCTTCCATGCCATCGGCCAGCGTGAATTGCGCCGTGACGTGATCCCAGTGGTTCGTGCGAATTTTGTGGCCCCAGGCGCGCACACTCTTCACGTCGCGATTGAAGAGCCACAGCATCAGGTCAATGTCGTGAATCATCAAGTCTTGCACCACGTCCACATCCGTCGCTCTTCCCTTGAAGGGAGCGAAGCGATCGATGCGCAGACTAACGGGGCCTTTCATGGAGACGAACTGAGGGCGAAGTTTCTCCCACGCTTCGTGGCAGCGCTCGGAGTGACCGACTTGGAGAACAAGCTTCTTTTCGACGGCGAGATTCTCAAGTTCGATCGCCTGTTCGGTGGTGGAGCACAACGGCTTTTCACAAAACACATGCTTACCAGCGAGCAGTAATTCTTTCGCGACAGCAAAATGAAAACTCGTGGGGGTGACGACTACCGCCGCATCAATCTCCAGCTCTTTCCAATCTGACACAATAGGTGTTTGAGGGTGATTGGTCTTCGCCGCATCTTGTGCCGCTGGAAATTTTTCGACGATACCCTTGAGTTCACAAAGCTCGGTCAGGCCCGCCGCTTTCTGCGCATGCCATTTACCGAGGAACCCGTAGCCAATCGTCGCAGTGCAGACTTTCATACTTATCCGATCATGAAGGGCGCCACACCAATTTCAGATTTGCGAATGAAGGAGGCAATTTCATTCACCACAGGGTTGTTCGCGAATTCCGTCATGAGTTCCGCGTGTGACACGAAAGCGCGCGGAGAGAGCGCAGAGCTTTCCATCGTGCGGTAGAAGTCCACAACTTCGGAGATGACCTGTTTGTCGTGCCCCTGGCGCTTAAGACCAATAATGTTGATCCCTTTCAAGCGCACCCGGTTTCCGTAGGCGGTGCAGAATGTAGGAATGTCGCGATCGATGGCGGTGCCGCCGCCGATGTAGGCGCCCTTCCCGAGAGACACGAACTGTGACACACCGGTGTTCCCACCGATGATCACGCGGTCACCGATGTTCACGTGTCCAGCGAGCTGAACGCTGTTCGCGAATGTAATGTTGCTCCCGAGTGTACAGTCGTGGGCGATGTGACAGTACGCCATGAAGAGCGAGTTGTTACCGATGATCGTCTTCATGTCTTGCTTGGTGGTCCCGCGGTGAATCGAAACGTACTCGCGGAACGTGTTGCCGTCGCCGATGATCGTCTCGCAGGGCTCGTTTTTATACGAGGTATCCTGCGGAGGAGCGCCGATGGACCCGAACTGCAAGAAGCGGTTATTTTTTCCGATGGTCGTGTGGCCTTCGATCACCACGTGCGAGTTCAGCACCGTCCCGTCGCCAATTTTCACATGGGGGCCCACGACGCAAAAGGGTCCAATCTTTACTCCGGTGCCGAGCTGGGCTTCTGGGTGAACGCTCGCAAGTTTATCAATATCGACAGACATGTGTTACCTCACTGAATAATGCGCAAACTTGCAAGGAAGCTTGCTTCGCTCATCAATTCACCGTCACAATGAATCTGAGCATCGTAAGTTGTCATCGGACCGCGCACTTTCGTGAGCACGGTCGAAAGTTCGAGCTTCATCCCTGGCAGAACTGGTTTGCGGAATTTCGCTCGGTCGACGCCGAGGAGTGCCACGTCGAGCTTCGCGCTCTCGATGGGCCCGTTGATCGCATGCACCATCAAGAACGCCGACGCCTGGGCCATCATCTCAACCTGCACGACGCCAGGGAGAATCGGGTAATCCGGAAAATGACCCTCGAGAATTTTCAGATCTGGGCGCACGAAAAAATCGCACCACGTTTTTCCACCCACGAGCTCATTGGGTTTGAAGGCACCTTTTTTTCCACGCAGATGCTCCGGCAATTCCACGCGACTGACACTGTCGATGAAGAGGAAGGGATCACGGTGAGGCATGAAGGCCATAACCTGTTGCAGATTCATGAACATAATTTCTCCTAACTCTTGAGAGCGTTTTTGCGGACCCACGCGAAAGTTCGCATCCACTCTTTCAGATCACGAGCGGGGTGGCCGCCGAGAACAGAACCGGCCGGCCAGACTGCGCCTTCATTAACCATGGCGCCGCCAGCCACTTGTGCGCCTTTACCAATGTGAGCATCGGGACCGATCGCCGCGCGTCCACCGAGGACAACGAAGTCTTCGAGCACGGCACTTCCCGCCAGGCCAGATTGACCACAGAGCACGCAGCCACGGCCAATCTTTGAATTGTGGGCGATCTGTACTTGGTTATCGATGCGAGAACCGGCACCGACGACAGTGGGGGTGAAGGTTCCCATGTCGACGCTGCAGTTGGCCCCGATCTCAACGTCGTCGTGAATGACGACGCCACCGGTGTGCCAGATCTTATGATGCACGCCTTTGTCGAAGACGTAGCCGAAGCCGTCGCTGCCGAGCGTGGTGTTGGCGTGAACGCGAACATTCTTTCCGATCGTCGTGAAAGAATAGATCGCGACGTTCGCGTAGATGGTGCAGTTGTCCCCGATCTCTACTCGCGGAGCGATGGTCACTCCAGGATGAATCACCACACCTGCGCCGATCTTCACGTGCTCGCCGATGAAGACACCTTGCGCGATCAACGCCGAAGGATGGATCTCCGTGTTCCCGAGTTGGCGACCGTCCACGAAACTTTGTAGCTCACCAAATTTTTGCACGAACAACGGTCGCGACAGACGGGTCATGGAAAGGGGAACGTTACTGCTGGTGGCGATCACGCCGAGGCGTTTGCTCCAAGTGTGCTGAAGCTCGGGAGCAAGGCCTTCCCAGAGCTTGCGATCAAACACAGCACCGGCCAGAGGCTGGGGTGCTGTGATCGTAGTGTCTTCGAGAGTTTTGAGAAACTTGGCGTTTTTGACGAAGGTCAAAGAGCCGGCGGCTAAATCGGTTGCGAGCGCCAAGCGCTCGACCGGGACCGACCCTGCAGCGCCGTCGAGGTGTGCGACTTGAATGTCCGCATCGAAGGCGAAGAGGTCGCGGTAAAGCATTATTTCACCGGATATTTTTTGTCGTACGCCTTCACGACGTCTTCCGTGAGGTTCTTCTCAGCTTCGGCGTAAATGATCGGAGCACTACCCTGCTCGAACGTCATGTTCACGCCAGCAGCTTTCGAAACTTCTTGGATGATCGGGCGCAGGCGATCGATGATCGGCCGCTTGAGATCGTTTTCCATTTTCTGCATGTCACGTTGGAAGTCGGCGGCTTTGCCTTGGACTTTCAAGATCTGCTCTTGGATGTCGCGCTCTTTCGTCAAGCGAGCTTGCTCGCTCAACACAGCTGATTGCTTTTTGAGGTCTTCGCCAGCTTTCTTGATTTTTTCTTCATCTTTCTTGAGCGTTGATTTTTTCTCGTTGAAAGACTTTTCCAACGTCTTCATGACCGACTGGCCTTCCTTGATTGAAGTCAAAACTTTTTGAACGTCAACTAAGCCGACAGTGACGGCCGCTTGTGCCTGGAGGGCGAAGAAAAAAAGAACGAATGCTGTTAGTTTCATGCAGGTACTCCGTTAGAGGTAGACTGCTTGAAAATTTAGCACTTTTAGAACAGTTGTCCTATGTCAAAGTGGAATTGGTTTGGCGCTTCGCGCTCACGCTTGTTGATCGGGAAACCGAACTCAAAACGCAGCACGCCAATCGGTGAGAACCAACGGAATCCAAAGCCATAGTTCGCTCGCAAACTGTAGTCGCCGTCGGCGCCAATGCGCTTCTCGTAGACGTTACCCAAGTCACTAAAGACCACCCATTTTAATCCGGCTTCTTTGATCAACGGATGCTCGAGCTCGAAAGTACCGAGCACTTGCATCAGGCCACCCTTGTTGAAGGTGTCGAGTGAGTCGGTGTTGGTGTTCACCGCGCGAATCAGAGGACCGATGTCTTCGAGGCGGTAACCGCGCATGTTGCGCGCGCCACCCATGGAGAAGCGCTCGATACGTGGGATGCCACGGTCTTCCGTTTTATAAAGCTGAGCTGCCATCATGCGCGTTCGGAAAACCAAGTCTTCCCAGATCGGCTTGTAGTAACGGCCTTCGACTTCCGTCTTAATCCAGCGCTGGATACCACCGACACCGGTGTACTCCACGGAGCTTGAACCGTAGTAGCCGTTGGTCGGCTCAAAAACGTTGTTACGCCGGTCGTGCACGAGCGATGTTTGCAATGAACCGGCCGAGCCGTTTTCGAGCTTAGGATCGATCGTCGGATTGGCCACGTTGGTGATCTTGTTGTCTTCATAGCGATAGGTCAGGAAGAGGCGCGTGTAATCAAAAATGGGATACCCGACGCGCACGTCGAAGCCGTGCTTCTCATAACTGAATGAGCGGATGAAATTCGAAACGGTGCGGAAGTAATCGGCACCCGCCGTCCACTTGGTGTCGAAGAGGTAGGGTTCCGTGAAGCCGACGTTGTAGATCTGTTGGTTCGAAGCCAGGGACATGTTGAAGTTGATGTTCTGCCCAAGACCGCGGAAATTGTTTTGCGCGATGCTCGCTTGTACGAAGCCTTGCGTCGCCGTCGAGTAACCGGCACCGACGCTGATCTGGCCCGTGGCGCGTTCTTTCACAGAAATCTCGACGTCGAGCACGTCGTCTTTGCCTTTCTGAGCGACGGTATTAAAAATCACGCTCTCCGGCTGGAAGAAACCCAAACGGTTCACGTTGTCTTTTGAGTTCCGGAGGCCTGAGCCGGTGTACATCTCGCCTTCGTGGATCTTCAATTCACGACGGATGACCTTGTCGCGCGTCTTGCTGTTACCCTTCACGAGGATTTTGCCGAAGTAGCAAATCTTGCCTTTCTCGAAGGAGAACACGACGTCGACTTTGTTCTCTCCCGGCACGATCTCGAGCGTTCGAAGCACGTTGGCGAAGGCGTAGCCTTTGTCTTGGTACATCTCCGTGAGAGTCTGGATGTCTTGACGGAGGTTTTCTTCGTTGTAGATGTCTTTGCCCTTCAACTTGATCTTTTCCGTCATCTCCGATTCTGTGAAGAGGAGCTCGCCGTTGAAGGTGACGTTGTTCACCGTGAACTGCGGACCTTCTGTCACCTGCACGGTGATGAAGATCCAGCGCTTGTCTTCAGAGACGGTGACCACCGGATTATTGATGTTCACCTGCAGGTGCCCGCGCGTTTTGTAGAGGTACTTGAGGCGCTCGATGTCCGTCTGGAAGTTCAGCTCTTTGAAGTTGCCGGAGCCCGACATGCCCGAGAAGAGCGTCTCTTCCTGCGTCTGCATGAAGCCTTTCAGCTCTTGATCATTGATCGCTTTGTTGCCCAGGAAGGTGATCTTCTTGACCATCACCTTGTCCCATTCTTTAATTTTGAAGATGACGTTCACGGCGCCGTTTTCCTGCGGCTTCACTTGGTAGGTGGCCTGGGCGATGAAGAAGCCTTTGTCTTCGTAGTGCTTCTGAAGCGCAAGCACGTCGGCCTTCAGTGTCGCGACGTCGAGGATCTGAAACTCGCGCGTCTTGATCTGCTCTTTGAGATCTTCGTCGTTGATTTCGTCGTTACCTTTGAACTCGACCTTGCCGATGATGGGCTTCTCTTTGAGGCGGAACAAGAGAATATCTTTTCCGTCTTTTTTCTTGTGCCAGGCTTCGACTTCATCGAAGTACTTCATCTCGTAGATGCGCTGGATGTCTTTCCGAAGGAGGTAGTTATCGAGAACTTGTTCTGTCTTGGTGGTGAGTTTATCGATGACCGCTTCTGATTCAACTTTGCGGTTACCTTCGATCTCGATCGAATCGACTTTAAAAAGCTCGACGATCGGGCCGATGATTTCTTGGCCATGAGCATATGAGGAAAAACCCACATGAGCTGCGACGCAAAATAAAGCCAAAATGAGGCCAGAAAATCTCATCCAACTCGCTCTTAAATTACTGAAATCGTTAAAAGTGGCGCTATTCTATCGGAGAATATGACCATCTTCAATCACGATCTTACGCTCGAAGGCAGAAGCCACTTTATCGTCGTGGGTGACAACTATGAGCGTTGTTTTGTTCTCGAGAGCAAGTTCACTGAGGAGTTCTGTGACTTTACCTGAGTTCATGGAATCTAAGTTTCCTGTAGGCTCATCGCACAAAAGCAATGGTGGCTTCAACGAGAGCGCGCGGACGATGTTGATTCGCTGCTGTTCGCCCCCGGAGAGCTGATGAGGCCACTTATCTAAGCAGTGGGCCACACCTAAGCGCTGTGCCAAATTTCTCGCACGGGCCTCGACAGCTTTCCCATCGTGGCCACCAATCCGGGCCGGCAGCAGAATGTTTCCGATGGCCGACAGCGACGGCAAAAGAAAATGAAACTGGAAAACGAAACCCACGGCGGAGTTACGAAACGCGGCGAGATCTTCGTCGTTTAGCTGCGAGAGATTCTTCCCTCCCACCTCAACACTGCCTTTGCCGGGACGCTCGAGGCCGCCCAACAAATAGAGCAGCGTGGACTTACCGGAGCCCGAAGCACCACGGATCGCCACGCGTTCGCCGCCGTGGATTTCTAAATCCACACCGCGCAAAACCTTCGTTGGTCCGTAATCTTTTTCGACACGCTGGACGCGGATAAAAGGATTCATTGAAACTCCTGCCGAAGACCGGCCAACAACGGCTGACGACGAATCTTCCGAGCGGCGAAGCCGCCGAGAATCATCATCCACACTAACGCCAGACCAAAGACCCACACATAATCTTTTAAACTCAGCAGCACTTGCAAGCGCGAGAGCACATAAATATCGCCCGGCACTTGCAACCACGACGCATGGGCCAGCAACCAGTTGAAGAGGCGCACGAGCACCAAGGCCCCGCCACAGGAGAGCGCCCACATGCCAACGAGCAGAGTTGCCGCAAAGGCAAAGAAACGACCGCGCGGCAAACCGAAAGCGCGCAGTAAAAAGAATTCGCGAATCTTGCGCGCCTGGAGCGTCACGAGGAAGGCGGCGACGTTGAAGACCGCCACCAAGACGATCAATTGCAGCACGATGGCGATGGACGTTTTTTCCACCTCTACCGCCTCAAGTAATCCGGCAAATTCTTGCCACGCGGGCTTGAGCACCCATGGATTTCCCATGGCAACGGCCAGCTCACCGATCTTCTCTTCGAGGGCATGGACATCCGTGAAATCCGGACCGAAATTGAGCAGGGCCACGTTGACCTTTGTTCCCAGCCCAAGCACCTCTTGCAAGCGAGACTTGGCCACGTAAACTAAGCGAGCATCCTTCTCGTGAATGCCGTGCCGAACGATGGAACTGACTTCGAGAGGGACGAATTGCGGCAACTCACCGTCTGTCCCGCGCGCCAAGACGAGGGTCAGGGTGTCACCGATTTTGAGCTGCCACTCCTGCGCCAGTGTTTGACCGATAACGACTCCTTCATGCGGAAGAGTGAACGTCATCCCGGTCACGGACTTAAACTCCTCGGCATCCACGCCGCGAGCAAGCACACCCTGCGATTTACCATCGCCTAGTGCAAAAGCTTCAGATTGCACCACGCCCGCGATCGCACGTACGCCTTGCACCTGCATCTCGTCGAGCGTGTCGCTGGAAAGCTGGAAGAAGCCCTGACGATGGCTCAGGATGGCGTCACCGGCGGCGAGGCGCAGACCTTGCTTGAGCGTGGACTCGAAGCCATCCATGAGACCGAGCGTCCCCAAAATAACAGAAAGCGAGAAGGCGTAGCCCGCTATGCTGAACGCCAGGAGGCGCCAAGTCGCCGCTTGGTCAAAAAAGATGCGCCCGAGCGAGAGCAGCAGACGCCCCTTCATTTTAGGTGGCTTCCGAGTCTTGCCCGAAGTCTTCTTTCTTCAGCAACGGGAACAAGATCACGTCACGGATCGTGGCGCTATCTGTGAGCACCATGACCAACCGGTCGATGCCTATCCCCTGGCCTGCTGTCGGGGGCATGCCGTACTCGAGAGCACGGACGTAGTCGTAGTCCACGTCGTGAGCTTCGTCGTCCCCGGCTTCTTTTGCCATCGCTTGTTCAGCGAAACGATCGAGCTGATCGGTGGGATTGTTCAACTCCGAGAACGCGTTGCCGATTTCCCAACCGTTCATAAAGAATTCGAAGCGGTCTACGAACTCCGGGTTCACATCGTTTCGACGTGAAAGGGGTGAAACTTCCGTTGGGTATTCGGTGATGAAGGTGGGCTGAATGAGATGCTTCTCAGCGAACTCTTCAAAGCAGAGCGTGAGGAGCTTGCCCCAGCCTGCATTCTTGATCGTCTTCGGATCAATTTCGCTTTCCTTCAAGAGAGTCCGCAGGTGAGACGCGTCCATCACTTGCGCTGGCGTAGAGGAGGTGTGCTTCGCCACTGCTTCCCGCATGGTCATGCGAGCGTAAGGGCCCACGAGGTTGATTTCTTTTTCGCCGAAAGTGATGACGTCTTTTTGGATGACGTCACGAGCAAGGCCCGAGATGAGATCTTCCGTGAGCTGGATCAGGTCTTCGTAGTTCGCGTAGGCCCAGTAGAACTCGATCGATGTGAATTCCGGGTTGTGCTTAAGCGAGAGACCTTCGTTACGGAAACAGCGGTTCATCTCGAAGACTTTGTTGAACCCGCCGACGATCAGGCGCTTCAAGTGCAACTCCGGCGCGATCCGCATGTGGAGTTCCATGTCGAGCGCGTTGTGATGAGTCTTGAAAGGTTTCGCAGCGGCACCGCCGGCCAGGCCGTGCATCATCGGCGTTTCGACTTCCAAGAAGTCGAGCTTGTAGAAGTACTCGCGGATGTAGCGCACGATCTCTGAGCGCTTGCGAAGCGTCTCACGCACGTCGGGATTCATCGCAAGGTCGACGTAGCGCATGCGGTAGCGTAATTCCGGATCCGTGAGACCGTGGAATTTTTCCGGCAACGGACGCGTACTTTTCGAGATGATCGAGAAGTCTTTCACGTTGAGCGAAAGTTCACCTTTCATGGTTTTAAAGACATCTCCTGATGCCCAAACGATGTCGCCGTAGTCGAGCAGCTTGTACTGCGCGAAGCCGGCTTCGGAGGTGACGTCTTTTTTGATGTAGATCTGGAAGCGCTGAGTGCCGTCGTCGCAGGTGAGGAAGGCCGCTTTGCCGAAGTCACGCACCATGAGGACGCGGCCGGCAACCTTAAACTCGGGAGTCTGGCCGATGGCATCTTTTTCCAGAGCGCCGTAGCGATCAAAAATATTCTTGAAGGTCGTGTCCGGCTTCAAGTTGTTTTTGTAGGCACCGCCCGGCTGGCCCATCTCTTCGAGCTTCGCGCGCTTGTCGAGGCGAACAGTCATCTGCTCCGAGAACTGAGAGGTCCATCTTTCAACATGCTTCTGCTTCATCACTTTCCCCGATTCGGTAAGGTTAGAGGTCGTCATCGCCGGCCTCCACTGGTTTCCCCCCAAGGCTTTGCCATTGGAGATACTCTTTCATGAAATCATCGACATCACCGTCCAGCACTGTCTGCGCTTGTGACGTACTGTACCCTGTCCGGTGATCTTTAACTAATTGATACGGGTGCAACACATACGAGCGGATCTGCGAGCCCCAGGCGTTGTCTTTTTTGCCGGCTTCGACTTGCGTCTGAGCATCGCGACGGATCTGCAATTCGCGCTCGTACATGCGGCTCTTCAAAATCTTCATCGCCTTAATCTTGTTCTGCAGCTGCGAGCGTTCTTGCTGGCACGCCACCACGATCCCGGTTGGGAAGTGAGTCAAGCGCACGGCGGAGTCTGACGTGTTCACCGATTGTCCACCCGCACCACCGGAACGATACACATCAACGCGTAGGTCTTTATCGAGAACTTCAATCTCGATGGTGTCATCGATTTCGGCCGAGACGAACATTGATGAAAACGAGGTGTGGCGACGCGCGTTCGAATCAAACGGTGAAATGCGCACCAGACGATGGACGCCGCTTTCGCTTTTCAGCAGACCGTAAGCAAAGGGACCGTTGACCTGCAAAGTCGCACTTCGAATGCCGGCCGAATCTCCGTATTGAAAATCCATCACGTCGACCTTGAAGCCGTGCTGTTCCGACCAGCGCTGGATCATGCGCATGAGCATGCCCGCCCAGTCACAGGACTCGGTCCCGCCCGCACCGGCGTTAATCGTAACGATGGCGTTGTTGATGTCGGTCTCACCGGAGAGGAGGGCCTTCTTCTCGGCGTCGGTGACGGCCTGCTGGCACTTCGGGAACGCAGTGACTGCTTCTTGCAAGGAAGCCTCGTCACCCATGTCGGCCATTTCCAGGAGCACTTCAAAATCATCGAGCGACGTTTTGAGGCGTGAGTAGGTCTTCACGGAGTCTTCCAGGGCAGCTTTTTCTTTTTGAATTTTTGAGGCGTTGGCGGTGTCGTTCCAGAAACCCTCAAGGGCTTCCATCTCCGCGATCTCTCTTAGGCGCTGAGTTTTTCTCTCGACGTCAAAGTGACCTCCGGATTGTGACCAGAGTGTTTTTGAATTCAGGCAGACGTTGCTTGAAGTCTTCGATTTTGAATTGGGCCGTGTCAGCCATGGGGAGTCTCCTGCAGAGACTCCCAAGTTACCTGGTTAGCGGAGCGTTTCGCAATCGAAAGTGGAAGGCTCACCTTGTTCGGCAACAATCTTAAGCACTGCAGCAAAAGTGTCTCGCCGTGCCGGTGTTGCACCAATCGTGAGGAGCTTCAGATACTCGCTTACTTTCTTCGGAACCGCTTTGTACTTGATGAGGTAGTAGTAGACCTTCTTGGAAATCGCAGAGCCGAGGTTAAACGGGAGCTTGGCGATCACGCTCGCCTGCTCCTCCACGAGGGCTTCGATGGCAATCTTGAGCGTCTGATCGTAGGCCTTGCGCACTTCCGACGGATCGAGCGTGTTATTGCGGTTAGTGTCATAACGGAGCATGGTGCCTTCGATCGTCTGAATCATCACCAAGATCGGCATGTAGTCATCCGAAGTCAACGGGACGTCAGTCCCGTCTTTAAACACCGTGCACGTACGACCCACGAACTCGATGGTCTTGAGATAGTCTTTGATGTAGGTCTGGTCGCCTTTGTCCGCACAATTCGCCATGCCCAGAGACTGGAACAGCACCGGGTAGTTGTTCTGAAACTTGCCGCAGAGGGCATTAAAGTAGTTCGAACGATGGCAGTCGATGTCAGTGATCCGGCCGCGCTCATCGGTGGGACAAACTTTGGCGATTTCCTCTTGGAAATAGTCGGAGTGCGCCATCGACGCGAACACTTGCGTGAAGAAGGCCGAACCTTCATCCACGTTGATGATGCCATCACCGTTCGACATCGATTGGAACAAGGTCATCAGTAGCGTGATGTTTTCCATCAGCTTCAACTCACGCCCAGCCGTGATGAGACCTTCGTCAACCAGTGGCTTCTTGATCAAAGTAATGAAGGCTTGGAGCTGCGCCAGGGTCAGTCCGTAGCCGCCCACTCCGGGGTTCGGCGAACCGTAGCGACGGGCCACGAGCTTGAGCGCCGACTCCATGAGGCCTTGCTCGACCATGCCTTCAGAGTTTCGACGGAAGGCCGCCGAGTAGAAAGGCATGTCGAACTCGCCGTAGAAGAAGCGGTACGAGTTCGCGATGCGAGCGAACTCCTCGACGTACTTCCCGTGAGTCGGAAACGACAGGACGTAGTTGTTGTAGTTGATGCTCACCACACCCGGGCTGTTGAGGTACGGCTTAAAGAATTCGTAGACGTTGTGGTAGACGGCACCACGTCTCACCATGTCTTTCACGGTATCGAGGAACACACGGAGATCACTTGGAAGAATGTATTCTTTGCCGCGCAAGTCTTCGTTCTCAGAGTAGGCCGCTTCAGACATGAGCAACATTTTGGCTTGCAGAATCTCTTTGCGGTACTGCTTCAAATCAGGGAAATCCGTATCATCCGAGAGGAAGAACGGAACGGCGGCGATGAGGTCATCGATCGAAAAGAGGCGCTCCCCGGAATCGGCCGTGTAGTGCAACAACGGCTTCAAAGGGTCGTCGATCAGGTCCAAGTCACTGTTGATGAACTCGAGCAGGCTTTTTTGATTGAGGTCAATGTAGCCCACGCGGAAGATGTCGAAGACGATCATGCCCAGCTTCGGAAGCTTCGAGAGAAGTTCGCTGAGTTCGATGTGGTTCAGCTCGTCCTTCACGCCCCCGAGAATGACCTTCTTGATGAAGATGACGGCTTTCGTCTTGGCCAACACATCCTCGGACTCCGTGTTCGTGAAGCTCTCGAGGATCTCGATGATGTTGATCTTGTGGATCTGGTCACCACGACTGCCCTTGTAAATCCGGAGCAGGGCCTCGGCGATCGAATCCCCTGCTTTGAAGATGCGCTTTCTCTGGAGATCGTGGACGTAGTACGGCGTGTTCTCTTCTTCGCTTTCGAAGAACGGGTACACGCTCGGGAATTCGCGGTTGAAGAGGAAGATGAAATCAAAGATCTTCTTCACAGAGCTCGGAGAAAGGTAGTTACGATCGTCGCCGAATAGCAAGTGCGCGATGTCAAAGACGCTCTTGATCGCGCGCACGTTCTCGGGCTTGAAGTCGGGCATGTTCTTAATGATGAACTGCTCGAAAGCCGTGCGCGAGAGGTAGCCAGGCTTGTCTGTCTCTACAACACGCAAGAAGAGCTCGATGTTTTTTTGCAGACAGCTGATCTGGCCGGAGACATCGCGCTCGAGGATCAATTTAAATTCGTCGATGTTGAGTTCACACCCTGCGTTGAAGCGGTTACTTTCGATGGGCTTATTAACGATGCTGTTCTTCCCGAGGTCCGAGCAACCGGCCAGGGTCAGAAGCGACACAAGCATGAGAGCGGCGAGGTTTTTTATACGAACCATAAACACGTCCTCAGAACAAATACCGCAGTCCTGCGTAGACTGCGTCGTTGTTAGTGTACGGGCTCCAATACGATTTGCCATCACTCGGAGTGCCGATCATATTGACCCCTGCATTCAAGACCATGTTCCGCACAGGGAAATAGCTCACGCGAACCATCGTCAGACGATCTCTCGTCAACATATCAACTTTTCCGTCTGCAGAAACCTGGAAGAAGCGATTCACGCGGTAACGGAACCAACCGTGGACGGCCTGGTTCCAGCGGGGATCTTCCGCCAGAATATCTTCTTCTTTATTAAAGGGACTGAGGCGAGCGACGTAATCGAAGCCCATCCCCATGCGATCGTTTTCTTTTGAGATACCACCGCCGACGTAATCTTCGCGACGTTTTTCAACTTCAATTTGGGTGTACTGAGTCGTGAGTGGATCACCCACTGGATAATCGTTCGGGCGCACGGCGATCGCGGATGCGTAGACGGTGTAGTCTTTATTCTTCCAACGCAGGTTACTTCCGTAGATGTCGTGGTAGTAGAACTGCGGCTGCACGCGAGCGTTGATCAAGTCATCGCCCGGGTTGTAAGAAATGTCGACGGTCGATGAGAGTTGGTTTTCAGGCTTACGGAGATAGTAGAGACCCGCGTCCCAGTGCTTGTTGGCCCAACCTAGATTCACACCACCGGCCGGTTTAAACACCACGTCGGTGAGCTGCGGGTAATCAACTTTGTAGAAAATGGGAATGTCGCGATTTTCAATTCGAGCCGTCGCCGCTGGTGGCTTCGCCCAAGGATTGTTCGACGTGATGGTACCGTCGGCTTTATCAACATCCAGCGATGGGTTG
>JAIXOY010000253.1 GCA_027486525.1 Pseudomonadota bacterium
ACTTCACTCGGTAAATCCATCGCAAAAGCCACAGGCCGCGAGTTTGTCCGCATCAGCCTCGGTGGCGTAAAGGACGAATCCGAAATCCGTGGCCATCGTCGTACCTACGTCGGCGCGATGCCGGGCCGTTTCATCCAAGCGATGAAACAAGTGAAGAGCATCAACCCCATCATCATGCTGGATGAGATCGACAAACTCGGAAGCGATTTCCGCGGCGATCCATCAGCAGCACTGCTTGAAGTGTTGGACCCGGAGCAAAACAACTCGTTCCGTGATAACTACTTGAACGTGCCATTCGATCTTTCTCAAGTCATGTTCATCGCTACGGCAAACATGCTCGAAAACATCCCAGGTCCACTGCGTGACCGTATGGAAGTGATCAACCTCAGCGGTTACTCACAGGAAGAGAAAGTACAGATCTCGAAGAAATACCTCATTCCAAAACAAATGGACGAGAACGGTATAACTCACGAGCATATCGAGTTCACTGACGAAGGCGTAGAGACTGTGATTCACGGGTTCACCCGTGAAGCCGGTCTTCGTAACCTTGAACGCCAGATTGGTTCTCTTTGCCGGAAAGTCGCTAAGAAGATCGCGAGCGGGACCTGCAGCAAAACTCACATCTTCTCTGAGACAGTGGAAGAGCTCTTGGGCCCGGCACCGTACGGTCATGAAGAAATCAACGAGACTGATGAGGTCGGTGTGGCCACCGGTCTTGCTTGGACATCAGCTGGTGGCGAGATCCTCAAGATCGAAGCTACTAAGATGAAGGGTCGCGGTATTACTCTTACTGGCCAGCTCGGTGATGTGATGAAAGAAAGTGCCCAAGCAGCTATGGGCTTTATTCGCTCGCACGCTGAGGTGTTGGGTATCGATGAAGATTTCTTTGAAAAACACGAAGTGCATATTCACCTTCCAGCAGGTGCCATTCCAAAAGATGGCCCTTCAGCGGGCATCACATTAGCGACCGTCATCGTTTCTTTGATAACGAACACTCCGATCAGTAAAGACATCGCCATGACGGGTGAAATCACACTCACCGGCAAGGTACTTCCGGTCGGTGGTATCAAAGAGAAGGCTCTAGCCGCGATGAGAGCAGGAATTGAAACCATCATCATCCCTTGGAAGAACCAGAAGGATTTGATTGATATCCCTGAGCACCAGCGCCGCAAAGTGAACTTCATCCCGGTTAAGAATATTTCCGAAGTGCTTGCGCTGGCCTTAGTTGAGTGGAAGCCTCAAGAAGAGAAGCCCACACTTACACAACCACGCAAGAAAGACGGCCAAGTCGCCGCCTAAGAATGAAGGGCCCTCAGGGGCCCTTCTTTTTTTGCCCCACTCTGACTCATTTGTTATTCTAGATGAATGACAATACCTTCAACATTTAAAGAATATCGCCTGCTGGTTGTGGATGACTCTGACTACGCCCGTGCGCAGATGACGGCTCTGCTCACTCAAGCAGGTTTTACGGTCGTCGGTGAAGCTGCTTCAGCTGAAGATGCGCTTCGCCAGGTGCGAGATAAAAAACCACATCTCGTCTTGATGGATATTGTGATGCCGGAAGTCTCGGGCATTCAGCTCACCGAAAAAATTGTGAGCGATTTCTCCAACGTAGGTGTCATAATGGTCTCGTCGTTAACTCACGAACAAGTCGTGTTGGAATCGATTGCGGCCGGGGCCATTGACTTCATTCACAAGCCCATCGATCCTCAGCAGTTAACAGAATCTGTTGAGAAATTTCTCTCTACCCTCGGGAAAGAATAGGAATGGAACACGTCGACACGGCCCTACCGCCGTTATTTCCTAATCAGGTCAATTTGTTCGGCTCCACTCGACTCGAGCGAATGCCACCGCTGGGGAAAATGTTTTCTGCGCAGTTCCTCGTTCGCATCAGCTTCACCGGAGTCGCGCATGGAGAATTAAGAATTTGGTGTGATCTGGATTTAACCCGGTTAAAAAATGAAGAGAAAGCCCAGGCACAGGGCATACTCACTGAAGCTGCAAACATCTTGGCGGGACTTTCGCTCAGTGACCTTGCTGATCGCTTGAATGGACACGTCATGCTCGCTCCGCCCAAACTGGAAGAAAAACAAGGCAGCGCTCCTCTGACTGGAATCGAGTACCGGCTCCATTTGTTGGATGGATTTTGTAACTGCCGCATTGAGATCGTGACCAAGGAGTAGGAATGAAGAAGCTAGCACTGGCGTTCGGCATGTTTGCCGCGACTTATCTTTTGCTATCGATCGATCTTGATGGAAGAACGCTCTTTGAGCATCTGTATAAAGTCACGTCTCCACTCACCGTGAGTTTGCAACGAAGCATCGAGGGAATGATGGGCAGAAGTTACGATGGGACTCGGGAAGTTGGGAAAAAGCTCTTCAATAACTCGCTTCCTGAAAGTTCACGTCCAGTTCAAGTCGCTGTTCCTAAAAACTTCAAGGCCCCGGAAGAAAGTCTTTCCGAGGCCGAGAGAAGTGAATTGAATTCGTTGATCAAAACCTACAGTCGCTGATTATTGGCCGCTTGCAGCTCCCGACGTGGCTGATTCAGTTGAGCTTGATGAGGCGACTTCACCTGCAGAACGATCCACACTGTCATCAACTTGGCCGCAGCGAGATTCCGATTCAACGGCGAAAGCAGAGAAAGAGCTAAGTACGATCAAGATTGCGATTACTGATTTCATGGTATTCCCCTTGGTTTGTTACTGTCTTACCTGGTATCTTGCAGGCTCTGTGCCAACTTTTCCTTCGTCTTTTCAGTGCCTTAACCAGAGTCTTATGTTCATTTGTTAGTCAGGCCGTCTAAAAAAGAGGCGGATCCCTGAGGACCCGCCCTCATTTCATAGATTAAACGCTCGTAGCACTTTGCTCGCGCTCTTTCTTCTGCGCGCCGTCTTCCAGAGAGCTCTTCGTGTTCTCACGCTCTTCTGAATGGAGTGTGTACGGGCATTCCGAAGCTTGGTTTTCAGTCGCGAAAGCTGGGCTTACGCTCACTGCAAACAACATGACGGCCAATAAAGTCTTCATAGGTTTCTCCCTTTGTATGGAACCCTTTGCGGTCCTTATAAGCAGGAGTTGTGCCAAAAAGCTGCATGGCCAAGAGACGGAATAGTGGTGGGGAGATGTCTAAAATTTAGGCAGGGTCAGAAAAAAGTGACAAAAAAGCCCACCACGAAGGTGGGCTTTAAAAGAGTCTAGTAAATTAGCGTGGGGCACCAGCTCCGTCTTGAGTCCCGTTAGTGGAAGATCCACCATCAGGCTCGCCACCTGTAGGGACGACACTTACGTCGCAATTCTCATTGGCCGTATCACCATTTTCGTTTTCAACGGCCAAGGCCGCAAGGGAAAGAGTCATAAGGGCAGCGATCAAGAATAGTTTAGTCATAATGTTTCTCCGTTACTCTCAAAACAAGTCTACATCTGTATCGGCAAATCTCCAAAAACCCTTAAATGGGGGCATTTTTGCCCCCTAGGGTGCCCACAAAACGTGGCAATTACATATTCAGGTTCACGCCAGCTGGTTTAACGATCGAGAGTAAGTTCTGGAAAGCTTGGGTGACCTGCAGTGCCATCTTGTGGCCCGCATCCGACTCAACCTTCTTGATTTCACCGTAGTTATCGTAAGCTACGTTGATCTTGCCGACCTTCTCCATCTCGATCTCTACCGGCTTACCAAGGGCATTGTACTTAAACGAGAGCGTGCGTTTCTGATCAGATTTTTTGTCGTGGTCGACCATCTTCGTGATC
>JAIXOY010000216.1 GCA_027486525.1 Pseudomonadota bacterium
GACCATGAACCGAAACGTCAGACCATTGCCGAGCGCCATGAACAGCTTCGTCATACCCGTTTTCAGAACGGGGTACTCTTTCTTATAGTAGGCATAGGTCTCGGGAGCGAAGTTGTGCTCTTTGCCGATCTTAGGCTCGATGCCGTTGTCGTAGAGCTCTTCATAGATCACCTGGGTCAGCATGGTGGTGATCTTGCGAGATTTGATCGGAGCACTCTTGAGTTCGAAGCCAATATCTTGACCTAAGACTTTTTCTTTTAAGAGCTGCTTGCTCTCCGCACTGATGGCAAAACCTTCGATGCGCTCTTTGGTGAGTGTCGTATCGATCGGCGTTGAATCGAGTTGGTTGAAGTCCCACTGGGGATACTCCGCTTCGTAACGTCGAAAGCCATCGCTTTGTTTGGCCAGAAGTTCGTCGAGGCCGGCCTGGTCTTTTTTGACCATGAGCTTGATGCGCAACATGTTGGTGCGGGCAAAACCCAAGAGAGCAATGTCGCCTTGAATGTCTTTTAGTTGATAACTGGCCTGCTGATAACCTGAGGCCAGAAATAGATCTTTATTGAGCCACGATTCGATGTCATTTTTTGGCAGTAACGCCTGGGCATACGTCACGCAGGACGCACTCAAAATGAGGGTAAATAAAAGGAAGCGAATCATCCCGCCATTCTAGTGCAAGGTCGGTTCAACCTGCTCAGACTGAGGAGAATTTACAGGCACGTCCTCCCCGCTCCAGTCGAAGTCCACCGGAGGAATCAACCGGGTTTCATAGACTTCAAGGGTACTGAAGCGCTGACGGTTGAGGATGTAGTAGCCCACCCCCGTCGTGATCCCGAGGAGGAAGCCCAGGGCATGCCCAAGATAACTAATATTGGGACGGTAATCGCCGGGAATGAACAGCATCAACAGCAGAAAAAGCCCACTGCCAAAACGCGGACGCAGGCCCTCCCGATGATCGGCGAGCACATGCAACGTAACCCACATCGCTCCCACGAAATGCACCACGCCCGAGGCCCCCACCAAGCTCACCTGCGGCGGCATCGTCGCGAGTACAATAAAATTTCCCAGCCCGGTGATGAGAAAGGCCAGCAGCACCGGCACGGCGCCGAAGACGCCGTTGAGCAGAAACATGAAGACCACCAGCCAAGGAGTGTTGGAGAGGAGATGGGCGAGATCGCTATGCACGAGCAGCGCACTCCAGGGGCGCCACCATTCGTGATCCTTAAACACAGCGAGGCCCGACGCCTCCAGCGAAATTCCCTTCTCTAAAAAGAGATAGCTCGCGCCATAGACCAGCAGCACCCACGCTAGCGTGAGAGGCCAGGCGGCGGCCGATAATTTGCGGGTAAAGATGTTGGCCACCAAGCGCGTTTGGATTTCCATACCAGCTAATATGGACATGCAAACTCAAAACACAAGGGGACGCTTAAGTGCTCGGAATGTGCTTAAGGACGAGCTGGCGAAGTTGCTCGTAGCCGAAGTTCAACAACGGCTCACCGTTCACGAAAAACTGCGGAGTCCGCTGCACGCCGAGCTGGCGTCCGTCGCTCAAATCTTGCTCGATCATTTTCTGGATGCCGGGCTCATTCATGTCCACTTTGAGACGGGGGATATCGAGGCCGCCCACGTCAACGAGGTAGGTCCAGATCAACTCCGGGCGCGGATTGTGATGATCGCCCCACTGCGGTTGGTACTGATACAGCACTTCCAACACTTCCCAGTAGCGGTTCTGCTGGCGAGCGGCCTCAAGGATTTGGATGGCAAACTTCGAATTGGCATGAAAAGGAGCGTACCGGAACATCATCTGCACTTTCCCGTCGAACTCCTGGAGCAACATCTTCGTCATGGGATGGAAGCGACGGCACGTCTCACACTCCGGATCAAAAAACTCGACGATGGTCACGGGCGCCAAAGGGCTTCCCAGGCGAGCCGCATCCGCCCGCAACAAAAGATGCGCGTTCTGCTGCACCTGACTGACTTCTTTGTTCCGAAACACGTAGGTCGCAAGGGCGAACCCCACCAACACCACGGCCACAGTTGAGAAGACGAGAATTTTTTTATTCATGGGAAGGCATCCTAAAAAGAGTCAGCAGCAAAGCTAACGTGAGGGTGAAGGCAGCGAGAGATAACGAAGGGATCGTGATGAACCCTAGCCACTCGATCTGTTTGGTCGTGCACGAGATCCCTTGGGCACAGGGGCTCATGTGCTCCGGGATCAATTTGTAATAGAGGAGATTGTGATAGAAAGCGATCCCCCAGCCGATCAATGCCAATGGAGCGGCATAGTTTTTGGCACTTCCGTCCGCGCTGAACAGGCCCACCAAAAAAATCACCACCAGGGGATACATGGCGATCCGCTGATACCAGCACAGCACGCAGGGCGGCAGCAGCATGACTTCACTGAAGAAGAGACTCCCGGCCGTGGCGATGACAGCAACGATCCAAGCAACGAAGGTGACACTCCAGCGCTTATCCATTCAAAGCTCGATGACCGAGCCGATCTCAACGACTCGATCGGCGGGAAGATGGAAGAACCTCGTGGCCGGCTGTGCGTTTCGCGACATGAAGGCGAACAATTTTTCCCGCCAGATCATCATGCCTTTGCGCTTCGTCGCGATGAGGTTTTCTCGTCCTAAGAAGTAGGTCGCTTCCTGGGAATCGAAGGTGATGTCTCCCAGTTGCAGACCCCGCATCGCCTCCGGAATGTGCGGCAGATCCATGAATCCGTAGCGGATCACGACTTGGTACATGCTCGGGCCGATCTTCTCACAGCCGATGCGATCGGCGACACCCACGTAGGGGCGCGCCTGGGTCTTCACAAACAAGAAGACCACGTTTTCGTGCAGGCAGTGGTAGTGGCGATAGCTCTGAAACAAGGTCGCTGGAGTGTAGTCGGGATGGCCCGACATGTAGACCGCTGTTCCTGAAACTCGCGTCGGTTTATCTTTTTCAATCAAGGCAAGAAAGTCTTTCTGCGGGATGATGTTTTCTTTCATCCGTTCGGCGAGGATCTTTCGCCCCTCTTTCCACGTCGTCATGATGGTGTAGATCACCACGCCCACGAGCAGTGGGAACCAGCCACCTTGCGCAATCTTCAGGAGGTTCGCTCCCCAGAAGGCGCCTTCGATGACGAGGAAGAACGCACAGAGCGCCATCGCCCACAACGGACGCCAGTTCCAGGTGTGCACGGCCACAAAATAAAAGGAGATCGTCGTGATCACCATGGTGGTCGTTACTGCGATCCCGTAGGCCGCCGCCAAGTTACTCGACGTTTTAAAAGTTAACACCACCACGATGCAAGCAACCATCAACAGGAAATTCAAGGCCCCCACGTAGATCTGGCCGAACTCATCTTTCGAGGTGTGAGAAATACGCACGCGAGGCATGTACTGCAGTTGCACCGCCTGTGCGGTCACGGAGAAAACACCGGTGATCAACGCCTGCGACGCGATCACGGTTGAAACGGTCGCGAGGAGGATCAGAGGCAACAAAGCCCAAGACGGCGCCAGTAAGTAGAAAGGATTCTTTACCGCCAGCGGGTTCTCGAGGATGAGTGCGCCCTGGCCGAAATAATTCAAGGTCAGCGCCGGCAAGACAACCACAAACCACGCCCAGCGAATCGGCGATTTCCCGAAGTGGCCAAGATCTGAGTACAGCGCTTCCCCGCCGGTCACGACGAGGAAGACGGAACCTAGCACCGCAAACCCCTGCCAGCCGTTCAGCACAAAAAAATCGACCGCGTAGCTAGGATTCACCGCCTGTAGGATACTCGGTGCATCGATGATTTTATTCAGTCCCAAGAGAGCAAGCACTGCAAACCAAGCGAGCGTGATCGGACCAAACACCCGGCCCACGATCGCCGTGCCGTGCTTCTGGATCGAAAAAAGTCCAATGAGGATCACCACGGTGATCGGTAAAATATACGGGTGAAGTGACGGTGCTGCGAGTTCCAGACCTTCCACCGCACTCAAGACGGAGATGGCAGGAGTGATGACACCATCACCATACAGCAGGGCCGTTCCGAAGAGTCCGAGCAGCGTGAGCCAGCGAGTGGCAGATGGCTTGCCTTTCATGGAAGAGCCGATCAAAGCCGTGAGCGCAAGAATGCCCCCCTCACCTTTGTTATCGGCCCGGAGAATGAACACGAGGTACTTGATGGAGATGATGATGATCAACGACCAAAAGATCAGGGACAGAATGCCGTAGACGTTGGTCGCATTCGCCGCTAAATCATGGGCCTGATGAAACGATTCTTTAAACGCATAGAGCGGACTGGTGCCGATATCGCCGTAGACGATACCGAGAGCGGCCAGCGCAGCGAGCGACTTTCCCGAGGGATTGGTATTCATGAACGTCTTTTTACCATGGACCGCTAGCAAAAGGCCGCTGCTTCTTTATCTTGAGCGCACTGCGACACCCCCTGTCGAAAGCTTGTTTGTGTGGATAACCCGTCATTAGATTAAGATGTGCTCATGAAACGTAGTTTTGAAGCTTCTCGCTTGCTGCTCACAGGACTCCTCGCAGTGGCGGGCCTGGTTCATCTCCTCGCCCCGGAAGTTTTTAATCCCGCCATCCCTTTCCCTTGGAAACTTGAGATCAACTACGCCGCCGGTGTGCTCGAACTCTTACTCGCGGCAGGACTCTGGCCGGCGAACACACGGGAGCAGGCGGCCCGCTGGAGCGCACTTTGGTTTTTGCTGCTGACTCCGGTGCACCTCTACATCTGCACCTTTTCCATTCCGATTTTTGGCGTGAGTTCCCCGTGGGTTCTCTGGGGCCGCACATTGCTCCAACCGGCTCTCTATTTCTGGGCGCTCTCGCTCCAACGAAGCGGGTGGCTCATGGCCCAGCGCTGGCGCGAAGTGGCGTTCCTGCACTACGAGGTTTCACCCAGCGAACTTCAGAAAAAAGTTCCTTTCCCGCTCGATCTCTACGAGGGCAAGGCGATCGTCAGCATCGTGCCGTTCATCATGGAAGGGATCCGCTTTCCGTTTTTGCCAGCGATCCCGGGGCTCTCCCGCTTGCTCGAGCTCAACCTCCGCACCTACGTCAACGTCAACGGAAAGCGCGGCGTCTACTTCTTCACCCTGGATTCGAACCATCTCCCCGGCGTGCTGATCGCACGCTGGTTTTTTGCGCTTCCTTACCGCTGGGTCAAACTCACCTTCGCGTCTTCGGCGAACTACGCCTTCACTGCTCCCAACCTGAGACTCGCGGGAGAAGTTGGGCCGCCACGCACGAGCAGCGCCTTCGATGTCTGGGCCACGGAGCGCTATGCCCTCTTCACGAAGCGGGGAGAAAGCACGCTCATTGGCGTGGTCGAACATGCCCCCTGGTCGCTGCGCGACTTCAAGGTACTCCAGCTGGACGACAAATTCTCCTCGCTCCTCGGTGAGGACCTCGCGCTCAAAACCTGTTTCGCCACGTCCTACAGTGCGAGGCTTGACGTGCGCTTCCGACCTTTTCGAAGGACCTAGGCCGCCTGCAAGTGGCACTCTTGGAGGATTTCCTCCACCCAGTCGATCTTTTTTTGCAGCAAGCGATCAGTCGTGACGTCGAACCGAAAACCGTTGAATGTCCAGAGCCCCTGGCGTCGATACCCGTTGGCCGCATAGGCCCCTAGGACCTCACAAAAATCTTCCGTTCCATTGATCATGGCGTACCAACTCACCCACCCCGCCGGAGAGGGCACATCCGCACTCATCAGGTCTAAGGCCTTTGCTCGCGTCAGGCGCGGACTTTCGCTCACGAAGCGCGAGATGAGGCGCACCGGAACAACGTACTGATGAATCAGCGCATGGCCTATTTCATGGAAGGTAAATTCTCGTAACTCGGCCCCGCGTGATTGGCGCGGCAGCATCAACTGGCGCGTGGCCACATCATAGTAGGCATTAAACCGATTCGCCCAAAAGCGTGGCTTTCTCAGAGTAAGCGGGATGCCGTGCGTGCGCTGAAAGTGGCGAATCAATTTCTGCGTGGTGTGAGTAGGGGCCATGGATCAACCTCCTCAAGCTGGTTTTACTATTTTAGCAAATCGCGGGCCTTGCCCGTAGGCGACAAAATTCGCCGAAGTTTTTCACTCGCGTGCATGTGCGAATCGTCATTCGCAGGCTTAGCTAATTGAGTGAAGCAAACTGCTCGCCAACTCATACCTGAGCTAAGACAAGGGATTAACAAAACTAAAAAACTTCGCTCGGAAAAATCCGGAGGTATCACTCTCCTTATTTCCTCGCTAGACTGGGGCATGACCTCGATCCTCACTCAGCCCCTCTTTTGGAAAGTTCTGCAAGACAGTGGATCGACGGATCACACGCGCGGAATGCAGCTGCACACGTTCACAAGCGGCGACGCTAGGCTCAATACTTTTAGTAAAACGCACAGCTACGGTGAGTACATCTTTGACTGGGCGTGGGCGCAGGGTTTTGAGCGCAGTGGTCTGCCCTACTACCCGAAGCTCACCAGCATGGTGCCCTTCACGCCGGCGACGGCGCCGCATTTCTGGGGCTCGACCCAGGAATGGCCTCGGCTCCTCGCGCAGCATGACGAACTGCTTAAGCACCACAGCTCCGCGCATTTTCTCTTCACCACTCCAGAAGAACAAAGATTCTTAGGAGAAAATGGCCATCTCTTGCGCGACAGTTTTCAGTACCACTTCATCAACGAAGGCGACGCCGACTTCACGCAATTCCTCGCTCGCCTCAAGGCCAAGAAGGCCAAGCACATTCGCCGCGAACGCGAGTTCCCTGGGCTCACCATCGAGCGCCTCACGCGCTCGCAACTCACGCAAGACCATGCGCGCGAGATGCACGGGTTCTACCGGTCTACGCTGGAAGAAAAACAGGCCATCGCCTACCTCACTCCGGCGTTCTTCGAACTCCTCTTCACCACGCTGCCTGAGAATGTGTTGTACGCACGCGCCCGAGACGGTGACCGGCTCATCGCTGGTGCCCTCTTCTACTACGACACGCAAAGACTCTACGGCCGCTACTGGGGTGCGCACGCCCATGTCCCGAACCTCCATTTCGAACTTTGCTACTATCAAGGCATCGATTTTTGCCTCGAGAAACGTCTCGCGGTCTTCGAGGCGGGCGCGCAAGGCGAACACAAGATCCAGCGCGGCTTTCGTCCCGTGCTCACGACGAGTGCGCACAAAATTAATCACCCGGGTTTTGCGAAAGCGATCGAGGGCTTCATCGCCAAAGAGAAAGAAGGCGTGCGTGAGACGATGGCAGAACTCTCCCAGCTCTTGCCTTTCAGGGCCTAGTCTCTTACCGTCGTTTCATGAAAACCATTCTTTTCTTCTTCGTCAGCTATTCGGCGTTCGCCACCGCCAACATCCCCTTAGACGGTTACACCCTCCACGACTCGGTGACGGGTGATCTCAACAAGGACACCATTACCGATGTGGTCGCCGTGCTCACGAAATCAAAAGGTGAAGAGACTCTCGTCACCCTGCGCGTCTTCCACGGAACGAAAGACGGAAAATTCACCTTAGCTGTGGATGCACCCAAGGCGGTCTGCTGGCAATGCGGTGGCATGAAAGGGGGCGACGTGCCCACCACACTTGAGATCGCCAAAGGCGTCCTGATTCTCTACTACAATGGCGGTTCTCGCTTCACCTACTCCACCACGACGAAGTGGCGCTCCCAGAACGGCGACTTCCAGCTCATCGGCGTGACCCAGGCCCTCTACGACACGATGGGAATGGAGCTGGGCAAGTACCAGGCGATCATCCGCGATGCGAATGTCCTCACATTGAAAATGGATGAGACGGCGGATCTCATCGTTGGCGTGAAGGGCGAAGACGTTATCACCAAGGTGGAAAAAACCACTTGCGCCGTGGATGCCAAGTTTAAATCGATGGCGCTGAGGGATTTTAACCAGGCCGAGTTTTCAGAACCGAAGTGCACTCCCAAACAGCTCTAGCGACCTGGCCTCGAAGGTCAGTTTTTTCACGGTTTTCTTTCTGCCTTTGCCCAAAGCACAATACTCTGGTAATATATTCTTTGCCTGCTCTAGGTTTTTCAGCATTCGTCCGATATGCTAATCGTGTCCCGTACCGGTTCCCGGTTTTTCAAGACAACGCCCCCGACATAGCTAACTAGCCCGTTCCCAATAACAAAGGACTGATCATGAAACGTGATTCTGGCCCCCTGTTTATTGACCCGGACCATGTGAAGTTTGCCAGGACTCCTGATACCGCGATTGAGTTCTCGAATCAGATCGATGTGTGGAGTCGCATGGAGTTCCAGATTCGTGCCCAGATCAAAGAGTTACGTGTTTCCGGTGAACACTCGGTTCGCCCCCAGTCTCTGCCCGTCCGTAAGCGTAAAGACCTTGCGACCCTGTTTTACAGTATCCGCCAAAGACTCGACTAAAGCGGTCCCCCGAAATTCTTGGCAGTTTTGGGGGACCCCGGGCCTGTTTGGCCTTCGAGAAATCAGCAGGATAATTCCCTATTTGGGACACGACCTAATCTGCATATAATCAACCTATGAGAAAAAAGCCCTTCTTCCTGACTCTCTTGAGCGTGCTATGCCTGATCGAGCCGCTCATCAAAATTATCTACTTCAAGATCACCACGAACTTTAGTTTCATCACCATCATGGCCAACTTGAGTGAGCGGGATTCGTTCCGGGAAGTTTTTGAGTTTTGGTTACTCTTCCCGATCGCGGGATTGATGATCATGAAACTTCGGAACTGGTCCTATGCCGGCTTCATCGGCCTGATGAGTTACATCATCTACACCATCATCAACTACGAAGAGTACACCTGGCCCTACAACTCCGACACGCCGTTTATGTATAGCTACATCGTGGCGCTGATCTGCTTTGCCATCATCGTGTACTTCTTGTTGCCGTCCACGCGTCGACCCTTCTTCGACGCGCGCGTGCGTTGGTGGGAGCCGATGGTGCGCTACAACGTGGACATGCCTTGCCAGTTAGTGACCTCGAAGGGCTCGTGGAAATCCACCGTGCTCAACATGTCGAAGTCCGGCGTGTTCGTGCAGGACTCTGAGAAGGTCGAAGTGGGCGATAAAATTATCATGGAGCTCATCGCTTACGGCGAGACCTACAGTCTGATTTTAGAAGTGGTGAACAAGCACACCATCAACGGCCAAGTGGGCTTTGGTGCGCGTCTGCACTTCCATTCCATCGCCCAGATCTTCCGCTTCCGGGGTATGGTCAATAAGATCAAGGCGTCGCAAGAGGCTTCTCAGACGGTGGCCGCGTAAGTCTCCACCACATGTAGAGATGGAAGAAGAGCGCAATCACCCATTTGACCCAAATGGCAGTGGCACCGTGGTGATAGGCGTAGACACCCGTTGTGATGGAGGTAAAAACCCCCAAGCTATGAAGATGGATGCGCTGAGGCATCACGATGGATACCAGAAACAGGAGGGTTGAAAGCCAACCAATGCACTCCATCACGATACCAAACATAGCTCATCCTTTGCTGATCTCTTCATTGTGGTATAGCCTCCTCCACATGTACACACTCTATGGAATCCCGAATTGCGACACTGTTAAGAAGGCGCGCCTTTATCTTGATAAGCGTCATTTGCCTGTATCCTTTGTGGACTTCAAAAAAAGCCCTCCGCAAAAAATAGATATCGAACGTTGGAGCGATGCCTTTGGTGGCATGCCGGTCAACACGAAAGGCAGCACCTACAAAAAGCACCAGGCCCAATACGAGAAGCTCTCCCCTGGTGAGCAGATCAAATTCCTCATCGCCAATAGCTCGATGATCAAACGTCCGATCCTTGAGAAAAACGGCAAAGTGATTTCGTTTGGATACGATGAAGAAATCTTTAGCAAACTGTAAGAAGTTGTTGGCTAACATTCCAAGCTAAAACATCTACGCTCTCATCATACTCATTCAACAAGGACGTATGATGAAGTTGATCACTCTCGGGCTCTTGCTTTCATTGCAAGTGTCGGCCGCTGTCAATGTGGCGCAAGTACAAAAACAAATTCAAGCACAGAACGCCGGTTGGACCGCCAAGTCCACCTGGGTCTCCGAATTGCCGGCCGCCGATGTGGCCCGCATGATGGGCTCAAAAGCCGAAGTTCCGAACAACCTCGACTACTCGGATGTGTTCTCAAAATCAGTCACGGCCGAAACAGTCGATTGGCGCAACAAGGACGGCGTGAACTGGCTCGGCGCTGTGATGAACCAAGGCAACTGCGGCTCTTGCGTCGCTTTCGCGGCCATCGCCACTCTCGAAGCACAGTTGTCTATTAACTCGGCCACACCATGGTTGCGTCCGCAGCTATCACCGCAAGCACTCTTCGCCTGCGGCGGCGGATCTTGTGATCGCGGCTGGTACCCAAGTTCTGCGGCGAGCTACATGAAGAGCAAAGGAGTGATCGACAACGCCTGCGCTCCCTACACCATGGGCTCAGATGGCAAAGACGTCGCCTGTTCACAGTTCTGCGCCAACCAAGCGCAGCGCACACTCAAGATCGTCGGCTCAAACAATCCGCGCGGCTGGTTCGGTTCCGCGGCGAAAGTCAAAGAGGCCTTGAAGAAGGGTCCCTTGATGACCACCATGACAGTGTACGAAGACTTCCTCACGTACTCGGGTGGCGTTTATAAGTCGGTCAGCAGCCGTTCCGTGGGCGGCCACGCCGTCAGCCTCGTCGGTTTCTCGGACGAAGGTCAGTACTGGATCGTGCGCAACTCCTGGGGCGCAGACTGGGGTGAGAATGGTTTCGTCCGTGTCGCCTGGGATGACAAGTCAGGGATCGGTTCTGACGTCACAGGTTTCGAGACTCTCCCAACCCAAGCCGTTGCGAGCATCGCTTACCCGGCTGAAAACGACTACGTCTCGGGCATGATGGAAGTGAAAGTTGACGCAAACCGGGGTGGAGCTTTCTTGATCGAACTGATGAAAGGTGGCCGTACGATCCAAGCGCTGGCCAACGACGGGCAATTCGACACGACCCTCCTTTCTGACGGCCGTTACGAGTTGGTGGCATCTAACCCCGAGTTGAAAACATTGGTTCGCGGCTTCACCATTCTCAACAGTGCTCCGCAGGCAACCATCACTTTCGCAGCGATGGACTACGACTTGAACACTCCTGTCAAAGGTCGCCTCGAGTTTGATGTGGTGGTCGATGCGAAGCCCGTGGCCCTGCAAAAACTTGATTTCGTCGTCACGAAACTCGACGGCTCGCCGGTCACAAAGCGCACGACGGACGTTGTGATGAAGAACATGAAGTTGGGTTTCCGCTTCAACAGCATTCCCAACGGTGAATACTTGATTTTCTTTAGAGGCCATGTCAAAGGCCAGACCTTTGAATCGGTCAAAATTAAAGTCCTTAATCAGAACTAGCTCTATCGGGGCCACTACGGTGGCCCTTTTCTTTTGTTTCAGTCACAATGACTGCTATGAAAGACATTAAACATCTCCGCAATCTCAGCACCCTCATGGACTCCCAGTTTCGCCTGGGCGGCTTTCGCTTCGGGCTGGATGGACTCCTTGGACTTATTCCCGGTGTGGGCGATGTGGTCACAACGGGCATCTCGATCTACATCATCGCCGAGGCCGCGCGGCTGGGATGTTCTCCCTACACGCTCGTTCGCATGGCGCTGAATCTGGCGCTCGAAAACATCGTAGACATGGTACCGGTCCTCGGCAATGTCTTCGACTTTCTCTGGAAGGCCAACACGCGCAACATCACCTTACTTGAGAAGCACCTCGCCGATCCCCTCCACACCACTCACCAATCACGCGGCGTTTTCCTGATGATTGTTCTAAGTTTGCTGGGCGTGTTGTTCGGATCTTTATACGTCACGTACCTCATCATCAAGGCGTTTTTGATTGCCGTGCAGACTCTCGGGATGAACGTATGATCAAGCTCACGCAGACCGTAAAGAAAGGCGGCTGTGCTGCTAAAGTGCCAGCTCTCATCTTGAGAGAGATTTTAGCGGGTGTGAAATTCCCGCCGCTGATTCCGGGTGTTGCGGTGGATGGCGCGCTGTTTGATGACGCCGCGATCTTCAATCTCACCGATGAGCTCGCCATGGTGCAGACGCTGGATTTTTTCACGCCGATCCTCGATTCTCCCTATGACTTTGGTGCTGTCGCCGCGGCCAACTCACTCAGCGATGTGTATGCCATGGGCGGTCGTCCTAAGACGTGCATGGCCATTCTCGCAGCTCCCTTAGCGACCCTTGAACCACAGGTGATCCAGGCCGTGTTGCAAGGCGCCAGCGATGTGATCACGCAATCACAGAGTTCTCTCGTGGGTGGCCACTCGATCGACGACGATACGCTCAAGTTCGGTCTTTCCGTGACGGGCCTCGTCCATCCCAAAAAAGTCTGGAAGAACGATGGGGCCCGTGCGGGTGATAAACTCATTCTCACCAAACCACTGGGCACCGGCACTCTGTGCGCAGGCCTGAAGCGTGAAACCTACAGCGAAGCTGAGATTCGCGAAGCCATCGACTCCATGAAGCGCTTGAATAACATCGTCGACTTCTTGCCGGACTCGGAAGCGATCCATGCGGCCACCGACATCACCGGCTTTGGTCTTGCGGGACACGGCATGCAGTTGGCCCAGGCGTCACGCGTGTCCGTCTTCTTTGATTTCAAAAAACTTCCGCTCTTTAAACTAACACTGGCTTCGCTCCGTGCGGGGCATCTCACGAAAGCCCATCGCAGTAACGATGAATACACTCACGGGAAGTTGCAACACTCACTCTCCGAAATTGAAAAGATGGTTCTGTTCGATCCGCAAACCAGCGGTGGCTTACTTTTAAGTGTCGCTGCCGAAAAGGCGCTAGGTATCGTGCAAACGTTGGCGCCCCATTTCCCGGGTGTGGCCATCGTCGGCGAAGTCCGCGCGAAGGACAGCTTTGATGTCCATGTGGGATGATGCTGAACTGATAGAACTCTTTGCGCGCCAGACACCCCTCATCGATGTACGAGCGCCCATCGAATTTGCGGAAGGCGCTATTCCCTATTCGGTGAATCTCCCGCTGATGAACGATGAAGAGCGCCACCTGGTGGGCATCTGCTACAAGCAGCATGGCCAAGCCGCGGCCATCAACCTAGGTCACGAACTTGTCAGCGGTGAAAAGAAACAGCAGCGCATCCAAGCGTGGCTCGGGTATCTTCAACGTCATCCCGAGGCCCGCGTGTTTTGTTTCCGCGGAGGCCTGCGCTCACAAACCAGCTGTCAGTGGATCACCGAAGCTGGCATTCCCGCCACTCCACTGAGCGGTGGCTACAAGCGCTTGCGACAGTTCTTCTTACAGACACTCCAAGAAGCTCCGCTGCCAGCCCTCATTCGTTTGGGGGGGCTCACCGGCAGTGGAAAAACTCCACTCCTCAATGCTCTTCCCAACTCCATCGACCTGGAAGAGCTTGCTTTGCATCGTGGATCGGCGTTCGGCGATCGTGGTGTGCAGCCATCACAGATTAGCTTCGAAAATCAGCTGGCGCTTAAACTCTTGCGGAAGGATCCGTGGTTTCTGGTAGAAGATGAATCATATTCACTGGGAAAAATCCTGCTCCCCCAACGTTTCTTCATGCATCTTCGTCAATCGCCCCTCGTGGTCCTCGAAACACCCCTCGAAGAACGGATCAGAAACATCTACCACGACTACGTGCTCACGCATGATGCGAATTTTTTCCTGAAGTCCGTTGAAGTCTTGAGTCGGAAGCTCGGTGGCCTGCGAACGAAAAGCCTTCGTGATAAAATCACACAGGCGTTCTCTTTAGGCGAAGGCCACGACGAATGGATCTCCATCCTACTCACCGAGTACTACGACCCCATCTATCTGCGAGATCTGGAGAAGCAGAAGACACTTATCCTGTTCAGCGGCGATGCTCCGCAGATCACGGACTGGGTGAATGCTGAACGTAGTCGAGCTCATCCGCGCGGTAGCCGAGGGCCTTGATCTGCTCGACGATCTCCGCGACTTTTTCGGGAGCCATCTGCGCTGAGCGCGACATGATCCAGACGTACTTTTGGCTCGGAACGCCGATGACGGTCCAGTCATAGTTCACATCCAGGGCAATCACGCGGTAGTCAAACAAGAGAGGCCAGAACGGACGTACCTGCCAGCGGGCATTGGACTTGTGCTTCTCAATGAAAGCGGTCTGCGGGATTTTTTTCTCCGGCCCCGTGAGTGAGCCTTCGTTGAAACGAAAATCCACGTCGATGCGTTGCTCTTTCTCGTTCCACGTATAAATCTCGACGGCGTTAAACGCGTCTTTCTCGAACATCGTGAAACGTCCGGCCTGCACGTACCACTTCCCCATGAAGCGGTCACGTTCGAGCTGCTCAACGTGCTTCTCGTAGTCCTTCGTCGACGAACAGCCGGCGATCGTGAGGAGTGCTAAGAAGAAAGCTTGAAGACTCATGGGTTTTCCTGTTCGAACGCTAGTTCGAGAACCATCGGTTTATGATCACTGCCACGCGCCTCGGCCAGAACTTCCGCCGAGAGCACTTTAAGACCACGGACGAAACCATGGTCGAGATAGTTACGGGTAAATTTCCACACCATCCGACGGTCACCATTTTTAAAGGTGACAGGAGTGAGATTCAAGTCACTCATGGCACTCATCAAATAACTGGTCCGGGCTTGCGAGCGAGTATTGAAGTCACCGGCAAAAAAGACGGGACCATGGTGGGCGAGGATCTGCGCACGCGCTTGCTGAAGGTGCCGTTGAAAGGTGCTGTGACTGGTGAGGTTGATTCCATGAAACGAGATCACGAGCAGTTCCTGCTGCGTTCCCGCAATGGGGTACTTGGCGAAGATGGTCGCCTTCGGCGTGTTCACGATCGGCTCAAAATCTTCCGTCTGCTTGGCGAGGACGAAAGAAGGCGGCACGATCGAGCCAATCATCGTACCAGTCGCGGCACGATTCGATTTCCGAAGCAGAAAGCTCACGGCCATGTCCCAGCGGAACTCGGGCAGTCGTTCAATGGTAGAGTTGAAGCGTGGACCTTGAAAACCTTCTTGTAGCAGCACAAGATCCTGGTTCTCACTGTAGTTCAAAAACTCACGTTGCCACTCCGCCTTCTGAGTTTTTTTGATGTTCCAAACGAGTGTCTTGATGGAGCTGGGATCAAGTGCGAGGTCATCCGCTTGCCCAAAATAACGATGGGCACGACTCTCAGGCACCAACTCAGTCCAGTGGCCCAAAGGGCGACGAGCTTGTGCTTCAAAACTGAAGAGTAAAATAAGAGGGATAACCCATGGCAACATGAAGGCAGTATAGCCTTGTCGTCACTGCTTTTTCAAAAAGAACTTAAGGCTCTCCAGGCGATCGCCAAAGTCTTTCGAGTTCAGGCCCGACAATCGTAGAAGCCCACTGGCATCAAGCCCCCCCGGTCGACTCAACTCATAAAGAGAAACGAGCTTTTCCGGGATCTCGCCGGGGATGATACCGGCGATTTTTAACCGCGCATGCTCGCGCTCGACATCATTCACCAATTGCTCAACAGGACCTAAAACCACTATGGCAGCAGGCTTTTCCTTAGGCAACAGAGCTTCCATGGTCGTAAAGCTCTTGAGTTCATGGAGAAAGCTCTTCTTAAAAACCAGCTCCTCCATGCCGCCGGCATCGATCAAAACTTCATCCAGTGTCCAAAGCAGGTCAATCAGATAGGTGACCTGGAAGGGGTTGCTCTCTAGATAGGGTACGTGTTCGAGGCAGATGCAACTCTTGCACTTCGCAAAGAACGCCCGCTGGCGCTCCTCGTCTTCGGGTTGCGGATTCAGGTCGTCAAACGTGAGTTCTTCAATGATCGGCTGGACCTCAATACTCGCGATCGCCTCTAACGTGCTCTCGTGGGTCTCGAGCTCTTCATCGCTAAATGAATCCCCCAGCAGAACATCGAACTCTTCCTGATGGGCTTTTTTTTTTAATGATACGGCGACCACC
>JAIXOY010000248.1 GCA_027486525.1 Pseudomonadota bacterium
TCCATCCACACCCAAAGCCGCGAGGAACATCACAAGATCAAGCTTCTGCGTCTTTTGGATATTCTCAAAGAGTTTGGTCGCCATCTTGTCTTTAACTTTATCCAATGTCAGCAGCTTCTCGACAGTGAGCTTGTAAAGATCGGGAATGTCAACCACGAGGCCCATTGTGATCATCTCTTGCAGGCGCTTTTCACTCAGGTCTTCGATATTGGCCTGGCGAATCCAGTGCAGTATTTTTTCCAACTGCTTTCCTGGGCATTGATCATTGAGGCAGAAAAGTCGAATATCTTCAGCTTTTACGGCGCCCATGCAGCTAGGGCATTCTTTAGGAAGTGAGGGCTTACCCTCGACACTTTTTCTAACTGCGAGAAACTTGGGAATGACTTCGCCGGAACGAACGATCTCAATCTCATCACCAGGCTTGAGTGAGAAATCCACCACGACGCCCATGTTATGAAGGGTCACCCGATTTATTGTTGCTCCTGAAAGCTCAGTGGGCTCTATTTCCGCTACGGGGGTTAGTATTCCATTACGTGACACCTGCCATGTGATCTCCTTGATCTTGGCATTCTTGGTGACTCCTTGAAATTTAAAAGCCAGCTTATAGCGTGGGTGATGACTGGTTTCACCAAGTTCTTCGTGGAGACGCAGATCATCAAGAACGAAAACCAGGCCATCTATAAGATAGTCACCTTCCGCCATAAAATCTTTGGCATCAGCGACACGCTTTTCAATCGATTTTTCCGTCGTGTGTTTCTCCCACTCTGGAACAGCAAAGCCTTGCGCTTCAAGCAACTTCAACTTCTCTTCTTCGGTCTTAACTTTTGCACCAAGAACATCAAAGGCCTGAAAGCTGAGATGACGAGAAAAGGTAATGTGTTCTTTGCGACCAAGGAGGCCTGCTACAATATTTCGTTGCGAGGTGGGTTTCTCCAGCTTCTGTGCGGCCATTTCTTCTGCAATCGCATGGAAAGCCGATTCACGACAGAAGATCTCACCACGCACTTCAATCGACAGCGGTACATTGAGAGTCTTAGGAATGTCGTTAATATAAGCTGCCTTCATAGTGATGTTCTCACCCTGGCTGCCATCGCCGCGTGTCTTAGCCATCACAAGATGACCCTTGTCGTAGATCAGTGAGCAGCTTGAGCCATCGATCTTAAACACGCTGACTAAGCCTCCCTGCTCTAGAAACTTCACAAGATCTTTGGTCTCGTAGGTCTTTTCCAAAGAGAGCATTTTCTTTTGGTGAACCACTTTGACAGCGGAGTTATCCGTTGGACTCCCCACGAGATGCAGCACCGGATTTTCTGGATCTAGTTTTTTGAGTTGAGCTTCGAGTTTGTCGTAGGCTTCATCAGTAATCTCGGCACGGCCCTGATAGTACAAAGCCTTGTGACGAGTGATTTCTGATTCGAGTTTGCGGATATCTTTCATTTCTCAATTCGCCGGTCGTAGTCCGCCATAGCGGCTTTGACTCGAGGGGCGAGAATGAGAGTAGCAACAATGTTCGGAATCGTCATGAGAGCGTAAGCAATATCGATCATATTCAGTACGTTCTGCGCCGCAAGCACTGCACCAGCAAAGATCGTCAGCGCATACCAGCCCTGATATACCGAATCACCAAGCTTGCCCTTGAAAACGTAATCCCAGCACTTGAGATTATAGTTCGCCATGCCCAAGATCGTCGCGTAAGCGAAGAGCAGCACACAGATCCCCAACAAATGGCGACCGATTGAACCCAATGGAATTTCAAAAGCAGCAATTGAGAGCTCGATACCCGAAAGTGGCGGTGTACCATCAGGGAAAACCACCAGCACGACAAGTGCGGTCAAAGTACATCCCAATATCGTATCAATTAAGGGACCAAGCATGGCGACGTAGCCTTCGGCCACGGGTTCGGTGGACGAGGTATCAGAGTGCGCCATAGGCGCGGTTCCAAGTCCTGCTTCGTTTGAAAATGTCGCGCGCTTGATGCCGGTCACCATCACATGAATGAAGGTGTACATTATCGTACCGTAGGCTGCGGCTTTGGGATCCCAGGCGTGGCGAATGATCAAAGAGAAAACAGCCGGTATGCGTTCCCAGTACATCCCTAAGACAACCAAACATATCACCGAGTAGAGCATGCCCATAAAGGGCACAATCAGCGCACACGCTTTGGAGAGACGTGGGAGTCCACCGCGCAAAACCCATAAAGTGAGTCCGCCAAACAACAGGCCACTTCCCCAACCTGGAAAAGAGTATTGCTGTGTGAGAAAACCAGACAGTTGATTGATTTGGAACATCGAAAGTGTTCCCACCAGACCACAGATCGCGAAGAGATAAGCGAGTGGCTTGCCTTTCTCGCCAAGGATACGCGGCAAGGCGTACATCGCTCCACCCTGATTTTGGCCTTTGTGATCTTTGCCGCGTTCAAGAAGTGCAGCTGTGCACTCAAAAAACTTCATGTTCATTCCGAAGACCGACGCGACCCACATCCAGAAAACTGTTCCTGGACCACCCTGGCTAACGGCAATCGCCACACCAGAAATATTACCCATACCAATGGTCGCTGCCATGGCATTTGAAAATGTATGAAAGTGGGAGATTCCCTCTTTCGCATTATGACTTCCGCCGCCGCCTAGAAGTTTGATTCCGTGCCACGCCCTCAAGAGCGGTCGAAACCGTGAGTGCCATAGCAGGACTAAGTTCGCAGCGAATAAAAAAAGCACGAGGGGCAAGCCCCAGACGATATCGACAACTGCTGCAAGAAAATTTGTCATACTAGAAATTCATACTTGCGCCGAGTTTGAACCCGGTGTCTTGTGCTGAAACTGATTTAACAGGTCCGCTGAACGTTGCCTTGGCGCTCGTCATTTCAAACAGACCATCCAGGGTCAGCGCTGGGCCGTACTGATACTTCACACCCATTTCGAGCTGGAGCCATGAAGTCGTCTTGGCAGAACCATACACGGAGTCGTCGTCACTAAAATCGGCAAAGGGAATAAACTCTGCTCGCAGAACACCCCGATACTCACGGCCAACCGGAAAGTTTGTTCCAACACCTAAGTTAAAACCGCTGATGCCAAATTCTCCTAGGCCATCGGTTGAATTGAAGTCTGCCTTGTAGACATGAGAGGCATAGCCTGCATAAAAATCTACTTGAGGTCCATAGAAGAAACCCAGAGGAAGATACTTATAGCCACCGCCAAACTTAAACGTTCCCCGCTGATAATCGGACTTTGAGCTATCAAGATTACCGGAGGATTTTTTAAGCGTTCCCAGCGATCGACCAAGCTCTAAATGACCAAACCAATTACGCGTAACCCAGGCTTCGGCGCGGCCCTGAAAGCCCAACATAAGTCCACCCAATCTCTTTGAGCCATTGTTTGAAACGCCGAGCGAGGACTGTCCTGCCGTTAGGTAGAGAGAAGCAATACCCAGCTTTCCAAATGAGTCTTTGGGATCTTGTGGGTAGCGGAGTTCATCTAGCGTTTTGTCATCTTTCAACGGCTCTAGGCGTACCCAATCACCGGGTTGAAGCTTTGTGTCGCTTTTATAAACCTTCACCACACCCAGGGCCTGGTTATCTGAAATGCTAAAAATTTTTCCACTGGCGAGTGAACGGGCCTCCCACTCGACAACTTTTTTAAGCAAGGGATGTTTCTTAACACCCTTCAGGCGCTTGGCCGTGAAGTCTTGGCCCATTTTGATAGAGTAGCCCTTACCTATATCGAGGGTAATTTGATCACCCAAAATACCAGTGATCTTTCCATCGTAAGGAATAATTTTTCCGTAGATCTCAAGCCAGTTGCGCACAGTTTGAGCGGCGATTTCGAGGTCATCGCTATTCTGCACCGAGCGCTCTGAGAAGAGCAGGTCTTCACCGTTCGTACCGATGACATCAAGTTGAATTTCAAGGCTACCGATTTCTTTTATCAAATTGACACGAATAATCGACCCAGATTTTAATCTTTCCGACACTGTACGAATGACCTCTGGGGACTTGAGATGCTGGGGAAGGTTTTCACGGTAGCGACTGAAAATCCCGAGCAGATCAGAGTTTGATTGATACTGACACCAGGTATTGTCGCGAAGATAAACTTCGAGTTCTGCGAAAACTTTTGTTCCCAGCGCTCCGCCGACACCATCAGAAATCGGCAGCATCACACAGCGACGCATTGAATATCCGTCTTGTGCAAAGGCAGAGAACGTAAAAACAAAAAGTAGCGCAACAATAAACTTTTTCACAAACGCAGTTCTCCCGGCTCAGTAGCGCCACCTTCATAAAGCCCAATCAGCATGCGTGCCTCGTTAAGCTCTTCCATCAAATGGCGATTCTCTTGCTGGAGTCGTTGAAGCTCTAAGCGTAGTGCCAAGACATCGCCTTCTTTACGCAACGCCACTGTCTGCACATCAGCTTGAGTCCAGATAAGATACTTACCTTCGTGTTCCTTCCATTTGACTAAATTCGCCTTGATATGGCGGCGAATCGTAGAGATCGACACTTTTTTGAAGTGTGAGTAGTCAAGAATGGATAACCAGGTCCCTTCCGTGTTGGCCATGATTCCTCCGTTTACCTATACTTCATCTTAGGAAAGACCGAAGAGGGTGTAAATTTTAGAATGAAAACTGTTAATTTAGATGAATTCAAAGGCAAGAAGATCGCCTTCGTTTGTTCCGGAGGCGTGGTCAAGGCTGCTGCTTGGCACCTGGGTGTGGCCCATGCCCTTGAAGAGCTGGGCTTTCATCTGAAAAGCAACAAAAGCACTCAGGAATTATCCGGCTCTCCCCGCTCACTTGAAATCGGAACTTATGTCGGTTCGTCTGCCGGCGCCATGACCTGCATTTTTCTCGCGGCGGGGTTCACCCCGCAAGACGTCATTCAGTCTACCCTGGGCTACAAAAACTCTCGACTCAAGTCGATCACTTATCGCGACATGTTTCACGTTCGTCGCCACAAGCTTCATCCGGCAAAAAGCGAGTACTGGCACCCCTTCGAAGAATTCCCCGTTCTTTTTAGAAATATCCTTAAACCATTTTCTAGTTTCTCCGGTTTTTTTAGCACAGAAGGCGTGCGCCAGTATTTGCTCAAGAATGTTTTGGGGGACGTTGATCGTTTTGAAGATTTTGCACCGGACTTGTTTGTTGTGGCGACGCAGCTCGACCATTCAAGAAAAGTTATCTTTTCGAAGTATAACTATCCAAGCCCCATCAATGATCCAACGTCTCAGTACTATACAGGCACACCTGTTTCAGTTGCCGCTGCTGCAAGTATGTCGGTGCCACCGTTTTTTATTCCCTACCCGGTAAAAAACCCGCTCAACGGAGAGGTTGATTACTACATCGATGGCGAAATCCGTGAGACGCTTTCAACCCACGTAGCCGAAGACAACGGCTGTGATGTCATTATTAGCTCGTGGACTCATACGCCCTATCACTACCACGACGAAATTGGCAGTTTGGCGAACTACGGACTTCCCTCTATTGCGATTCAGTCGATCTACTTGATGATCCAAAAAAAGATCGTCACACACCGCGCTGAGCGCGAAAAGAGTCTCGATATTTTAACGACCGTGAATGCATGGATGAAAACAGAGAAGCTTCCCGAATCGCAACGGCGCACCCTCATGTCGATCTTAGAGCGCAAGATGAATGTGAATCCGAAAGTCCGCTTTATTGACATTGCTCCCAACCATGATGACTATAAGCTCTTTTTTGGTAATCACTTCACGCTCAATCCAAAGACAGCTGGACACGCGGTAGAAGCTGGTTACAAGAAGACCATGCAAGTCCTGAGTCAACTCGAGAAGTAATGCGCCTTTTTCTCTCATTTTGTTTCCTCTTGATTCTCAGCTCATCTGATTTTCTTCATGGAAACCGCAGCCTAGAAGGTGAATTCCTGGGATTGCCGAAAGCCACTGATGCGGGCTCAATTCGAGAGGCTCGCGCTGCTATCAGTGATGCCCTAACAACTGAGATTCTTGCGGATTTTGAAAGTAAGGTTCCACAAGAATTTGAGGTTACTCCATTTTGGTCCCCGTTTGTTCGCTTTTGGTTTGGGATCTACACTCGCTATTCAACTCATCACATTGTGATCCACGACAAAGTCGATTTAGGTGTTGTTTACGGAGTTCTCGATTTTTCTCGTGTGGTCGGTCCTAACATCAATCGCTTTGCACGCTCGGCTATCGTGCAACAGATCTCAAAAGAAAAAATGCTCGAAGTTAAGAAGGTTCTGACGGATCTTTCTCAAGGTAATGCCCAATCACGTATGGCCCTTTCAGTTTTGAAGGTGCTTCACGATTCGGGACAACCTCCACCAGCAGACGCGTCTGCACGAAAGAAATACTTCGAGGCAAAAGCGCTCAACATTAGAACTCAAACAGGACAGCGCGATCTTATCGAGGAGGGCATCGCCAACATGGCCCCCTACGCCCCCTTCTTTCGACGACTCTTTGATGAATTCGATCTACCGCGCGAGCTACTCGCCATTCCATTTTTGGAATCAAGCTTTAACAACGCAGCTCACTCTAAAGTCGGTGCTCTTGGTATATGGCAGTTTATGCCTTTGATCGCTTCGTATTTTGTTCCTAAGCGCAATGACACCATCGATTATCGTTTGAATCCTTTGATCGCTTCGGTGGCCGCACTACACCTTCTGCGTGAAAACAAGAAGATCCTACGAAGCTGGGATCTTGCAATCACCGCATACAATTCAGGTACAAAACACCTGGTTAAAGCAAGGCGAGAGCTTGGGGCCAATGGACTTGAGGAGATTCTTAAGCGTTATTCCCATCCCCACCTAGGGTTTGCCTCAAAAAACTTTTACGCTGAATTCATCGCACTCGTGCACACTATTGCCTATCGCAACGAAATATTTCCTGCCGAAAAAAACATTGCCACCTATGACCCAAAACAACTTTATCTAGCCATTGCCCGCTGCTCATTCATTCCAGATAGAATGAAGGCGAAGGACTGGGCGAAGCTCAACCCACACCTTAGAAGGCCTACACGGACCTATCCACGCGGCACACTGGTTGTTCACAACGACAGCAGTGATAAGCGCTTCCTGTTGTTGACAACGGCACAGATAAGCCAGTTACGACCCATTGATTGGCAGAAAAAATGGCTAGGAAATCAGAGTTGCTCGACGAGATAGGTATTCGGTGAGCAGAAGCTTGCGAAGTTACGCTTGCTACCATCTTGATACTCAATGCGAACATTAATCTTAGCGTTCTGAGCGGCTTCTTCACCGCCTTGATTTTCAGACATGATGAAGAGGCGGCGTGAGCTATCGCCAAGTGACTCGTAGAACTGCCCGTCTTTATCTAACACAAGCCCGTAACTCACGTGAGATTGGCCATGAGACTCTGCTAGAACCTCATAGCGCTTCGCTGGACGATCTAGGTTGACCTGAATCACACAGGCCGCCGCATGCCCCTCTAAGCCAAATTTACGGATCACTTCGCGAATCAAGTCTTCTGAAGGAACTTCCACTTCTGTTGATTTATCCACACCAATGAAAATTTCTTCTTTTTGGTGAGTGAGCGTGACGTAGTGACGTGAACCCAACAAAAGTGGAGCTGCTCTTAATTTATAGACTGCTGGAGAAACTTTTTGTGCTCTCTGGCCACCAAATGTCATGGCCACTTGTTCGCCTGAAACGACGAGGTCTCGACGGCTGCGGCTCAACATACCCTCTTCGCTTAAGCTGATCGTTAAATCACTGCCCTCAGTGTAGAGATTTGCATCGAAGGTAATTTCTTCTTCGTGTACGTGAATAATGCGCTGAGATTTTTTCCCATCCGTACGAACGGCGGTAAGCAGACGGTTACCCACCTCAACACCGGAAAGCATCACGTAACGATAATCCGTATCGTTTGTTTTCTTAAACTTGTCCGTGAGTCGTGTTTCGCGAGGCTTCGCTCCATCAACCATGATCGATTCTGTTTCATCATCAAGCTCGATAAGCACGTAGCCAACTGGCGTCTGTCCCGGCTGCTTCTCAAACTGCGCGAAGTAGCTTCTTTCCATTGTTGGAATTTCTAACTTCACACCGGCCGCAAAGGGCACGTCAATATGTGTCGGAATGTGATCACGTTGAAGAAGAACAAAACTACGTGATCCGCTTTGTGTGGCCTGCGTTTCCTGGATTGAGATCTCACCGCTTCCGTTATCTTGCAAAATTGTATTGCCGTCATCTTGGGCGCGCATTTCGAAATGACGTAAGCTCGTGACCTGAGTACCCACCGAGAGAGGTGCTATCACAACA
>JAIXOY010000331.1 GCA_027486525.1 Pseudomonadota bacterium
ACAAAGGCGCTCACCTGCGTCGAACAAGACGGTGCGGTGTGGGTTTGGATGGGCGCAGAGGCTCCAAGTACCCCCACACCACCGTGGCGTTTTCCTTTTGCCTCCGATCCGGCTTGGGAACATTATTTTATGATCACCGATTTCCCGAATGAAGTGACGAACCTCGCGGAAAATTTCATGGACGTGCCGCACACGGTGTACGTGCACCGTGGATGGTTCCGTGACGAGCAAGCTGAACGAAAAAAAATTCCTCACACCGTTGAGACGAACGAGGGTCGAGTCCTTGTGACGTATCATCAAGAGAAAGATGAATTCTCCTGGGGAGCTCGCTTGTTGCTGAATCCCCATGGCGCGACGATGATCCACACGGATGAATACATCTACCCGAACATCACCCGGGTCGATTACTGGTTTGGGAACAACGGCTTCATCATCAATTCGCAAGGTACGCCGGTGCGTCCGCTGGAGAGTCGCGTTTACACCTACATCGCGTACAAGATTCCGTTCTTCAAAAAAGTCCTCAAGCCGGTGTTTGGTTTTTACACTCGCCAAGTGATTGAGCAGGACGTGGAGATCATGCATAACCAGGGCTCCTCGCTGCGACAAGATGGCACACTCAACTTTCGTTCCACGCCGAGTGATGAGCTGCACGTGCAGATTGAGCGGCTTCGGCATTTTGGTAAAACCGGCCATGCGCAGCTCCTGACATTTAAAGTAAAAAAAGAGATCAATTTTTGGATCTAGCCACTTTCCTCGCCGCCTATCCCGAGGTCCAGCTTGCCTCCAGGGCCGACGATGAGTTGGTCCGAGAGTTCTTTCACCGTGTGCCCATGAAAGGCAAAGGCATGCAGCTGCAGTACCTCCGTGCACCAACGTTTGCGGCTTTCCTCGATTGCCACTCGGCCACGCATTTCGTGTTTTTCGTTCGTGGCACGAGCGGTGCGATCGAAGGGGCAGGGACGTTGGTCATTCGCCTTGGCATGGTTCACGGAAAAGTCGAGAACGTCGGATACCTGGGTGACCTGCGCGTGGATAACATTCGTCGCTGGGGGCGCTACTGGCGTGATTTTTATTTGGACCTCATGCGGACGGCTTCGCAGATTATAGAATTTCGTGGCGCCCGTTATTTTTTGACGGCCATGTTGAGGCAAAACACGCGCGCGCAAAAAGCCCTGGGTCAGTCTGCTGTCGGTTACCACTCGTACATGCCGTACAAGATGGTGAATGTCCTGAAGGCGTGGATGCCCGTGAAAGATCATTTCCATGTGAGTTCGTGGAAAGACGTGAAGGCCGATGAGCTGTGGGATTTCCATCGCCAAGCTAATTTACAGAAGCCCTTGGGCTGGGTTTTTGAGCAGTCGCACAACGAAGGGGACTGGCGCCTCAAGCACTGGCCAGATTTTTCTTTGAGTGAAGGAGTCGCTTTGCGAGATGAGCAGGGCATCGCCGTGTCGGGTGCGTTCTGGTATCCGGGCACGGTCAAAAAAATCATGGTCCAGCGCATGCCCGAATCGCAGAAAAGAGCGCTGGCGTTTATTCGGCCGTTCATCAAGCTACCGCAAGAGGGCGAAGAACTGCGTTGTCTCTATCTCACGATGCTGGATAAGCGAGCGGGGCTCTCGGATAAAGCCTGGAACTTGGGAGTGCGGCAAATGCTTAAAATCGGGTTAGGGATAGCTCGCGATCGCGGATTCCACTGCGTGAGTTTAGCAGAATATGGCCCCGCACCTTTTAAAAGTGCCTTAAGGCCTTACTTCGCTCTGAAAACTGACCTAGAATTATATTTTGTTGATCCGGCCAGAAACCCCGTGGGAGATTTCTCTCAGGCGACTCCTGGCTTTGAAATGGGATTGGTGTAGCTATGCAGGCCGTTCAAAATACCCTGGCGCAGATTCCCGTCCTCGGTGCTTTGTTTAGAATCAAAGATCCTCGTTGGATGGTGCTGGCGTGCTTGGGGGGCTACGTTTTACTCGGTTTCACTCTCTTGGGCTTCAATCGCACACCACTCCAAGCGCTCGTGACCACTCTTTGTTGCATCGGCTTGGATGCGCTCCTGCATTTCTACTTTAAGAAAGAATGGATCTTTCCGCTCTCCGCCCTCATCACCTCGTGCTCCCTGTCGATTCTCCTGAACTACAGCCATGACTACTGGATCCTTCTCGCACCCGTCTATTTTGCCATCGCCTCGAAATACATTTTTACCTTCAACGGTCGCCATAACTACAACCCGGCGCAGGTCGCGGTGACGCTGAGTTTGTTCTTCTGCGGAACGGTGATCACCGCTGCTCCGGCCTACCAATGGTACGGCCTCGAGAGCATCAGCATCCTCGTCGTGTTCCTTGGGTTGATGTTCGTGTTGCCGCAAGTGAATCGGTTGCCGCTCGTTTTGACATTTCTGATCTGCTATACCATCCAGACATTGTTTCGTGCGTGGTTGATGCAGCACCATCTTCCGTTTCAGACGTTGTTCCTGGGCTCCATCACGTCTCCGGCCTTCTTTCTC
>JAIXOY010000098.1 GCA_027486525.1 Pseudomonadota bacterium
CGGCCAGTACAACACAAAATTCCCATCGACGGCGCCGCACTTTAGAACGTACGTGCAAAAACAAGGCGCGAGAATTCTCACCAAGCGCCCCGCGGCCGACCCGGATCTTTATGGTCAAGGCCTTTACCTCGCTTCAAGCCCGACGGAGTCTCGTTCTTACGGCGGCCAAAATTCATTTGGTTTGATCGTGGGAGTCCTTCGCACCGGCGCGCGCCTGTTAGCTCAGACCGGCGAGCTTCCCATGGCCGCGAACATCACTGCTGAAATCGCGCGCCGTGGTTGCGGCGACAACGGCGGCTACATCGCGCTCCTCGACACCTTCGACGCGAAATGCACCAAGATCAAGCAGCAACTCGTGGGCGCGGATGTGTCGATGTCCGACGGGCGCATTTACGATTGGGGTGGTGACCAGGCCCGTGGTTGCTCGAGCATGAATCCTCGTCGTGATTTGGTGGCAGCTCCGGGCCAAGATGCTTCCGGTCTTGATCGCATGCAAACTTTTGTTGCGTACAACCCGAACCTCTTCAGCAGCGTCTTCGGCTACACTCACAAGACCTCAATCAGCGGAACCGCGATGGCCGATCAAGTGTTGTCTTACCTCAAAGGTCTCCAGACTTTGGGTGTGTATGACAATTTGATCTCTAAAGACCAGATGAAAGACGCGTCGATCAAGGCCATGAGTGAAGCCGACGTAAGAAAGTTCTCTCAGGCGCATATCCTCGGCTGCATGAAGTAGTAACTAAAACATTTTTCTTAAGTGGGTGTGATGCCAGTCATACGCACCCATGAAGAGCACCACCGCGATGATTCCATGAAGGGTGTGATCGGGCCTGCTTAGCTCGGTGATGCCCAACATTCCTGCGATCGAGAGCACTCCAAAGATAATCCCGTAGCTCCAGCAGGTGTTGAAGGAAGCGCGAGCATTGTTCGTGTACCAGTGATAGCTCAAAAGCCCACCGGCCGACCCAATCAAAAGACTATGAAACAGATGCAGCTGCAGGCCCATCATCGATGGCAAGAAGAAGCCGTACAATGCGCGCATAATGAGCAAGGTCCCCAAGACAAGACTGATCGCGTGGGTGGTTTTTTTTCGTTGTTCGGTGCCGAGGGGAAGATTGAGTGGGTGGAGAATGGCTTGGGGCATAGGACCTCCTCGTTAATAGACTCACGGATTCAACCCTAGCAAGCCCTCGTAATGTGGGCATGCCAGTTTGGTGCAAATGTTGTGTTGAAAAGATTACAGGTAAACGGGGATCGGTTTGGGTTGGTGCTAACATCACAGGATTCCTGGAGGCCGGATGCCGAAACTTTTGCTCGCCACTGCACTCATCGTCGTGTCCCTCTTCGGGGGCAAGGCCAGTGCGCAAGAAGTTCCCTGGTCCGGTACCTGCGCTCGGCTCTACATTCTCACTTCTCAGCGCGAACTCATCACTCAGACAACTCAGTACGGGTGGATGGGAAGTTGGGGCGAGCTTGAGCAAGGTCTCGCCATTCTCGCCGGCAGGCCCTCTATCAAAGTAAGTTTTGAATTTGTGCAAACCCGCTTCGGGCACCTGGTGATCAGTGCCGCGGAGTACGCTCCGGATTGCCAGAGCTTTCCGGCACAAGATGCAGAGATCACGGCGCTCCAAGAAAAGGCCCGCACGAAGACCCTGAAGCAAGACGATTTCAAGGGCCCGCGCTGGTTGCATCTGGTGAAGGCCATCGACTCCGAAGAAGATCAGTGCGTGAGCTACAACCGCGTGGCGGGCAAGTGGTCCGGCTGCGGGGACATGTGGCAAGGCGGGATGACGGAAGATAAAGTGGTGTGCTTCAACAATCGCTCTTATCCACGCTGCCAAGTTGAATGCATCAAGAAAATCTACCGTCGCGAGCTTGAAGTCCAGGATGGTTTTTGCCCGGAGGAACGCCCATGAAGAAACTCATGCTGGCCGTTCTTGCTTTCAGTGCACAAGCTGCCTTCTCTGCGCCGGAAGTCAAAACGTGGGTGAACCCAGAGTGTGCCCGCGGTGCCTGTGAAGTAAAGTCGCTTAAACTTATTCTTACGAAAACGTTGACGGCGGACTACGCCGGTCGCGCCATGGTGGCCGAGATTGAAACCACGCTACCGGGCCAGTTAAAAAAATACGCTCTCGTGCAGTACCTGCGCGGCTGCCTCTTTACCTCAGATGCCAATGGTCCGGTGCGGATGGGCACACGTGAATACCTCACGCGCGCGGGACAGCCGTTCAAACACGTTGGCTGGGAAATCGACAGCGCGTCGGATGTGGATCCGATTTATTGGTCCACGCTCAATCCGGGCTGGGACGAGTTACGTGGTTTCGAAATCACGCGCAATGCCAACTACTCTTACACCGATCCGAACAACGGCAAAGACCCCGAAAGATGGGCCGGAAAAACCAGCAACATCAAAGGCCGTAGCCGTCTTTACATTGCCGACGCCCCTTCGCCATCCATGTCCGGTGGCACCACGAATGGTCGTCCGAGTGTGACGAACTCGAGTCTGGAATTTCGGATTTGTTTGCACGAGATCAGCAAGATTCCTAAAGCCTTAGCGACTCCGGGAACCTTGGTGGCCGATCCGATTGTGTGTCTTGATTGGGCGTCTAACTTCATCTACGACTTCGCGGCCCGACGCTTCAAAGAACGTCAGGCCCTCGATCCTTACTGCCTCTAGAGAGGTTTCAGGACTAAGACCTTCGTCTTGTTGAGGTTCGTGGCTTTCGCCTGGTAACCTGGCAATTCTGTCGCTTTCCCCGTTTTTTCCACTTCTGCTACTTGCTTCAGAATCCACAGGTACATGGTGTTCGGGTCGTAGAGCTTCACTTCCAGTGCATTGGCCGCGGGGACCGCAAGCTTCTTGCGGTTACCGTAGATCGTCCCAAGACTCACCTTGAAAGTGTCCGAACCCAAAAGTTCGTTCGGGACGTAGATCGTTTGCTCGAAGCGCTTGTTGAACTCAGCGTAGTCCAGATCCGCGTATTCGAAGAAGCTCATGCTGTACGCGGAGCAACCCGCGCCTTCGCCGTTCAAAGGACGCTTATCCACGCCACCGTAGATGATCGGCGTACGGAGCGAGTACTCGCGGTACCACTCTTTCATGCGGAGGCACTGGTCGTTAGAAATCTCCATCTTCATCGCCGACATCCGCTTCCCGGTGGAGAGCTTGCGAATGTCTTTTTGCACTTCTTCCGTGAGTTGCAAGCGGCCCGCGTTGTCTTGGATCAACACACTCATGCCGTGTTTCTTTTTGAGGAGGTTGGTGCGAGAGCTAAAGCCGGGACCGTTCGTCATGCCACTCAAGACTTCGGCTTCGCCGTCGCACTTGAAGCCGACGAAGACGTGGCCGATCTGATGACTCGCGCCGCCGATGGCACCCCGGAGAGTCGTGGAGATCAACGAGCGCGGCGTCGTCCAATCCAACAGCTTAGGGCTCTTTATCGCGTAGAGAGAGAACTCGGCGGCATGGGCCGAGGTAACCGCCAGAAGCAGCAATGCGAACAATTTCATGTGAGAACTCCTTGTGGGCCATACATATGATGGCCGTCACGGGAGTCCAAATGGTTTGAAGATTTTATAGAGGAATTATGAGGAATTGAGCGAGTCCTAGAGGGACTGCTCAATTTCTTTTGCGAGCTTAGGCAACTGAACCAAGAACTCATCACGGGCCTTGTTCTTAGCGATCCCAAGGAAGATGCCTCCTGGGGCCAGCGCCGGCTTTGCGACGTGGGTGGTGTTGGTCAGCGTGACCTTGAAGCTGTCAGCATCCACGCGCACGACTTTAAAGATGACGTCGAGTTTGCGCAGATACCCTGCCATGCCGGGAAGACTAATCTGCTTCGAGCGCGCATCGTAGGCGAGGGCATCACGACCATCGGTCGCGATCTTAACGAGGTTGCGAAGAGTGCCCCCTTCGTGACGAACGGTGACATCGAACAGCACACCCGGAAGACCGAGTGAGTGGTCGGCGACGGGGCCCTCATGGCGAGTGGTGACCTGGGCGAGAACTTTATTGCGGAAATAGCTCTCGACCTGGCGAACATCGCCGCCAGTTTTCTTGACCGTGCAACTCGCTTCGAGCGTGCCCATGAACTTTCCTTCGCGCAAAGCGGGAGGAGTCACCCAACTCTCGGCCCCGCAAGTAAAGGCATGTGTAGGAGTTGTGAACAGGCTCAAGACAATGGCGAGTAGCATAGGACCTCTCTTTTTTTGTGACTTGTAGCAGTTTTACAAGGGGCCCGCTAGCCTGCGATAATTTTTACATAGGAGCCCACCATGCATAAAGCACTTGTATTACTAGCGCTGATCTTGACCTTCATCACGGAGACCCGCGCCGACGCCAAATTTGAGGAGCTGTTTAAGATCAACGACTCGATCTGGGGCATGGACTTCTTGCCGGACGGACGCATGATCTTCACTGCGCGGAGTGGAAAGCTGTTTCTCTTTGATCTCAACACACGACTTGCGACCGAAGTGAAGGGCGTTCCGAAAGTCTACGCCTCGGGCCAGGGTGGTTTGCTTGATGTGAGGTTGCATCCAGATTTTGCGAAGAATGGCTACGTCTACTTCACCTACGCAGAACCGCAGGGGGAGCTGGCCACGACGGCGTTGATGCGTGCCCAGCTCGTCGGCACCGAACTCAAAAATCCGCAGCGACTTTTTTCCGGACTCAAGGCGAACGACGAGGACGTGCATTTCGGTTCTCGCTTAGAGTTCGATGGCGCAGGATATCTCTACATGACCATGGGTGAGCGGGGCGAGCGCGACGAGGCCCAGAACATGGGTCGTCACCAAGGAAAAGTGCTCCGCTTTAAAGATGATGGCACTGTGCCCTCTGATAATCCCTTCGTTGGTAAAAAAGATGTACGCCCAGAGATCTGGTCATCGGGTCATCGCAGTCCCCAGGGACTTGTCCGTCATCCCATCACGGGAGACATGTGGGAAGTCGAGATGGGGCCGCGCGGTGGCGACGAGGTGAATCTTCTTAAGCGAGGCGCGAACTATGGCTGGCCCGTGATCACCTACGGCAAAGAGTACTGGGGGCCAGGCATCGGCGATGAGAAAAAAAAGGGCCTGGAGCAACCGCTCGTGTATTGGGTACCGAGCATCTCTCCATCGGGCGCGACGTTTTATACCGGTGATAGGTACCCTCAGTGGAAGCATCACTTATTCTTAGCCACGTTATCTGGTGAGCACGTGCGC
>JAIXOY010000235.1 GCA_027486525.1 Pseudomonadota bacterium
GGCTTCGAGGGCCGCCCGCACGCGCTCCTGCCGTTCAGTAATGAGGGCAGTGTCCGCTCCTTGTTACGTTCTCCGTTCCACGTTGGCGAGGATCGCGAGGGCCTGCTCGCGTTCAAAGGCTTCGCCGGTCATGTCTTCGACGAGGTAAATTCTTTGATTGTCGGTGAGCCGATCGGCCACTTCCGCTGTGAGAGGTTTCGTTTCTAGATTCGCAAGGTCGATGCGCAGGTCTTCGATTTCATCGAGCGTCCGCGTGAAATCGTCACCACTAAGGTAGAGAGGCGGAGCGTTGGCTGGACGGCGAGTGGCGGTGACGACAATCGCTTCGATCTCCGTCGGAGCAGCCGCAGAGATGATCGGCGCTACGGGTGGCGGTGGAGGTCGCGAAGGATTGAAATCAAAAGAGACATCGGAGTCCATGCGGCCCGCGCGTGAGTCATAGATTAAGATGCGTTGCTCGCCTGCGGCATCGGTGGTGACTGCGATGCGCATGTGTTGACGATCAGCGGCCGGCATTCTTTTCGTCGATTCGCGCAAGAAATCTTCTGCCGTGGTGATGTTGGTATAGCGACCGGCGCGCACGTCACTGAATTTGGCATACTGTGCGTAGAGATACGTCTGGGTCGCGTTCGCGGCATCACCCGTCGTGCGGTAACCGAGGTCGAAGGCGGCACGCGAGAGACGGTTGTAGGCCTTGGCGGCTTCGATGACAGCGGTCTGTGTACGTGCGTAGAGGAAGATTCGCTTCTGTGCGACGCCGTTCAACACTGAGCCCGCCGCTCGAAGCTGAGTCACCACACTGCCAATGGCTTGAACAGAGCGGGAGGTCATCACCGCTCTCCAAACTTGTCGGATCGTGCCCGTCAGAAGTCCGGCGCCACCGCGAGAGAGTTTTCCGGCCACGGCCATGGTCTGTGCGATGCGAGCCGCACCCGGTATCGACCGCGCCACCGCAATCACCGAAGTCGAAACGAGTTTCTGCCCGATCTGCGCCACCGCAGTCGCGCCGCCGGTGAAGAACGTGGTGACAATCGTTGCACCGATATAGCTCGTCACACCACAGGCCATGTTGAGCTTTTCATCGCAGCTCGCGCACTCCCAGCTCATGGGGCGGATGCATTCGCTCACATGAGGAGCACCTGTCCATTCAGCGCAGCCGTAGCGCGATGAAATCGAATTTCCGATCATGGCCATGAGTTGGCCGCCCAGGTTGTAAAGATAGGTGACGGGGTCGGCGATGAACTGGTCGAGCTGGGACTCGCTGATTTCCGTGGCGGCGATTCCGCGACTCGAAGTGGCGTCCTCCGCCGTGAAGAGTGAGCCGAGTTTGTCAGCCGCCCACGATACTCCCATGGAGGCGAGATCGTAGATTCCCACCACGGTGTCCCACAGGTTATCCCAAATCGCTTTACCGATGTTCGAGAAGCAGTTTCCACCAGACGATCCGCAGCTCGCAAACAACGGATGACCTCTAAACGTATTACGGACCGCTCCAGCGAGTGGAATGACGGATGTGAGAAGATTGCAGGCGAGGCCGCCCATGCATTGATTGGCATCACCAATTCCCGGGCAGGTGAGCTCGCCAACGACACCCGAGGTGCCATTGAGAAGATCGATCAGCCCTTGGTCATTGATGGTCTCATAGCAGGACGGGCATTCTTCATCTTGCAGAATGGCTTCGATGGCGAGCTTTTCTTGCTCGAGGGCGAAGGCCTGGGCATTGCAATCAATCGCCGTTTCGCGGATGGAGCCGCCTTGATCAAAGATGATCTGGTCTTTTAGAAAAGTGCCATCGGCTTGAAAGCAGATCTGGCGGAAGAGCTCTGTTTGCTGAGTGAAGATGGTGATGCGCTGTTGGACATCGGCCTTTGCAAGAGACGGCATGAGCAAAAATGCGAAGAGGGCGAGGATTAGCCTTTGCATTGAAAGCTCCTCACGATCGCTTCGCTTTCTTGCAATCGACCCACGAGCTCAAAGTTCTGCACAATCTTGAGGTGAAAAATTTTCTTCGGGCAGCTGACGTAGAATGTGCGCTCGATGAACGCTTTCTGATTCATCTGGTAGCTGACACCCGCGGAAAGCATCGTGCTGCCGTCTTTGAGTGTCTCAAAACGCCCTGGTAGCAGTTCGATGAGTTGGCCATTCTGCGCTTTAAGCCACTTGTGGCGGCCTTCGGCGTACGTCTGCCCAAAACTCTTTGCATTCTCTGCTTTGATCTCTACCGCATCGAGCGGCGTCGTGATAACTTGCACCACCGGCCGAGTTTGATTTTTTACCGGACCAAGAATCGTCACGGGGATTCCGTAGAGATCTTTTACCTCTCGCCAACCTTCCGGCACATCAATAGCAAAGCGGTGATCTTTCCAGACCAGAGATTTACACAGCGCTGTTGTTGGCAGCACAAAAAATAGGAAGAAGGCCCCCAGGGCCATTCGCAATTTCACATAAACCTTATCGGCTTAAGTGACTGGAAAGTTATGCGGAAAGGGAGTAGTTGAGCAAGAAAGTTGGGGAGGGTTTTGAGGCCCTCCCCACTAAATAATTACGCGCGGTTGAGCTTCTTCTGCAAGTTCGAATTGATGGCCTCAAGGAACGCCTCCGTGGTGAGGTACTTATCCGCGGTGACCTTGTCCCCGTAGATACAGACCGCCAAGTCCTTCGTCATCTTGCCTTCTTCCACAGTCTCCACGCAGACTTTTTCCAGTGAGTCACAGAAGTGCGCGAGCTCTTTGTTGTTATCGAGCTTCGCTCTGTGAGCAAGGCCACGGGTCCATGCGAAGATCGAAGCGATCGGGTTCGTCGACGTCGGCTTACCTTGCTGGTGCATACGATAGTGACGAGTCACTGTGCCGTGAGCGGCTTCCGCTTCCATGGTTTTGCCATCGGGAGTGACGAGAACTGAAGTCATCAAACCGAGTGAGCCGAAACCCTGAGCGACGGTGTCTGATTGCACGTCACCGTCGTAGTTCTTGCAGGCCCACACGAAGTTACCGTTCCACTTGAGTGCGGAGGCGACCATGTCGTCGATCAGGCGGTGTTCGTAGACGATGCCCTTGGCTTCGAATTTCTTCTTGTAGTCCGCTTGGTAGATCTCTTCGAAGATGTCTTTGAAGCGGCCATCGTATTTCTTGAGGATGGTGTTCTTCGTGGAAAGATACAGCGGCCAGCCCTTCATCAACGCCATGTTGAAGCAGGAGTGCGCGAAGCCTTTGATCGACTCGTCGGTGTTGTACATCGACAGTGCAACGCCATCGCCTTTGAAGTTGTAGACTTCCCACTCTTGAACAGCGCCGCCGCCTTCGGGAGTGAAGGACATTTTCAAGACGCCTTTGCCTTTGATCACCGTGTCCGTGGCGCGGTACTGGTCACCGAAGGCGTGACGACCGATCATGATCGGTGCCGTCCAGTTCGGAACCAAGCGCGGAACGTTTTTGCAGATGATCGGCTCGCGGAAAACCGTGCCATCGAGGATGTTGCGGATCGTACCGTTCGGGCTCTTCCACATCTGCTTGAGGTTGAATTCTTTCACGCGCTGCTCGTCCGGCGTGATGGTCGCGCACTTGATGCCGACGTTGTATTTTTTGATGGCCTCCGCTGATTCGACGGTGACTTTGTCGTCCGTCTTGTCACGGTTTTCCATGCCCAGGTCAAAGTACTTGATCTCGAGATCGAGGTAGGGATTGATGAGTTTTTGCTTAATGAAAGTCCAGATGATCCGGGTCATTTCATCGCCGTCGAGCTCAACGACAGGGTTCGCGACTTTAATTTTTTGCATGGAGAACTCCTTAGAGGGAAAGTCCTCCTATTTTTCGAGATGTCGTGAGTTTTGTCGAGGCAAACGTGAGTTAACCAAGTGCGGCGGGAAGAGAAAAACCAAGCTGACCGCGGTTAAAGACAGGTTTTCGCCCCTGATTAGTCAACCATTCCACAAACGGTGGGGCGGGGGCCTGCCAAGCTTGCCATTGATGACGCTGTCCCACGTATTCTGTGACCAGGGTGAGGAAATCCATTTCATGGCCATAGGGAAGATTCAACAAGCGCAAAACATCTTCGTCGGCGAGATACAGTTTCACCAACCGGGGCCCGACTTTGACCGGCGCAACGGCGAAGCTTAGTCCGTGAGCGGTTTCGTCATGGGGATCGTGGCGAGGAGAATCGGGTAGCGCGAAGTAGGGATGCAGCTCAATGTCGCGCGCTTCCCACGCGATGCTGAGTTCGTGTTTTTGTAGCCACCGCAAAAAGGCGCGGCCCTCTCCGAGCTCACGTTCTTCTTTCGCCCCGGAGGCACGCCAGCCACGATAGGCGCGCTCGAATGAGACTTGCTTCGGCATGTGGCGCTTGAGCAGGAGGAGTGTGGTGCGGTCTCCTGGGCGAGGTCGCCAGTGTCGGCCTTCGGCCCACACTTGTCGAAACTCGAGAATAGGACTGGGCTGACAGGGCTGCTCCGGATCGAAATCGTCCCTGTGATAGACCGCCTGTCCATAGCGTAAAGCCGTCATAACTCTTAGTACGGCACTCATTCCTATAAATTTTAGGGGGGCATTTGACGGCGCCTGACGCCTTTGAGAAGTATTGAAAATGATTAAAGTTCTTCTTCTCATGTTGGTTCTACCCATGACTGCAAACGCCCTGACTTGGGACGAGTACCTCGCCCAAAAACAGGCGACCGTCTCGCACGAACGCCACCTGCCGTTTCGTCTGACTCATGGATATAAAACCGCCAAGAGCGTGTTGCTGGTGCACGGAATCTATTCTTCGCCGTTGCATTTTCGAGGCATGGCGAATGCGTTTTTCAAGGCCGGCTACAACGTCGTGACGGTCTTGTTGCCCGGTCACTACGACAAAGACATGCGCTCGATTGACCGCACCACCAACGCGCAGTGGAGCGCGGAAGTGGACATGGGTTATGAGTTGGCGCTCGAGCTGGGAGATCGCGTGATTCTGGCGGGCCACTCTCTCGGTGGATTACTCTCGGTGGAACA
>JAIXOY010000154.1 GCA_027486525.1 Pseudomonadota bacterium
TCAAGAAAAACATCTTGAGATTGGCCAAAGCGCCCCAGTACGGGTGCTTTAAGTTAAACGGGCTTTTCTGGATGAAGGTGTGCGTGAAGAACGCTACGACGTAACCTAACACCAAAGTAGCAGGGATCGGCCACCAGTGCCCGATGAGATAACTCGCGGGCCATGACAGGAAATAGATCAGCAGGCTCCAGAAATGCAGCTGACGCGTAAGCTCTTTGCTATGATTGTGCAGATACAACGGCCAGTATTCCGCAAAGCTTGCGCAGTTCACATCTTCCCTCTAAATTTAAAGTACATGCAAAAACACTTCATGAACTTCTGGATCTATGTTTACCCGTTCCCGGCGCTGTACTACTTTTTCCAGCACTGGTCTGGTGTGCATGGTACGGACTTCGCGTGGTTTCTGATCCTCGTTCCAGTGCTCTATGGATATATCATGCCAGGAATCGCCGTGAACGTGCTGAAGAAATGGAAATTTAACACACCCTTCCGCATCGGGAATTACTACGCTCACCATGGCTTTAAAATCTCCGGCAATATGAACACCAGTTTCTTTCTGGTGAGCTTTGCGACGGTGCTCTACCCATTGACCTGGGCGCAGATGGCGACGCTGACCATCGCTTGTGGTTGTGTGCAAGGCTTCCTCGTGTGGTACCACGACACGCTCTTGATTAAGCTTGGGAAGCTGGAGCTGAGCAATGTTCTGGTAACCGCCAAGATGTCGCCGGAAGAAAAAGCCTACTCCTACGCCCCGGAATGTTTCTTTGTGCTCGGTGCAAGCTTCGCCCTCTCTGCGCTGATCGCTTTGCAATACCCCGAAGTCTCACTGGCGATTAAGATTGGCCTCGGTTATCTCTTTGTGGCAACCACTACGTCTGTGGCTTTTGGAGTGCTGGAGTGGCGGGCGAAACGTCGACGCGCTTGAAACCCATTCCTAACACTTCACGTGGCGAGAGCGGCTCAGGATCGATACTCACTCCGAAACTCACGGCTTCAACTTCTTTTTCGTAAGTGCCAAAGAGCTTATCCCAGAGAATAAAAATGCCACCGAAGTTCTTATCGATGTATTGCGGATTGCGTCCGTGATGCACCCGATGATTTGACGGTGTGTTGAACAAGCCATCCATCCACGCAATTTTTCCGACGTGCTGCTGATGCACCCAGAAGTTATACAGCTTATTCAAGATCACCGTGGCGAAAATCTCGGGGGTGCGAAACCCCATGGCATACAACGGCAGCAAAAACGGCAGAGAATAAATCGGCTGCCAAATGCTGGAGCGGAAGCCAGTTAAGAATGTCATGTAGCGCGAAGAGTGATGATGAATGTGGGAGCTTTTCCAGGCCAAGGCCCATGCGTGCTCTAAACGGTGAATCCAGTAGTAGATGAAATCGTAACTGAGAGTCAGCACAACCCAAGGAAGAACGTGATTCATGGAGATGGTTTGCGGTGGCAAGTTCAGGGAGTTTTCCAAGCGCTGAGCGGCGATCTTTGTGAGCGTAAAGAGCGCCCAGAAGCCCCACATCAAATACAGTGATTGGAAGCTGTCCCGGGGCGTGTAGAGGCCTCTGCCGCGATAGCGGTCCCACACCACCTCACCGAGGATGATGAGCGTAGCGACGACGTAGAGCCCATTGATAAAAATCTCCATACTTACCCAGGGTAAACGCCCTCTGCATGAAACTCAAATGTCAAAACTTTTGACATGTAATTAGTATCGCCGTTCTCCGGACCTGCCCTCTGGGCAGGTATCATAGAGGCATCATGCAAGACTCCGTTTATCGCCAATACCGCAAGGATTTGAAGGGCATCGCGCGCTCCTGGCCCGGCTACGTGCACGTGGCGATATTCTTTGCTCTCACCACAGTTTCAATCATGCTCGCTCTTTCTGAATCGACAGCGCTCTATCTGTTGGGCGAAGTGCTTTTGATTCTTTCATTCATCAACGGCCAAGTGCTGTTGCATGAGCTCGGCCACGGCATTTTCCTGGGTAACAAAAGAATCTCGCACATCGTAGGTTTCATTGTTTCGTTCAGTCCCGCGATCCCCTACTGGCCATGGGTGCTCATCCACTCCCAGCACCACCGCTGGTCCGGCAATCGTTTCCAAGACCCCACCATGATTGATCGCGAATACAGCGATCTCAAGGCTTCGGAGATCAAGTTCATTAACTTTTGCTGGAAGTACTGGGTTCCCGTGTTTGCGCTTTCGTACTCTTTGCGCTCCTTCTGGAACACTCGAAAAATTCTACGAATTTTCCCGGAGCACAAGGCCGCCGTGCTCACCAGCCAGATTGGTCTTGCGGTTGTGCTGGTGAGTCTCTTTGCAGTCTTCCCGATATTCATGCTCAAGGCCTGGTTGCCGGCCTGGGTGATTTTCATGAGCGTCAGTGAGCCGTTACTGTTTTCTCAGCACGTGCACATTGATCAAGGTGACGCCCAAGACGAACATTTCACGAAGGCCACCACTTACCATGTGAAAGACCAAGATGCGTTCTGTCGCAATTTGATTTTTCCTGCGTGGGTCACGCGCTGGGTTCTGCTGGGGTTTAACCAGCACGCCATTCACCACGTCTTCCCCAATCTTCCTGGCTACGAGTATCACCATGTCAAAGAAACCTTTCCCAACACCGTGCCGTGGACGCAATGGTACCGCTTCTCGAAGTCGGTCGATGCCGCCACCTTGCTTTTTAAAACGAATAAAGAAACACAGCTACTTTCGAGGGAGCCATGAGATTCCTCGGCAAATTTATTGAGCGGGCCATGTGGTTCTATCCGACGTTGCAGATCGCGGCGATCGGTTGCGCCCTCGTGAAGTTCATTCAAACTCCCTCGTGGCAGGTCGGCGGATTTGTCTTTTTCCTCGTTTATCTTCTAAGCCCTCTGCTTTACCAAGTCATCCGCCTCGCCATTCCCGTGAAACTGGGTCGCCAGCAACTCGGCCCGGAACAGGACCCTTCAGGCTGGATGATCGCTCACCGTTTGCAGATGATTTATCTCATTTTCCCTTTCATCGAAGGAATCTTAAATTCATTACCCGGCATTTACAGCAATTGGCTGAAACTGTGGGGGAGCAAGATCGGTCGCATGGTGTACTGGGCCCCGGACGTGAAAATCCTCGATCGCACGCATCTCACCGTGGGAGATCGGACGTTCGTGGGCGGCGCTGTGCTGTCTTGCCATCTCGCCATCCCTAAGAAAGAGGGCATCCCTGAGCTCGTCTTCCAGCCCATCACCATCGGCGCAGACGTGTTCATCTCCACTCAGTCGAACCTGGGCCCCGGCTCGCGCATCGCCGATAAGGAGCACATCAAGATCCTCACTCAGGTCTACGGCACGAAACGCCGCGAGCTCGTGTAAGTTTTTCAACACGGTCCCGGTAGCGATTCCACTACAGTAAAATCCACCCATGGAACCGAACGTGCGCTTAATGGAAACCTACCTGGCCAGGGAGTCTGTCTTCAAGCAGAAGTGGGTGGAGTTCCTTCAGCGCCGAGACCTTCGGATCACCTCCGAGCGCTACTACCCTTTGCTCACGCCGCTGGAAGGTTCTTCTCTTTTTGCTGACACGACACCTCAAGAACGCTTGCTCGCCTACAAAACTAACATCGAATTCATTTCGTCGATGCAGATCTTCCTCGAGAAGACCTTGGTGCAGGCGTTCTATTTTTATCGTCCCAAGGAAGAGCACCTCGACCCCCTCATCAAGCGCAGCATGCGTCTCGTGGCGCGCGAAGAGCTCTACCACACGCTGGCCTATGAGCACTTTCTGTCGCAGCAAGATGGCCCCACGAGCTTCATGCAAAACCGCCTCTTCCGTTTTTTAAGTGGCCTGAGCCTGAAGATCAATCCACTAGCGTTTACGTTGATCGGCGCCAAGTTCGAAGCGTTCTCCATGACTCACATGGAGGACCTGAAGTCTTCCAACATGGACCCGCAGGACCCGTGGTTTGTGCTGAACCAGATGCACATGGAGGACGAGGCGTATCACGTACCTCTGCAGTTCGACATCTACAACGCGTCCGTGAAGCAGTATGGCTTTCTGAGAACCTTCGCCGCCATGGCGATCATGTTTGTGCTCTTTCAATTCGTGCTGATTTCCGGGATGAGAAAAGTCGTCAACGTGGCCTACGCCAACCGCTCGTTCTGGCGTCGTCACTTCATTCTTCTCCCCGCCACGATCCGCTGGAGTTCTCGCAAGATGCAGGCCCTACGCAAGGCCCGCGTGATGATGAAGCGTTACATGAAAATCAAGAAGCCACGCTATCAGCGCTTGTTGCGCTTTCTCTACACCTAACCTTGTCCACAGTCCCAAAGACCATTGTTGCCAAAATCGAGACAATAAGTCCCAACTGTTGCCACTTACGAACCAACCTCTTCGGGCCTATAGTGTAGCCAAGGAGGACTTATGATGAAAATTCGACGCTCACAAGAACGCGGCCATGCAGAACATGGGTGGCTCGATAGCTATCACACTTTTTCTTTTGCCGGTTACTACGACCCGCAGCACATGGGTTTTCGTGGCTTGCGCGTGATCAACCAAGATCGCATCGCGGGTCTCAGTGGCTTCCCGACGCACCCTCATCGCGACATGGAAATTGTCTCGTACATGGTGGACGGCGAGCTAACCCACAAAGACTCCATGGGGAACGTCGAAGTGATTCGTCGCGGAGAAGTGCAGTACATGTGTGCCGGAACCGGGGTCGCTCACTCGGAGTACAACGCCGCGGAGAAAGAAGCCCACCTGCTGCAGATCTGGATCCAGCCGCAAGAGCTCGGCCTGAAACCGGCCTACGGACAGAAATCTTTTTTGCCCAAGTTTAAAACTGGCAAGCTCGTACGCGTGCTCTCTCCCGATGGAGCGGATGGTTCCGTTGCGATCAAGCAGGATGCCCAGTTATGGGTTGGATGGCTGGCACCGCAGACACTGGCCCTTCCACTCACGAAAGAGCGGCACGGATGGCTACAGGTGGTGAAAGGTGAAGTGAAGATTCACGGCGAAACACTGAAGCCAGGCGATGCGGTGGCGCTCACTCACGAGGAGCATCCGTCGATGGAGGCTGTCGGTGACACGGAGATTTTGTTTTTCGACCTAGCTTAGCTTGAGAACTTTATCCAAAAGCTGGTTAAAAGCTTCAGCATCCGTTCTCATGGGCCAGTGCCCGCTGGCCAACGAGTGCAGGCGAGCGTCGCGGAAAAACCGTTGAAGCTCGCTTGAACTCGGTGTCATGTGCAGCTTATCTTTGTCGCATAAAATGACTTCCACCGGCATCAGCAGCGGCTCACCGGGCTCGAAGATCTTCTTGGGAATTTGCCACATGAGTTCTTTGAAGCGCGCTAGGCCATCCAAGACCTCGGCGGAGTTTGTGCGCAGGCGGTCGTCAGCGGGCAAGCCGCCGAGGTCGTAGATCACGCGCAGAAGAATCTTCGCGAAGGGACGCAACGTGAGCGTGGTCACAAAGGGATTGAGGAACACACTCATGTAGCTTGAGCGCAGCAACTGTTCCAACATGCGCAAGCGATGCGCAAACATCGCCAGGCCAATGGAATTCACCAAGACGACTTGCACCACCTTCGCAGGATAGCGAGCGGCATACTCCGTCGCGAGGGCCCCGCCGACATCGTGGGCCACCAGAATGATCGCTGCATCTTCTGCACTCATCTCATTGATCCGCGCGATCTGTTTTTCAAACGGCAGCGAATGCAATTCCGGAGTTCGGCAGACGGCCCGACCCTCGAAGTGGGTCACACAATGGCGCCAGACCTCGGGGTTATCGGGGAACCCATGCAGGAAGATGATTTTCATAGAAAAATGGTATCACAAATCTAGCGGGTCAAAAGGCTTAAGATTTCCACGTGGGGTGTGTGGGGGAACATGTCTAGTGGAGTAAGATGCGCCACTTTCCAGCCGCTCTTTTGGAAATCCTTGAGGTCCCGTGCCCAGGTCGTGGGCTCGCAGGAAATATACACAATCTTTTCGAGCTGCGGCAGTGACTCAAAGAGACCTGCCCGCTCTTCCAGACCTTCCCGCGGTGGATCGACGATCAACACCCGGGCCTGGGGGCTTTGCCGACCCAGCTGCGGCCAGACAGTCTTCTCGTTCATGTTGATTTCCAGGCTCTGCACTCCGGGCATGTTCTTCGCGCGTAATTCTTCAAGCGCACTGCCGCGCACTTCGGCCGCCAGAATCTGCTTGAACCCTGCGCTCACGAGAGCCTGGGTGAAATTACCCGAACCACAGAAAGCTTCGATGAGAGGAACATTGCGCGAGACATCTTTCAGCGTCTCCGCAATCCACCTCTTCATCTGCTCGTTCTGTGCGGTGTTGCCTTGGCGAAACGGGAGGCGACGATTGGGCACCACATCTCTCAGGGTTTGCTGATCATCCACATCCAGATAGCTCCACGGGAACCGGCCGGTCGGCTGCCACGCAGTCTGGGGAAGCGCGTGGCGAAGTTCCTGAAAAAGTTTTCTCATCGGAGGATTGAGCACGAGACAGTCTTCAATCGGGGCCAGGACGTTGGTTCCCTCACTCACGTAGCCAATCTGCTTACCGTCAGTTTTAAATTGCGCACGATTGCGATAGCCGAAAAAATCTGGTGAACGTAAGAGAGGACGGCGTTCAGTCACAGCGATGCCGTTTTTATCCAACAAGAATGTTATCCGTTGCTCTTTCGCCCTGGCCTGGGCCTCTTCGTTCACCATCATCCACGGACACCCACCGCAGGTGTCGACGTGGGGACAAGGTGGAGTGACTCGATCAGAAGAACGTTCATCTAGACTGACCAGTTCCGCGGTCTCGTAGCTTTTAGTGCGATCCGAAACACGGAAGCGGCCTACTTCCTCAGTCCAGATTCCTTTGACGAAGAGCACGCGGCCATCAGGGTGAGTCACAACCCCATGCCCTTTATGGGAAAGGGCGCGCACAGGCGCACTGAATTCTGTGCTAGAATCATCGCCATGAGAGTTTTTTGGGGGCTGCTGCTTATTCATACGATGATTGGTTGTAGCACTACTCCGCCGGCTACGGAAGACCCTGCGGTCTCCGTCGAGTCGACGCTGGAGCACATTCGCCAGTCCTACATTTTAGGTTGTAGCGAAGCCCTCCGCGGAGAAGGAAAGAAAGACTTTTATCCGGGCTGTCGAGACAAGGGCATGAAGCATAGCGATGCCGTAAGAAAGATACTTGAAACCCCTACGAAGGCGAAATAATGCGCACATTTGAAGAATGGATGACGGAGTATTCTGTGAGTCATCAAAACAAGACGAACCAACTGATTCACAAAGTTTGTGTGCCGTTCATCATGCTCTCCGTCCTGGGAATCCTGTGGTCCATTCCGGTGCCGGCCATTTTTCTTCAAGTGCCTTACTTGAACTGGGCTTCGCTGTTTGCTCTCGGGGCCTTGGGCTTTTACCTAAGCCTGAACGTCGCCATGTTTCTGGGGATGATCGTGCAGACCTTCATCATGCTTTCTATCTGCGCTTGGGTCGCGAGCCTTGGACTGCTTCTCCAGGCCAGCATCGTCACGTTCGTGGTCGCGTGGATCATGCAGTTCTATGGGCACAAGCTTGAGGGCAAGAGCCCATCCTTTCTTACAGACCTCGCCTTTCTCTTGATCGGTCCTCTCTGGGTTCAGCGCTCGCTCTATCAGTTTTTAGGCATTAAATAAGCTTATGAGATCAATTAGCTCCATTCATTATATCTATTAGCTCCTTTGGGTTACTTCCATGTCACCCAAAGGAGTCCCCATGCAATCTTCTCGTCGTCGCTTTCTCTCCAGCTCAGGTCTTTTGATCGGTGCCTTAGGTTTTGCAGGTAAGGCGCTGGCGGACTCCTGCGACTTTCGTCCCACCGCCAAGCAACCCTTGGGCCCGTTTTATCCGGTGGAATTCCCCACGGACTCGGACATCGACCTCACACGCCTCGGTAACTCCGCTGTGCGTGCGACGGGTGAGGTGATGATCGTTGAAGGCGTCGTGACGGATGACATGTGCAAACCCATCAAGGGTGCCATCGTCGAAATCTGGCAGGCCTGCCACACTGGCCGCTACAACCATCCGTCGGATACGAGCGGCACGCCCCTTGATCCAAACTTCCAGTACTACGGAGTCATGCGCACGGACGAGCAGGGGCGCTACCGCTTCAAGACGATCAAGCCCGGTGCCTACGATGCGTCTGAGACGTGGAGACGCCCGCCGCACATCCACTTCAAAGTTGGCCTGCGTGGCTACCGGCAGCTCGTGACCCAAAGCTACTGGGAAGGTGATGGGCTCAACGACAAGGATCTTATCTTGAGCGCTCTTCCTCTGGAAGAAAGACGGAAAGTTGTCATCAATTTTAAGGATGAAATTCTCAACGGTGAGAAGGTGGGCCGAGGTACTTTTGACATGACCCTGAGTAAGCTCAACTAACTTGCAAATGAGATGGGCCAACGGTTTAATGAGACATGTGGCCCATTCTCACTCTCCTCTTGCTGCCGTTCGTGAGCCTCTCTGCGCAGGCGGACCTACGCACGGAGATCGTCGAGACTCAGCGTCCCGTCCTGCCTCCTCTCTCACCCGGAGCCAATACGGAGTCGTTGAATCTCTGGCCCGCGAAGGCAGCTAAGATCGTCGCCCGGAAGTTGGATGCGCAGGGAAAAGTCTACGAGTACACGGCTCGCCACAATGCCTACGGGTTTCGGATCACGGACCGGCCTCACGCAGCGACGCCGACGACACGCCATATTTTTTTGGGTGGCTGTTCCTTCACCTACGGCATGGGTCTCGCGGTGGAGAAAACGTTCTTCGGTTGGCTCGATGAACATCTCCCCAAGCATCGCGTGGTCAACATGGGCGTCGGCGGAGGCAGTCCGGCCGAGGCCCTCTACCTCTGGAGAAATTTTGACTGGCAGAAAGTCTATCCGGAAACGACGGGCTTCTTTGTTTTCACGCTCATTCCGGCTCACTACGGGAGACTCACACGGAACTGGGGTTACCTGAGCTGGGCGAATGAGCACGCACCGGCCTTCGATGACGAGCTACAATCCTCCCGGTCCGTGGGCCAATTGTGGGAAAAGAAGTTGGCCGGTGTCATGAATGCTCTCGGTCTCAACTACTGGTGGCTCCGGCTCACCTCCCACTTCATGGATAGAGACCCGGAAGAATTTACGTCGGTCACGGTTCGCTACCTCCTGGCGATGAAAACGGAGTACCTCAAGCGGTATCCGCAGGGCCACTTCGTTTTGACCTGGATGAACTTCCAACCTCCCACGTTTGCCCCAGGTGACGTGCCAGGATTTCTTGCCGCGCTCAAGCGCGCCGAGATCGACTACTGGGAACCTTCCGCAGAGCTCAGCCACTCACCCGACGAGTACCGCATCCCACGAGACGCCCATCCCTCTGCGCAGGCCCACCGCGAACACGGGGAGTTTCTCCTCTCTCGCATCCGGCAGTCGGAGAAGTAGGTTCGGCGAACTTGCAAATGAAGGCGGCCGGCGATTTAATAGGTCATGCTTTTTGTGCTTCTCATTCTCTCCCATCTGTCGCTGGCAGTCGCCCAAGAGATTACCGTCACACTCGTGCGACAAGCACCTACCGTCCCGCCCCATGCCCCGTCCACAGACCTGACCTCACTCCGCGCATGGCAAGCCGATAAGGCAAAGAGCCTAACCAAAAAAATCACTGATGGAGAAGTTGTCCGACAAAACTTCGCCTACCATGACACTTATGGTTTCCGCATCACGGGTAAAAGAAAGTTGGATGCCGTCAGAGATCGTCATCTCTTTCTCAATGGCTGTTCCTGGACCTACGGCTCCGGCGTAGAAAGCGAAGCCACTTTTGCAGCACTCCTCGAAGAACAGCTTAAAACGTTTAGGGTTGTGAACATGGGAGCTCGTGGTGGAGGCCTAAATGAAGCGCTCTACATCTGGCGAAATTTTTTCTGGGACAAGGTGTATCCAGAAGAAAGAGGGATTCTCATCTACACCCTTTTCAGCGATCATTTTGAGCGCGTGACACGAACCTGGCGCTACCTCCACTGGGCACCGCCGTTTTCACCCAACTTCGACAAGAAGCTAGAGCACTCGTTCCCGTCATATCAGTTCTGGGATTTCAAAGTGGCCAAACTGATCAAGGGTGCCCACCTCGACGAGTGGTGGCTACGCCTCACTTCACACTTCAATGCGGGCAACCCACAGGAATTCAATGCCGTGGTCGTACGGTACTTGCTGGCGATCAAAGCGGAGTATTTGCGACGCTTCCCGCGCGGGCGCTTCGTCGTCACCTGGATGAACTTTATCAACTCACCGAGCTTTACGGAAAAAGAGACGCCCGCTTTTCTACGGGCATTAGACGACGCTGGAATTGAATACTGGCAACCCTCACCGAAGCTGCAGCATCCCCTTCAGGATTACACGATCCCTCGCGATGGTCACCCCTCAGCTCTCGCCAATAGAGAACACGCAGAGTTTCTGCTCGGTAAGATTCAAGCCGCCTTGGCAAAAGACGACACAAGAAAAAGCGCGACAAAGGATTTTATTTCAACTTCCCCAGAGCCGTTCTAATGCGCGTACACGCATCCGTGATCTTTTCTTCGCTGGTCGCATAGGAAAGTCGGAAGTATTCCGGTGCACCGAATGAGCCTCCGGGAGTGAGCGCGACTTTCGCTTCATCAAGCAGCCACATGCAAAGATCTTTGGCGTCTTTGATCGTGGTCTTCCCATCGGACTTCCCAAAGTACCAATCCACTTTCGGGAACAAGTAGAACGCGCCTTGCGGGTTGTTCACTTGCACGTGCGGAATGTCTTTGAAGAGTTTCACGATCAGATCTCGGCGTTTGCGGAAGGCTTCGCGCATCGGCGTGATCTCTGCGGGGTCCATGTCCATCGCGGCAATGGCCGCACGCTGCGTGATGGAGCAGGTGCCGCTGGTGAACTGACCTTGAATCTTCACGCAGGCGTCAGCGATCGCCTTCGGAGCGCCGATGTAACCGAGGCGCCAGCCCGTCATGGCGAAGCCTTTTGAAAGACCATTCACGGTGACGGTGCGTTCGAACAATTCAGGAATCGCTGCGAGAGAGAAAGTCTTGCCTTCGAAATTGATGTGCTCGTAGATCTCGTCAGAGATGATGACGACGTCGGGATGTTTCTTGAAGACTTCACCCAGCGCGCGCAATTCGGTTTCCGTGTACGTCGTGCCGGTGGGATTGCAGGGACTGGAGAACAAGAAGACGCGCGTCTTCGGCGTGATGTACTTCTCGAGGAGCGCCGGCGTGATCTTGAAATCAGTCTCGATGCCGGTGCGCGCCTCAACGACTGTTCCTTCGAAGAGAGACACCATCTCCGAGTAGCTCACCCAGTACGGCGCCGGCAGCACAACTTCATCGCCCGGATTCACCACCGCCATGATGACGTTGATGATGGATTGCTTGGCGCCGGTTGAAACGACGATCTGATTCGGTTTGTACTCCAGGCCGTTATCGCGTTTGAACTTGCGGCAAACAGCTTCCTGCAACTCTTTGTAGCCGGGAACTGGAGTGTAGTAAGAGTAATCTTTATCGATGGCATCTTTGGCCGCGCGTTTCAAAAAATCGGGCGTCTTGAAATCGGGTTCCCCCAAACTCATGTTGATGACGTCGATGCCTTTCTCTTTCATCTCGTTGGCGCGACGGCTCATGGCGAGAGTTTCAGATTCGGCAAGTTTTTGAACTCGTTGGGAGATTTGCATGGCGCGATTCCTGCGTTGGAGGTTCGCAGTTATTCTAAGAAACTCTTCAGCCTTGCGATAGTAGGAAGGGCCTCGGAAACCGTGATGTTTTTCGTGGCAAATTCTTGCATCTGCAGCCACGGTGGATTTTCGCGCTTTGGGTCATCCGCATAGCGAGGGAATAAGTGCCAGTGAACGTGATCAACCACGTTTCCGAGACTGCACAGGTTCATCTTGTGAGGTTTGAAGGCGGCTTCAATGGCCTTGTGGGCTTTTAAGAGTTCGCCGAAGACCGCGGCTGATCGTTGAGCAGAAAGCTCGGTCATTTCCCGGGCGTGGCCTTTCAGCAACAGGACACAGTAGCCGGCATAATACTGATGCTCACCCAAGAGCCACCAGGAGTTTTCAAACTCATGGATGAGGTAGGGATATTTTCCGGCCAGCAAAAGTTTTTCACGATCACAGAGAGCACAACTCATACCACTCCTCGTGGGGCATCGAGAAACCACCCCGTGAGCGAACGTCGCTCGCGCTTGGCCGGTAGAACTTCGTGAGGAAAATCCTCGCTCAGAAACATCACCAACGTCCCTCCCTCAGGACTTACGCGTGTGAGCTCTTCTCCTGCTTGATTATAGATCACCAACTCTCCGCCGTCTGCTTTCTGCCAGTTCTCATTCAAGTAGAGCACGAGAGAGAGTTTGCGCGAAGATTGCAGTTGATGGCGGTCGAGATGTTTTTTATAACCCGCACCCGGCGGATAACTCGCCAAGTGGACGTCCCAGTCTTTTAGACCGAGAAAAAGTGAGCGATTCATTTCAACTTTGAGCGCTTCAACACGCTGGAGAATCGGCAGTAATTCTGTCGGTGGCGCAGCGAGGTCAAACCACCACGTCTCATCACCCCGAATGCCCCCATGCTGCTGGAGACTCTGCCCCTGGCCAATCCGTGCTGGAGTAAAACGGTTCTCCGCTTTCCAATTTTGGAAAGCGACCGTGAGATCAGAGAGATCTTGGTGACTTAGCCAATCTCGCTCCACACTCCAACCGACATTCTTGAGTGACTCTAGCATGGGCCCCCTCGGCACTTCTTCCCCATTGTACGAACAGACGTCCAGACGGAAAATAGAAAAGAACCAGATAACGAAGGATGAACCATGACGCGAATTTTCACGAGCTTTGTATTTATCGTAACATTTTTTATTTCCGGCCAGGCCTTTGCCGCTGGTCGCAGCTGGCAGAGTGAAACCCGTGCGATCCTCAAAGAGTACAACTACGCTTGCCGGAACACCGAACTGAAAGTCGATGAGATCGTGCGCGATTCACACATCGCCGGCCACCTGAAGGGCATTCCTCAGGACGCCTACGGCAAATTTAAAGTCATCTTCTACGTGAAGACGGACCGGTGGTATGCGCACCCGTACTACTTGCCAGAAAATCCGGAAGAAGGTGTGTCGTACGCGAAGATCAACGACGACGGCACGTTCCGCATTCCTTCCGTACGCCGTCGTGTGGCGGCTTCTCGCCTCGCCGTCAGCGTTGTGCCGGCACCCTACGTGATCAAATCTCAGCGCGCTTGGCTCAAACCTTTCCTAGGATTGTTTGGCGGGGTGTTCAAGTACAGCTGTCGCGGGATCACTCAGAAGCTCAA
>JAIXOY010000083.1 GCA_027486525.1 Pseudomonadota bacterium
GAAACGGCGTCAATTTCGGACAGGTTCACTTGGAAATTATAGCGAGGGGAGCGTTTCATGCGCTCTTCAGCTTCAAAGGTCGAGAGTGTTTCGTCCTGCTCGTGGACGCGCAGTGAGCAAACCTTGATCAGCTCGTTCAGGAACTGTCGTGCCTTGTGCGTCATCGAGCCGGCCTTGCCATCGGTTAAGAAGGGAACGCCCACCACAACTTCATCGATGGATTCATCTTCGAGAACTTTTTTGAGCTGCTGCCACACACTTTCAAAACTGCCGCCCTTCAAGCGACCCCAGGCGAGGATCATCGGATCGCTGCCCACGTGATAGGTGGCTATGCCGATGAATTTTTCACCCCAGTCGATGGCGAGGAAGCGTTTACCTTGTAAGTCCATGGGAGGGTTTTACCCTGCAGCTGTGAGAGCGTCAAAGGTGAGTTGCGGGCTTTCTTCTTCACTCACGAAGCGCACGCAGACACCTAGGAGCCGAATGGGACGGGGATCAATCGCCCAGCGTTCGAGATGAAGCGCCCAGGCGTTCTCAGCATCAATCGCCATGCCTGCCCGCTCAATGGTGGTCTGCTTGAAGTCATGGTATTTGATCTTGACCTGCAGTCCGTGAACTTTTTTCTCCGGATACTCTTCGAGGCCCTCTTGCAGCTCGGTCACAAGATCGACGAGGGCGCATCGCATGTCTTCTGGATCAGAAAGGTCTTTAGAAAATGTCGTCTCGACGCTGAGGCTTTTACGTTCCCATTCCGTGATGACCTCACGGTCATCGAGGCCACGACACGCATCGAAGAGCCAGTCACCCATGTTTCCCAGACGTGCGATCAATTCAAAGCGCGTGAGGGGAAGGATGTCGGCGCAAGTGTTGAAGCCCAGCTGCGAGAGATAATCGGCGGTGACTTTACCGATGCCATGAATTTTTTTAAGCGGTAAGGGTGTCATGAACTCCATGACTTTATCGGGAGAAACAGTAAATTGGCCGTTCGGCTTATTTCTTTCGCACGCGAGCTTAGCTAGAAGTTTATTCGTGGCGATGCCGGCCGATGCTGTGAGTTTTGTGGCGTCATAAATTTCTTGGCGAATTTTTTGCGCCAAGAGAGTGGCGCTTCCTTGCGGCAGATCGCTGTCAGTCACATCGAGATAGGCCTCATCCATCGACAGGCTTTGCACGAGGTCGGTGTACTTGTGACAGATGTCCATCACGATCTCGGAAGCCTCACGATAGAGATGGCCGCTGTGTCTGCGCAAGATCAGATGAGGGCAAAGTTTCATCGCGTAGGCCGTCGCCATGGCCGAACGCACTCCGTATTTGCGTGCTTCGTAGTTACACGTCGAGATCACACCACGATGAGTGGCCGAGCCACCCACCGCCACGGGTTTCCCCACGAGGCTGGGATCTTCGCGCATTTCCACGGCGGCAAAAAAACAGTCCATATCGAGATGAATGATCTTACGCATGAGACGATTATACGGAAAAGGTACGGATGCTGCAATAGGTATAACCTGCCGTAACAAGGGACTCCGTCTCAATTTTGCCCCAGGGAGTGATTGACAAAAGTCCGGGGCGGGGTGAAAATCCTATCAACCCGGTCATTCATCCGAACGCCATCGCCTAAAGCGATACTTACCCCCATTTTAAATTCCCAATGAAACATAGCCCCCATATTTTGTTAGTTACGCTTAAGCAGGAGTCTCCATGAATTTGAGTGATATGCGCCAAAAAGAGATCGAAGAACTCACCAAGCTGGCGGAAGAAGCCCAGATCGAAAACCCCGCCAACCTCAAAAAACACGAACTCATTTTTGCGCTTCTCACAAAGACCGCTAAAGAGAACATCGAAATCTTCGGAGACGGTGTGCTCGAGATTCTTCCCGACGGCTTCGGCTTCCTGCGCTCTCCGACCTACAACTATCTTCCCGGCGCCGATGACATCTACGTGTCTCCGTCGCAGATTCGTCGCTTCGGCCTTCGTACCGGTGACACCGTCGTAGGGCAAATCCGTCCGCCGAAAGAAGGCGAGCGCTACTTCGCTCTCTTGAAAGTTGATACCATCAACTACGCGTCTCCCGAGAACCGCCGCTCAACGGTGTTGTTCGAAAACTTAACTCCGCACTATCCCAACAAAAAAATCAATCTCGAGAACAAGCCAACATCATACTCAACCCGCGTGATCGATCTTTTCGTTCCTCAGGGGTTTGGTCAGCGCTGCTTGATCGTGGCCCCACCGAAAGCCGGTAAGACGATCCTCATGCAGGACATCGCCAACGCCATCGCCGACAATCATCCGGAAGTCGTGCTCATCGTTCTTCTGATCGACGAGCGTCCGGAAGAAGTCACAGACATGAAGCGCACCGTGCGCGCCGAAGTGGTTTCGTCGACGTTCGACGAACCCGCGACTCGCCACGTACAAGTGGCCGAAATGGTCATCGAGAAAGCCAAACGTCTCGTCGAAGCGAAGCAACACGTGGTGATCCTGTTGGATTCAATTACGCGTCTTGCCCGTGCCTACAACACCGTGGTTCCCCCATCAGGCAAGATCCTTTCGGGTGGTGTGGACTCGAACGCCCTCCACAAGCCGAAGCGCTTCTTCGGTGC
>JAIXOY010000203.1 GCA_027486525.1 Pseudomonadota bacterium
CCGAGCTCAAGTGCATGGACTACACGAACTTCGATACCCACTCGACTCCTTCGCGCGACGGACGCCTCAAGGCCATGGTGCTTTCACTTGAAACAACCTGGCGCCAGGGCCAGGCCGACACGACCATCTTGCCGGCGACGCTTGCGCTGACGAGCGCGCTGTTGGATGAAGTCCCGTCGGCGTCAAGCCAGACCGATCTTCTGGCCTATTGCCCGATCAGCTACAAGGCGAACTCCGTCGTGAGTCTGCGTGAAATTGTGAGGCGTGTGAAGGCCAACCTCCTGTCGTCGCACCCGAACGATTCGCTTGAGGCCCGCTGGGGAGAGACGTCAACGGGCCGCACGCAATGCCCCGCTTTCTACTAAACCGCTTCGTCCTCGTGGGGCTCGCCGTGGGCCTCGCGGCTGGTCTCTTTTATGTTTTCTCAAGTGAGCAGGTGCCAACACCTGTGGCTTCCACCGTTCCGGTAGCCGCACAGATAACCGCGCCAGCACTACCCGAGGGGCGGCCGCCGACAGTTGACCAGGTGGCCACGCTCGCCGCTCCGTTGGACACATTGAAATGCAAGGATCTTTCACCGCTGCTCGACTCGATCGACGGACTTAAGCTGCAGGATCTCCGGCAGAAGCTCGCTCCTCTGGGCCCGGCGACGGAGCAGACACACTGGGAAAACACCTTCTACACTCAGGATGGCACGGCTTTCGTCTGGCACCTCGTGCCCACCGAGAGCGCGGAGGGCAGCGAACGCTGGGAGCTGAAACACTTCAGAGAAGACGCGGATGGCCCGACGCTCATCGAAGGGCGGCCTTTCCTCGACAAGCAGGCCGCGCTGGCCTATCGAAAAAAAGTCGTGTCAAATGAAGCCACGACGGAGCAGAAGCAGTCGTGGAACTACGGAGACACTCTCACCGTCACGTTCACGGCCGCGGACACCGTCAGAGAACTCCGTGTGACTTCGCCGCTGTTCCAGTTCGACTGCGCGAAGAGCGGCTGCACCTGCGAAGACTACAACTAGGTAACCCATGCGACAAAAAACTTTAGGCTTGCTCGTGATAGGTATGCTCGGCGCCGACCACACTGGGGCCTGCGTTCGCTTCGACCTGCAAAACTCTCTGCAGCTCCTCGAGGGCCTTGGCCATGGCCTGAGTTGCCAGGAGCAAGCGCGGTTCGTGGCGCCTCTCCCCACTCCTGCGGAAGCCGCCGGTACCACCATCGCGCCCCAGCTCGAGGGCAGCTACCAAGGGGTCAGCGTCAGCATTCTCGATGAAGCGCAGGCCACGCTTCTGTTTGAGCATTTCAGGAAGCTCTCCCACATTCCTGGGGCCTACCTTGAAGATGGGTGCTACGCGAGAAGCCACGAACTCGCCTTGATCGCTGCACAGATGGGTGTGAAAATGGGCAAGGTTTTTGCCGCCCCCAAGGCGAACGGCGCACTCCTCTTTCCCAGTGCGATCGCGAAGGAGCGGTTCGATCGAAACTTTAGCGGGTGGCGCTACCACACCGCACCCTTCGTGTTGGTCAAGAACAGCGCCGGCGAGACCGTCCCCTTCGTGTTCGACTACGGAATCGCAGCGCAAGCGAGGCCGATCTTTGAATGGGAAAGAAGCATGTCGCAAGCTGCGGTCGATCTCACGTTTCGCGACTCGGAACACCTCTACCGCGACGGCGAAATGCGCAGCAATTCAAGCATCCTCGGATGCCTTCAAGACGATGAAAATCTAATAAAGAAGATGGGCTGGAGCGAGTTCGACTACTACCGCAACGACAGGAAATGGCTCTAGCGAGTGCCGATCATCAACAAAACCCACACGGCACGGCCCTGACGATCCCGGGAAGATCCGATCCCTACGCGATTAAGACTCGGGTCCTGTAAGCGAGCTTGATTGCGCGGAGCTTCGAGCAACTGTGTCACCACGTCTTGCGACAAGAACTGACCGCGCAGAACGAACTCAGCGCAGTTCGAATGAACGGCCGTTGAACCGTTGCGCAGAGTGCACTGGCGAGCGCTGAGGGGACTGCGCCCGTCACTGACGTTGTCGGCGTGCCCCTGGGCGTAGTTTTCCAAAGTACTGTCGTAGCGCAAAACCGCAATGCCGGCAGCTTTGCGATACTTGTTAATCTGCTGGAGCACCGTTTGCTTAGAGCCTTCCGAGATCACGTCTTCTTCACCTTGAACCGGTGAAAGGTTCGGCGACGAGGATTGCCCACTCTTGTTGCTTTTCCCGCAAGCCGCGAGAAGAGAGAGGGTCACGAGAAGAAGAACGAATGATGTATTTTTCATGGGCAAATTTGTACCTCAATTTCTAGCCGAGATTGCGGAGTGTGAATTTTTTTCTGTGCCCATAATATTTGCCCTACCCGCGACCTAATTCCTTCACGTTAGCGGCACGGAACCTTCAGGGTTGAGCCCTATGCTCTTATAATGTTAGAATTTTGCCATGTTGACCTTGCTCTCCATCATCGCTGCCACTCTCATCTCAAATTCGGCCCTCGCTGGAATGTGCGGCGGTTCTCGCAACTCAGTCAACATTCCCCCACTCCAGGTCCAGGATCAGGACGGGCTGGGGACATGCTACGCCAACCAAGCATCGCTCTTGATCCAGAATGCCCTCGGCCGCCGGCAGCCCGTATCCTATCAGCAGCTCGGCATGGCCTACGCCGGACATCGGGCGCAGGTGCTGAACTTGCCGAACTCATCTCTCGTGCGAGTGAGGGACAATGGCGATCGCAGCTTCGTGACGGAGGGAGGCGATGGTTGCCAGGCCTTCGCCGCGGCCCGCGAGCAAGGCTTCTGCGACTCGCGTTCCTTCCAGGCCCTCGAGCGCTCCGGCTCGGAAGACCCGGACAGAGTTCAGGCGTACTATCTCATGCTCGTCGCCAATTTTTTTGACTCGCAACGACGCTCTCTGCGCGGGGTCTCTGAAGAGGGCTGGGCCAACCTGGAAAACAACATCGCAAATTTCCTCGTGGAGCAACGCCAGAGCTGCGAATTGAGCACCATGGACTACATGGCGATAAGCTTCGGGGCCCGCACCAGCGAGATGATCAGCGCGGCGTCTTTCATCGAGCAGGCCTGCACCATTGGTTATCCCCTGTGCGGCAAACCCGTTTCCCCCACGGAAGCCGATGCCATCCGAAACGCACTCGCGAGTTTTCGCAGCCGCAACTACGACGTTGACCGTACACCGATCCCCAACGCTCGCAATGTCCGTCTCAACGCCGAAGCCGTCAGGCAGCTGACAGGTCGAAGCGTGGCCATGACGTCGAACAATTGGGGACGCGCTTTCTCAGATCTGCTGACGCAACAGGTGGAAGCCTCACTGGTGCAGACGTTGCCGGCCGCGCGAGCACGAGAACTGGCGCAATCGCTGCTCCCCCGCGCGGACATCACCTACGCGGCCACTCAGGCGCGTGACAGTCGGATTCCTCGCGTCGAATGCACCGATCCCTGGGCGGCCTATGCGACTCTGACAAGACGGGGACTGAACCTAAGCCAAGCGACCAGTAGCACTGCGACCTGCGTGGACCCAGGAGTCCTGAGCCAGCAGAGTCTCGGCGAAATAGAACAATTCGCCGCACGGGTGACGGCATCGTTGCGTGAGCAGCAAAGCGGTGGCCTGCGCGAACGCCTGCGCAGTCTCATTTCGATCCTCGCCCCGAGGTGTGCCGAGCAACTCGACACGAACCGGGGCCTGCTCAATCAGCTGACCTGCAAAGAGATCCGTCTGAATCCTAGCTTGGGCGAGGTCCGTGGTCCCCACGTGCAAGCAGATGACTCTCTCGTCGCGAGAGGCGTCTCGGCTCCGGCGCGCCGGCAGGGCGCCGACGCGCAGATCGAACGAGCTCTCTGCGCTGGGCGCGCGGTGGGAGTCGACGTGTGTACCGCGTTCATGAATTACCCGGCGCCGGTGGACACGGAATTTTGCAGCAGACAGCTCCCGGGCATCGCGGGCCACGGCTACCACGCCATGACGATCGTGAGCTCCGAAGTGCTTCCCAACGGAAAGAAGCGCTACCTGGTGCAAAACTCCTGGGGCAGCAGTTGCGACTTTCCCCTCACGCGCAATGGCTCGGGTCTCATGAGCTGTGAGTACAATGGGATCCGGACCACCGGCCGCTTCTGGGTCGACAGTGATCTCATGCTGAACAACACCATCTCCCTCAACATTCTCCAAGGCCGCTGAGTGAAGACGACGATCCTCAGTTTGTTCCTCCTGTGTGCGCCGCTGGCGCTAGCCAGCGAAGTGAAAGAGAACTGGAGCATCGGCAACACGGCCATCGAGTTCGTGCAGGTCCCTCCGCGAGGGTTTCTCCTGAACACCAGCTGCTACCACGCCAAAGAAAAATGCCAGGCCTTCCGCGAGACGCTCAAGCGCGAGCCCCTCGTCATGGCTAACGACGGCGGTAAGAATCCCGGTTCGGCGGTGTGCAAGAAGCGCGGCGGGAGCGTGGTTATCGCCATGTCGGCCATCGACGAGACTCAGGGGTTCTGCGTGTTCGCTGATAAGAGCATGGCTTCGCTGGATGCGTTCTAGCTAGTACGACGCTCTTAGCTCGTAGCCGTGGAGCACTTCGTGCTTTTGGCCCTTCGTGAGGTCGTGGCGCAGATAGAGTGCGAGGAAGATGAAAGCGAGAGTGAAGAAGACTTTAAAGACATCTGTTTTCATAGATAGCAATTTATCGCGGCCTGCGATAAATTGCTTTATACATAATTCAAACCAATACAATTGCTTTAATAAATCTATTACCGAGCTCGCTGATGGAACTCTTTTTGGATACCATCCAGGAAAGGGTCCTTGAGCGTTTTCTTGGCCACGCCAAGCCAGTAGGTCTGCTCAAAGGGGAGCAGCTTCACGAGATGGAGGCGCCTCGCCCTCACCCAGGACCGAACCGTCGTTTCTCCCAGCGCGATCAAGCCCGCCCCTTGGACGCCGAGCTCTTTGATGAGGGCCGTGTCTGGAACTTCCACCGTGATGTTCGGCACGACATCGTTCTCGAGGAAATACTGATCAAGCTTGAGTCGCAGTGGATGGCCCGGCGACGGAAGAATGAAGTCCTGCTGGTCGATGGCCCGTGTCTGCCGCAGATTCAGTTTTTTCTTCAGCTGGTCCGACGCCCAGATCGCCATCTGCTCCGAGGCCACCGGAAGATACGTCATGCCGGAAAACTGCGAGTACTCGTGGTCGCAGAGCAGGAGATCCACGCGGCCGAGCTCGAGCTCGCGCTGGATCGTGCTCAGCTCTCCTTCGCGAACGACGACGCGGGCCTGGGTGACCTTGCGGATCCGGATGATGCACGCACTGATGATCGCCTTCGGTACGCCTTCCTGGGCCATGAGATAGATCGTGCGTTGCTGCGAAAGTTCGCCACGCTCAATGACTCGCTTGAGCTCGTCCCCGCGGCTGAAAATTTCTTGCGCGTACTTGAGCACGATCTGGCCGCGCTCTGTGAGAAAGAGGCGTCGGTTGCGCCGCTCGAAGAGCACGCCGACCTGGTCTTCCAGTTGCTTCAGCTGCAGACTCAGCGTCGGTTGGCCGAGGCGCAGCGCCTTTGCTGCCTGGCTCACGGATCCAGCCTCGGCAATGCGAAGAAAATAGTAAAGGTGGTGGTAGTTGATCCAGTTCATTTTTTTCATCCATTAGTAAATGCAATGATTAACATAAAGTTTATCACTTTTTACAATTCAATATTTATCCCTAAGATTTCGGCAATTGGCAAACTCGTATCACCAAGGAGCACTCCATGAAGACGATCCACGCAACTCTCATCCCCGGTGACGGCATCGGTCCGGAAGTCGTCGCAGCGACACACCGACTCCTCGTGGCCGTCGGCGCGCCCATCGAGTTCGAAGGCTGCCAGGCCGGCGCCAGCGTTTTCAAGCAAGGCATCGCCAGCGGCGTCACACCCGAAACCATCGACTCCATCAAGCGCACGCGTCTCGTGCTCAAGGGTCCACTCGAGACGCCGGTGGGCTTCGGCGAGAAGTCCGCTAACGTGACCCTACGGAAACTTTTTGAGACCTACGCCAACATCCGCCCGGTGCGTGAGTTTGCTGGTGTACGCACACCCTATAGCGGCCGTGGAGTTGACCTCGTGATCGTGCGGGAAAACGTCGAGGACCTCTACGCCGGCATCGAGCACATGCAGACGACCGAGGTCGCCCAGTGCCTGAAGATCATCACGCGCAAGGGCTCCGAGAAAGCCATCCGCACGGCCTTTGAACTCGCCCGCGCCGAAGGCCGCAAGTCCGTCCACTGCGCCACCAAGGCCAACATCATGAAGTTCACTGAGGGCATGTTTAAGCGCGTCTTCGAGGAGGTCTCAGCGGAGTACCCCGACATCGCTGCCCACCACATCATCGTAGACAACTGCGCTCACCAGCTGGTGAAGAAGCCCGAACAGTTTGACGTCATCGTCACGACCAACATGAATGGCGACATCCTCTCCGACCTCACGAGTGCGCTCGTGGGAGGCCTGGGCTTCGCTCCGTCAGCGAACGTCGGCGACGGCATCGCTATTTTTGAGGCGGTCCACGGGAGTGCACCGAAGTATGCCGGAAAAGACGTCATCAACCCCAGTGCGGCGATCCTCTCGGGAGTGATGATGCTGCGCTACCTCGGTCTCGAAGCGGAAGCGCTTAATGTTGAGAACGCCCTACGCAAGACACTGGAGGACGGCATCGCTCCTCGCGACGTCGCCGGAGACGCGGCAGGAGTGGCGACCTCGGTCTTCACGGATGCGGTCATCGCACGCCTTGGACAGAAGCCGCAGCAGTTCAGTGCCAGACCTTCACGCCGAGTGGCGATGGAGACCGTGAAGGAGCGCATGCGGGCACCCGTGCCGATGCCCACGAAGGTCGAAGGCGTTGACGTGTTCTTGCGCTTCGACGGAAACGCGAGCACGCTTGGGATGACGCTTGAAACACTCGCTACAGACTGTGCCGTGAAGCTGAAGATGATTTCTAATCGCGGCACCAAGGTTTACCCGGGTGAAACGCAAGCCGACTGCGTCGACCACTGGCGCTGCCGCTTTCTCAATCGTAACGGCGATGAAATTGTGGACCGACAGATTTACGAACTCCTCCGTAAAATCACCGATGCGGGGCTGGCCTGGATGCACATCGAAAAACTCCAGGTGATGGGCGAGAAGCCCGGCTGGACGAAAGCGCAGGGAGAAGAATAGGCATGAACACCCAGATCCTCTTGAGCAACCTCACGAACCCGACGCTCCTCTTCTTCGTCCTCGGCATCGTGGCCGTGGTGATCAAGAGTGATCTGGAGATTCCCGCGCAGACCATCAAGTTCATCTCGCTCTACCTCTTGTTCGCCATCGGCTTCAAGGGCGGCCAGGAACTCAACCACAGCACACTGGACGGCGAGATCCTCGCCACCTTGGGGTTCGGGCTTCTCATGTCGTTCGTGATTCCCATCTCCGCGTTCTTTCTCCTCAAGCCACGTGTCGGTGTGGCCAACGCCGGCGCCATCGCCGCGGCCTACGGCTCCGTGAGCGCGGTGACGTTCGTGGCGGCGGCGAACTTCCTCGACTACTCGCAGATCACCTTCGGTGGCCACATGGTGGCGGTCATGGCCTTGATGGAAGCACCGGCGATCATCGTCGGCGTCACACTCATCAACAAGTTCCGCAGTGAGCAGCAGGGCGAGCGCAGTGGACTCGCGGGCATCATCACGCACTCATTCACCAACGGCAGCGTGGTCATGGTGCTCGGAAGCCTGGTCATCGGTTTGATCGCGGATTCGAAGCAGGCCGAGGGGATCAGGCCTTTTACAACCGACATCTTTAAGGGGTTCCTCTCGATCTTTCTCCTCGAAATGGGCATGGTGACCGCACGTCGGATCGGCGGCTGCATCCGTTACGGCTTTGCGATCGTGCTCTTCGCCGTCGTCTTTCCTCTCGCCCACGGAGTGGCCGTGGCGTTCATTAGTTCGTTTGTCACGGCGGATGTCGGGAACCGTTTCATGCTCGCCGTGCTGGCGGCCAGCGCATCCTACATCGCCGTGCCGGCGTCTATGCGACTGGCGGTGCCGGACGCCGACCCGGGTCTCTACATCCCGATGGCGCTGGGGATTACCTTTCCCATTAATATCACGTTGGGCATGCCGATCTATTTGGCCCTCGTGCAGAGCTAGCTTCCTTGGCAGTCGACGGCGACTTGTGTTTAGATATCTCTATGCTGTCAGAAATCATGCTAGGTACCCTTCTTTTTATCGGCGACTCCCACTCCGTGGGGCCCTTCGGGCAAAAGCTCGATGCGGAACTCCGGACTCTCAACGTTCCGGTTGTGATGGCAACATCATGTGGAACGATCGCCGCCAACTGGTACCGCGAGGGGGCGACCACGAGCTGCGGCTATCTTGAGCGCGACGCCGATAGAACCACTCGCCAGGGCACCACCGGGCCCGTTCCTCAGTTTCAAAGTCTACTTGCGAAGACGAAGCCGACCCATGTGATCGTGGCGCTCGCCACGAACTATGCCAACTTTCAAAGCGAAGACTTCATCAAGCAGGACATGCGCCGCATGGCCCAGGACATCGTTAACAGCGGCGCTCAGTGCTTCTGGGTGGGCATGCCGACCAGTCGCAAGCTGGCCGACAAGCACGAGAAAATCGATCGCCTCACCCGCGCTGCCGTCGGAGACCTCTGCACCTACTTCGATAGCTTCCCGGTCACGACTTACCCCGCGACCGGTGGCGACGGCATTCACTTCTACTTTCCTGGCGGGCCAGCGGTGGCGCAGAACTGGGCCGTGAAAGTTTTCGAAGCCTTCACCGCAGAATAACTGATCTAGGTCATTCTCTTGACAGCAAACTTCCGGTTTACTGAATCAAACAGGAGTAGTGATGAAACTAGTGTGCATGAGTCTGATACTGGTACTCCTCGCGAGCTGCGCAAGAGTCAATCCACAATCGCAGGACAACTACTCGAAACAAAGCCAACTTCGGCACGGAATCGTTCCGCTAGATGCGACTCATCACCCCACAAAAGTCTCGCAAAAAATCCAGGACGAAAGCGTGAAGCGGGGTCAGAAGCTTTATGAAAATTCTTGCCTCAAGTGCCACGGAGCAACGGGACTAGGTGATGGACCTGACGCCAAATCTCTTCCCCATCCCCCGGCCGATCTTAGAGCTGCCGTCCGTGAAGTGCCCCACTTCACGCTCTACATCAGCATCTCGCAGTGGGAGGGCAAAATGCCGGGCTGGAAGCAGCATCTCACGGCCCTTGAACGCGATGATCTCGTCGCCTACTTGAAGACTTTTCGCTAGAATGAGGCATGAATAAAAAATTGAAAAAAACCATCGCCCTCATAGCCCACGACGGTAAGAAGGCTGAGCTGGTAGGCTTCGTGAAAGACAACAAGGCCTTCTTTAAAAAATTCAATCTGGTGGCGACCTCGACAACGGGCAAGCTCGTTGAACAGATGGGCCTGAACGTAAAACGCTATCTCTCGGGCCCCATCGGCGGCGACGCGCAGATCGCCACTCTCGTAGCAACCGGCGAATGTCATGCGGTTATCTTCATGCGCGACCCACTCGGCATGCATCCCCACGAACCGGACATCTACACGCTCTTGCGAATCTGCGACGTCCACGA
>JAIXOY010000286.1 GCA_027486525.1 Pseudomonadota bacterium
AAAACCATGCGCGCCTCGGTCCTTGTGCTCGGGCCCATGCTCGCTCGTTACGGGAAAGCGAAGGTCTCTCTACCGGGCGGCTGCGCCATTGGAGCACGCCCAGTTGATATTCACCTGACGGGCCTCGAAAAAATGGGAGCGAAGATTCAGATCGAACAAGGCTACATCCTCGCGGAGTGCGAACGCCTGCAAGGAGCCAATCTTACGCTCTCGTTCCCGTCGGTGGGCGCGACGGAAAATTTGATGATGGCGGCAGTGTACGCTGACGGCGAAACCATCATCGAGAACGCTGCTCGTGAGCCGGAGATCGTTGATCTCGCGAACTTCTTGATTCACTTCGGCGTCACGGTAGAAGGCGCCGGCACGTCGCGGATCCGCATCGTCGGCGCGAGCCCGCAGAAGAAGTACGCAGCACCGAAACCCTACCGAGTCATCGGTGATCGCATCGAAGCGGCGACCTTCATCATCGCGGGCCTGATGGGCAACTCCCACATCAAGGTCACGGGCTTTCAAGCCTGGACGCTGGACTCGGTGCTCGAAACGTTAGAGAAGATGGGAGCCAAGATCAATCGCCTCGATGACGGTGTTGAAGTCATGCCAAGCGGTCGACTCAAGGGTGCCGTCATTGAAACCGCACCGTTCCCCGGTTTCCCAACAGACGTGCAAGCGCAGATGATGGCCCTCATGTGTTTGTGCGACGGAAACTCCGTGATCACCGAACAGATTTTCGAAAATCGTTTCATGCACGTCCCCGAGCTCGTGCGCATGGGGTGCAAGATCAACCTAAGAGGGAACGCGGCGCTCATCGAGGGCGTGGAATCACTGTCGGGGGCACCCGTGATGTGCACAGACCTGCGGGCTTCAGCGGCGTTGATCCTGGCCGCCTTGCAGGCCAAGGGCGAGTCGGAGATCCAACGCGTGTATCACCTGGACCGCGGCTACGAAGATCTCGAAGCGAAATTCAAAGGCCTCGGCGCGAAAGTCGAGCGCGTGAAATAAGGAGAATCCATGGATTGCCTCTTCTGCAAAATTTTCCAGGGGCAGATCCCCTCAAAGAAAGCCTACGAAGATGAAAACGTCTTCGCTTTCCACGACATCGCTCCGATGGCGAAGACCCACATACTCTTCATCCACAAGAAGCACACCGCGAACGTGAACGGCCTCTCCACGATTCATGTCGGGCAGGTGTATGCGGCGATCAAAAATTTCACGGCCGGTACTGAGCTAGAAAAAGAAGGGTTCCGGGTCGTAACCAACACGGGGGCCCACGCGGGCCAGACGGTTTTCCATGCGCACTTTCATGTGCTCGGTGGTGAAAAGCTCAAGGGCTTCGGGGCATGAGCCTCGCACCGGAACGCCAACCGTACTTCAATTTCTTCAACTCCTTTCAATCACCGCTATTGAACATTACGTGGGAAGTGGAGACAGAGGACTTCACGGCCCGGTGTCGTGCTGCGGGAGTGCCGTCCTATCAGTGGCTGGTCCATGCCCTCTGCCGCGCGTGCCTCGAGGTGGAGCCGTTCCTGTGGCGCCTAGGCTTTGAAGGCAAGCCAACGAAAGTCAGCACACTCACTCCGTCCTACACCGTGCTGAAGCCTGACGGGAATTTCAATTTCTCCACGGTGCCGTTTCAAACGGATTTCCAGGCCTATCTTAAACAAAGTCTTGCGATCAAAGCGGCGATGGAGAATTCCCCGGGACTCGCGCACGACGAAGAAGGGCGCATCGACTATCTTTTCATCACGTCGATTCCGTGGATGCGCTTCACGTCTATCCAGCACCCCGTCTTTGATCTGAGCAAAGTGCATGTGCCAAGTTTCGCGTTCGGAAAGTTTCACGTGGAGAACGGTAAGATCCGTTTTCCTTTTTCAGTGCAGGCCCATCACGGGTTTGTAGATGGGCTGCACATGCATCAGCTGGAAGTGGCGCTGAAGAAAGAACTAGCCCTGGATTCCCTTAAATAACCCCGCCAACAAACTTCTCTGTAACTGCGACAAAGTTGAAATTCGCGCCATGAAAATGAGCGGGCTCTTCTCGATCATCACCGTGGCGACGAAGCGAGCTTTCGTCGCGTCCCACTCGGTGACTTCGAACTCGGCGTTCCACTTATCCAGGTAGCGCTCCATCAAGACAGTCTCTTTGCCACCGCCGGTGACGAAGTTGCCTTTCTTCGTGCCCGTCAAAAGAGACTGCGTGAGTTTGGGTTTTTGTTCTTTCTGGCCTTCTTCGTTTTTGTGCTCTGACTGCACGACATCGTTAAACACGATGGAAAGATCCACGGCGCCGAGGTTGCGCTTCAACCAGGCCCACATCTCTTCGTGGAAACTCAGACGATCTTTGTGCCACAACACGCGCATGTGGGTGGTGAAGGCGAAGAGCTCTTCCAGGGAGTTGTAGTTGTGGCTGAGCACCCAACGATTGACGACCTTGTTGCCGAGTTCTTTGAAGTTGAACGCGGGCATGTCTTCGAAGGCGCTATAAGTGAGGTCGAAGGTGTGGCCTTCATGAATCGGGTAGTGCTGCTTTTCTTTTTCGAGGAGGCCAAGCAGTTGCTCAAAATGCTCAGTCTGACCCACAAACAGACCTTGCAGGTTCTGATCCGGCAGATCCGTCACATCAATCAAGCGTGTGGAGACCTTATTCTGTTCCCAATCCAGGTCTTTTAAAAGAATTTGCGAAGGGGAGCGAACAAAACCGAGAGTCAGTTGCATGGAGTCTCCTTGGCGCAGTATGATATGAGCATGCGCCTTGCGATACTCAGCCTAGCCATGATGGCCTTATTTGTGAACCCCGTCCGTGCTCAGGATGAGCGTTTTTGGCGTAAACTCCTCTCCGGAGAGCTCGTAGAAGAAGTGATTAAGCCTCAGGAAGAGCCTAAGTGGGTGTTCGCCGGGCCGGTTTACCATCTCGACATGGATAGCGACGGGAAAGAAGAATCCATCCAGGTTCTCAAACGCGATGGCCTGGATTGGCTCGACATCACGGGTCACGATAAAACGGTGCTACTGAGCGCGAAGCTCTGGGCGATGGGAAGTGGGTCGGGGATCTATCGATTGCGCCTGCTCGATCTTTCCAAAACTGTGCGCGCGATGGTGATCTTTCTCTACGAGGGTAAGACCGAATCGCGCAAGCTAGAAGCCAGCGCTCGTCTCTACTTCCTCACTTTTGAAAACAAGGATTTGAAAACCATGAGAGTGGCCGCAGGCCCTCGGTATTGGCATGAGTACGAGGGTGTCCGCGAGCAGTACTGGCGACGCCTCTACTCACTCAACATTCAAGACTACGATGGTGATGGCATCAAAGACATCAACGTGGAGTTCAACCACATCCAATCCATTTGGATGTACCGGGGACAAGGTCTCTGGAAGTCCCTCTAAGACGCTTTCTTGATATCGTCTTTTGTCTCCGCCACTACTTTCGGACGAGCCGGGAGTGCCGTGACGTTTTGCGGTAAGGTCTCGCTGTAGGTCGCGACTTTGCGCACTCTGAGATGGCGCATGGTGAGCACCCAAGTCACGACGGGAAGTCCAAGGATAACAAAGACACCGAGCCAGGCCGACACTGGCCAGGACTGGGTCTGTTGAGCCATTTTGCTTGATGGACGGTGCACGATCACTGCTTCGCTTTTTTTCGCGGGCTGATTCTGATACATCGCTACGTCTTGCTCGAAGTTAAAGAGAGCCTCTGTGCCTTCCGGGGTCACGTCTGGAGTCTCGCTTTCGATTCCCACAAAATCTTCCACGGCCGGACCGCGGGCATAGCTGCCTGTGGCGATGAGGGTAAGTGTTAAGGCGAAGAAAATAAGGGACTTCATAGGGCTCCTTTAGCGCTTAAGTCCTTATCGTCATAAGGGCTTAGAGGCTTGAGCGGGATTATAGGGGATCTAAGCTCAAGTTTTAGGGGCTTTAAGCCGATAGGGGACAAAGGAAGTCTATTTTAGAGGACCGGATTATGACGAAGACTGTATTCACATGGATGCTTCTCTCTGCTGCTTGGGTCGTCGGCGCCTGGAACTGGGGCCGCTTTGATTGGTCACTAGAGAAGAAAGTTTCTCAGACGTGGGGCTACGAAAAAGCCTCGTTGCAGCTGGCAGCTGAGAACCGCGTTCTCAAAGCGCAGATGGCCGATCTCGAGCACAAACTCGGGATGCTGGAATCTGAGAAGAGTGCGCTCACTGCGCAAGTGAAAAACAACGCTCAAGCACGCACGATCGCCAGTGTTCCGAAGTCTAAAGAAGATGACATGGTAAACTACGATGTCTACCGTTGGACACCAGAAAAACTTCTCGCGATCGGCGAGAAAGAACTGCATTTCAAGAACTACGCCAAGAGTGCGCAGTACTACAACGAACTCGTGAAGCGTTTCCCGGAACACAAGATCGTCAACGACAAGACCCTGTTCGGTGCCGGAATCGCCGCCTACGAAGCCAAGCAACACGACTGGGCGATTCAGCACCTTTCAACTTTGATGGAGAAATATCCCAAGTCAGGTTTCTACCGTGGCGCGAAGTTGTGGACTGCGCTCTCGCAGTACAACACCGGCAACCACCGCAAGTTCGCCAGTACCGTCGAAGAATTCCGTCTTAAATACCGCAACACCGATGAATGGAAAATTTTGAGCAAATACTATGAAGACATCAACTACAAGTTCAAGAAGTAAGTACCTCTTTCTCGCTCTTCTTTTGCCGATCATGGCAGAAGCGAAGCTGGTAGGGAAAGTGCACGCTCTCAAAGGCGATGCCTTCCTCATCCGTGAAGGGAAAACGACGACGCTCAAAAAAGACATGGACATTGAAGAAGGTTCACAAGTGATGGTCGGCGACGACGCCAGTGCCACGGTGGGTGACTTCTACGATCGCCGCTACAATCTTTCCTCGGGCTCGAATCTTGTCATGAACGATCGCTCGATGACGCTTCTGAAGGGCGGTCTGTGGTCTCAGTCACTTTCGCAAAAAGCCACCGTGAGCGTTGCCACGGCCAATATGTTGATGGCGTCTTATCAAGGCGAGTTCATCGCCACGTACGACGCGGCCACAAAGAAGAGCCAGCTGACAGTGATCGCAGGTGAAGTGGATGTGGCGAGCCCGATGGAGCCCGCGTTCCGTTACGCTGTTCTCGCTGGTCAGTTTAGCCATGCAACGCCGGACGTTGATGAAGGTTATCCCAGAGCACCCACGAAACTTGGATACGAATCACTCATGAAAGCCGTCGCCATGTTTCCGGGAGTGAAATCCATGGATGCTGGTGTCGCTCAGGCCCAGACTTCCGGTCGCGCCATTGCGTCGGCTGAAGCCGTTGCAGAAAAAAAAGGCGAAATCATTTTTATGAAGACGGTGCAGAGTTCCGCAAGAACACCTGCGTCTGCTGATGGTGAGGCCCAAAAGTACTTCCTCAAAAGCACCAAGAAAGTCGTTCACAGTCCAAAGCAGCCTTTAAGTTCAGCTAAAGTCCGTGTCATTGGATTACGGTCAGTTGCAGCTCCTAGCTCACGCAAGCCCGCGTCAACACACAAAATACAATCTCAAGAGCAAGCGCCAAGCGTTAACTCATCTGATTTCTTGAAGTCCTATGAGCGACATCAACGTGCGCAACCCAAGAACTCTCAAGAAGTGCAAAGATTAATTGACGATCTTAAGAGCTACTAAAAAGAGCTCATTTCTGGTCTAGAGCTTTCCCTCAAGAAAACCTTAAGGGTTTCAATGGGTTCCTCAGTCTTGGGACTTCATGCCTAACTCAAGATAACTTCAGTTAACGCTATTCTCTAACTTTGTTTAGAATGGCGTGTAACCAACTGAAGGATCGGGTTTATGCACGTCACGATTATTGACGACAACCGCGATGTCCTCGAGACCTATAAAACGGCGCTCGAAGGCAAGTTTAACTGCGAGACATTCTTCGAGCCTGAGCGCGCGATAGAATTTGTGAAGCAGAACCACACAGATGCCATTCTGTTGGATTTGCATATACCGCAGAAAGACGGCTTTCAAGTGTACGAAGAAATCCGCCGCGTGAAAAATTTCGTTCCCATCCTCTTCCTCACCGGCGACGGCACTTTGCCGGCGAAGCTGCGCGGCCTCGAGATGGGTGCTGATGATTTCATCACGAAGCCCGTGGAGATCGAAGAACTCGCGGCACGCATTCGAAATCGCGTGCAGCTGACGAAGAAGAACTTCCATCTCAATAAGACGATTCAGTTCAAAGACCTCGTGATTGATCTTGATGCGCATCAGGTCTTGATGGGCGGCCAGCCGGTGAAGCTGACACCGAAGGAGTACCAGTTGCTCTTGGTGCTCGCCCAGAACCCCAATCGCGTGATTCACAAAGACGACCTCATCACGATGCTCTGGAAAGATGTCCATGTTGAGGTCAATAACCTCGATACGCACTTCTCCAACCTGCGTCGTAAGCTCAAACCTTTCTCAAACCATGTCAAAACCCTGAAAAATTTGGGTTACGTCCTGCGCATCTAGCTTCTTCCTTGCTAAAGCCGTTTCGCGTGGCCATAACTATAAGGCATATCTCCTCAAAGGGTATGCTCCATGTTTTATTCCCAAGACGATGCTCTCACTTATGACGATGTCCTGATTGTGCCCGGGTACTCCGAGGTGTTGCCAGGTGACGTCGATCTCAAATCCCGCTTCTCCCGCAACATCACGGTGAATGTGCCGATCGTCTCTTCCGCGATGGATACCGTCACAGAATCGCGCACAGCGATCGTCATGGCCCAAGAGGGTGGCCTCGGCGTCATCCATAAAAACCTCACGCCGGAAGAGCAGGCCTTCGAAGTCGAGAAGGTGAAGAAGTACGAATCAGGGATGGTGGTGGATCCGTTCACTGTCGGACCTGATCAAAAACTCTCGCACGTCTTTGAGGCGATGAAGCGACATAAAATTTCCGGCTTCCCGGTGGTCGATGAAAACCGTCGTCTGGTGGGCATCATCACGAACCGCGATCTCCGCTTCCAATCAGACGCCACGAAAAAAGTCCGCGACGTGATGACGGCCGAACTTGTAACCACACCCGAAGGCACATCGTTCGAAGCCGCCAAACTGATCTTGCAAGAACATCGCATCGAAAAACTCCCGGTCGTCGATAAGAATGGAGTTCTCAAGGGACTCATCACTATCTCGGACATTGAAAAAACCATTCAGTACCCACGCTCAAATAAAGATCCCATGGGGCGCCTTCGTGTCGCCGCTGCCATCGGTGTGGGCGATAAAGAATTGAAGCGTGCAGAACTTCTCATCAAGGCGCATGTCGATGCCGTCGTGATCGATACCGCTCACGGCCACTCGAAGGGCGTGATCGACATGATCAAAGCCGTGAAAGCTTTGAGCGCGAAAGTCGATGTGGTCGCTGGTAACGTTGCCACAGCTGCTGCATGTGAAGATCTCATCAAGGCGGGGGCCGACGGTATTAAAGTGGGCATTGGCCCCGGTTCCATTTGCACCACGCGCGTGATCGCGGGCATCGGCGTTCCGCAGATGCAGGCACTTTTGGATTGCCGTGCAGTTTGTGAAAAAGCGGGCGTGCCTTTCATCGCTGACGGCGGGATTAAATTCTCTGGCGATATCGTGAAGGCCCTTGCTGCTGGTGCCGGCACCGTCATGATCGGCTCACTCTTCGCAGGAACGGATGAAGCGCCCGGCGAAATGGTGCTCTACCAGGGCCGCGCTTATAAATTCTATCGTGGCATGGGTTCCATGGGCGCCATGGAGAAAGGCTCGAAAGATCGCTACGGCCAAGGTGCGGTGGACGAAGTCTCGAAACTTGTCCCGGAAGGCATCGAAGGCCAAGTGCCGTATCGTGGGCCGCTCTCACAAAACTTGTTCCAGCTCGCCGGCGGTATCCGCTCAGGCATGGGATACGTCGGCGCGGAAGACATGAAAGCCCTTCGCGAGAAAGCACGTTTCCTTCGCATCACGGGTGCTTCTCTCAAAGAGAGTCATCCACACGACGTCACTATTACTAAAGAAGCTCCTAACTACCGCCCGAGCTAAGGACTAGCATGTCTGTTTGGATTGTTGATTTCGGTTCTCAGTACACTCAACTCATCACCCGCACCATGCGCGAGCTCGGTTTTGCCAGTGAGATCATGACGGTGGAAGAAGCTCTTGGCCGCATGAAGACGTCAAAGCCCAAGGCCTTGGTGCTTTCGGGTGGGCCCCAAAGTGTCTTCGAAGACAAAACCGATTACGCGCCGTTTTTCACAGACACAAAACTTCCTATCTTAGGTGTGTGCTACGGCATGCAGATCCTCGGACAGTTCTTCGGCGGCAAAGTCGAGAAGGGTGTGCAGGGAGAGTACGGGCCCGCGTCGATTCATGGTGTGGATGGCTATCAAATTCCCGGCTGCCCCGCGAATCACGATGTGTGGATGAGCCACAGTGATCACGTAGCGGTGGTGCCGAAGGATTTCAAAAAGATTCTAGAAAGTCACAACGGTCTCACGGCCGGGATTAAGCATGTGAGTCGTCCGATCATGGGTCTGCAGTTTCATCCGGAAGTGCAGCACACCGTGCACGGCAAAGATGTGCTCGGCCATTTCCTGCGTGACATCGCCGGCATGGAAGAAGATTGGAACGGCGAGACCATGCTGCAAGGTTGTCTCGATCTCGTGGCTCAGGTGAAAGGCAAAAAAGTTCTCTGCGCTTTTTCTGGCGGCGTCGACTCACTCGTGGCAGCGACGCTTTCGCACAAAATCCTTGGTTCAGACTTGTTCTGCTTTTTTGTGGATAACGGCTTGTTGCGCCCGCAGGATTTGCATCACATTCGTTTGCTGCGGGAGAACACTCCGCTGCACATTGAGATCATCGACGCCAAAGAGATCTTCCTCGGCAATCTTGCCGGAGTGAGTGATCCTGAGCAGAAGCGCAAAATCATCGGCAAGACGTTTATTGATGTGTTTGAAACCAAGGTGAAGTCCTACGCCCAAGATCACGGCATCAAATTCGATTATCTTTTGCAGGGGACACTTTATCCGGATGTGATCGAGTCGCTTTCTCCGCATAAAAAAGACGGCAAGTCTTCAACGATTAAGTCGCACCACAACGTCGGCGGCTTGCCGGAGCGCATGAACCTGCAGCTCCTCGAGCCTTTGCGTTTCCTATTCAAAGATGAAGTCCGTGCCATGGGCGCGGAGCTTGGTCTCGCCAAAGACTGGGTCTGGCGCCATCCGTTCCCTGGACCTGGTATTGGCGTGCGCGTGCTCGGAGCGGTGGATGAGAAGAGCGTGCAGAAGGTGCAGCTCTCGGATCAGATTCTTTACGAAGAGCTCAAAAACCATCGTCTCTACGACAGCACTTGGCAGGCCTTCACGGTCTTGTTACCAGTGAAAACTGTCGGCGTGAAAGGTGATGGCCGCGTGTATGAAGAAGTCATCGCTCTGCGCCTGGTGAACTCGCAAGATGGCATGACCGCCACGGTGACGGAGATGCCGTGGAGTGTGTTGGCGAAGATATCTACCCGAATTTGCAACGAGGTCGCAGGTATCACTCGTGTTGTTTACGATCTGACTCCGAAGCCACCTGGCACAATCGAATGGGAGTGATTTTCACGAAAATGGCGATCTACGTCGTCAGTTTCGTCTGAAAAAACTGCGACGTGCTTATCGCACGCCTCGCTTTTTCATCCTCACTTCCTTGTATCTCATCCATTTTGGTGAAAATCAGTTTCAAAAGGTCACTGGCTTGTCACAAAGCTTTCCAGCCCCAGTCGTAGTCGAGGGCGAACGGCTGCTCTGGGACTTTGATCTTGTACTTGATCAACAGCCGACTTGAACTCGGTGGAAGTTCTTCCACGAACGGATAGCGGTAGATCAATTCCACATTTTCGATGCGCTGAATTTGCACCACAACTTTCACAGGTACCGCAGTCGGGTTGATCGCGATGATGCTGGAGTCATCGGTGAACACGCACACTTCGTCTTGTGCCATACTCTTCGGGCAATCCATCTCGGCCGTTTGTGTCGGCAGCGAGGAGTGCGTGAAGAACAGTGTCGCCACGGTCAGAAAGCCGATCAGTAACATCATGCCAGAATGTCGTGATGGCGGAAGAACGCCGTGATCAATTGCAGTCCATCGCTCTGAGCTTTCTGCACTTCACCCAACGTGAGCGTTGAAGATTCCGTCGCACAGAATTCAACGGACGCTTCGGGATGCGGTTGTGTACCCAAGAACGGAAGCGTCTTGTGGCGAACGATATCAAACGGAAGACCGCGGCCGATCTCTTCGAGCTCATCGGGAACGCTCTTGACCACTTGTTTGTGCTTGATCGGCAACGTCAGTGCTGTGCCGGCCTTCAATCCAAAAACATCTTGGGTGAGCGTGACGGCGCGAGTGCCGGTGAGCTTCACGTCTTCCGAAATGTAGTACTCAACTTTGCCGCCGAAGCGATGGCACATCAGTTGGTGGCCGAAGCAGATACCGAGCACGGGTTTGTTTTCGTGGAGGACTTTCAAGATGAAGTCACCCAACGGTCCGTGCCAGGGAAGTTCGTGGTAAACATGGGAGGCACTGCCCAGCACGATGTAGGCATCGGCAGGATAAGTTTCCAAGGTGCTGAGATTTTTTTGAGGATGGTGGTAGTGCAGGCGTGCCGGAAGATGGTCTACCAAGCGGTTAAAACAGCTCAGGGCCGGATTCACCATAAACGGATCGATCACTGCGATTTTTTTCATCTCCAAAGTCCCTCGAAAATGCTAACCTGCCCACCATTCTGACACGTGGAGCAACAACATGAAAAGCCTTCTGCTGGCCTTATTCGTTCTGAGTTTTGCTAGTGGCTGCACGCGCAAATATGTCGATTACGATGTCATTCATAAACTCGAGTTCCGCGACAATCCAGAGAAGCGACCTGTGGCCCCAGCGATGGTTAAAAGTCACAAAGACAGCATGGAGCAGTGCTTTAATCAGTGGCTGTTTTTCACCAACGCTGACGCAAATCGTAATCGCTACATTCCCCAAGCGGTTCAGGTGCTTTGCCCAGGATCGGATTGGCTGATTGATACCCGCATAACAAACCAATGGTGGACCACACTTATTTTCAGCCGCGCTTGTGTTGAGATTGATGCTCATTGCCCGGTCAAGCGCCCTAAGGAGAAACAATGAAGTTTTTATTCGCCCTACTTTTTACCATCTCGACTGCCCACGCGACTTGCGAGCTTTCTTTTCCCCAGGCCAATCTCTGCGCTGATCTGATTTGGACGCAAGGCCCGGTCGTGAATCAAGCCTCTGCGCTTCAACTGAAATTTGATCGTGCGTTTGCTCCTTACAAATTTAAGATTGATGTTTGGATGACTTCCATGGGTCACGGCTCACGCCCCGTTGTGATGCGCTCAGTGAATGATGTTACGCTAGACGTGTCGCAGATTTGGTTTACGATGCGCGGCCCATGGCTGGTGCGCGGATTTCTATTGAATGATGCGGGCGCAGTGGTCGAAAAATCAGAAACGGAGATTCGTCTTTGAGATGGATGGTTCTTCTTCTCCTGGCCTCTTGCGGAGATAGCCCACTTTTTAATCATGTGAAAACACCGGATGCCGGACGTTTCGTTCGCTCTGTGGAAGACCAGCGCTTTCCTCGCTCAAACCGTGCTTTCGATCTGGTGTGGCAGACAGGCTGCCCATCCTTCGATGCCTGCAGCTTTACCGTGAACCTCAAGGATCCTTTGGATTCAGGTGAGGAACTCTTCGCCGAGCTTTGGATGCCTTCCATGGGCCACGGGTCTTCGCCATTTACTGTCCGAGCACTTGGCCCCACCAGTTGGGAATTTAGTGACGTGTACTTCATCATGCCAGGGAACTGGGAAGTGGTTTTAAAAATTAAGAGCGGAGGCCAAGCGATCGATGAAATTCGCCTTGATTATCGTCTCTAGCTTTTTCCTGAGCACAGCTTACGCCTCGAGCTGCTGTGTCGCGAATGCGGGCCTTCCCCAGTTCATGACCTTGCCGGCGAAATGGCAAATCACGACGACGGCCTCCCAGGCCCGTGTGATCGGCGACACCTCCACGAAAGGTCGTAGCGTTTTTCGCGGTAGTAATAACCGCGAGAAAACCACTCAGCTCGGTGGGGGCATTGCCTGGGCCAAAGGGCCATGGCAGCTGAACGCGAGTTTTGCTTACGCGCAGAAAGAGCGCCAGCTCGGGGATAAAACTGCTGCTTCAACGGGAGCCACCGATCCAAGTTTTGCTGTCGTGAGAGAAATTCCTACAGGAAGATTCGGGCACCGGGTTTGGTCGTTCGTTCGGCACATCTTTCCTGCGGCTGATTCGGTCTACGACACTCAAGATGAACTCTCTACCAACTCAATCGGCGCTGGCCGCCCGCAAACGGGGTTGGGCGCACTCTACATGTGGAACGCACGCTACTTCGATGCCCAAGCTCTCGCGGAAGCTCATCTAGGCCACGCCAATCAACGTGGAGACACACGTCTCGGTTCTCAGCCCGGCGGCTCGATGGGTGCCGGCGTAGGATGGGTAAAAAGCAAATGGCGTCTGGGCAGTCTTATCACCGCACGCTGGGAAGCCAGCAGCACAGTTAAGCAAGAAGGTCGCGAGACGCGCACCGGACGCATTCAAGTTTGGGATAGCACGCTCTCCCTTGGCCGCCAGATCGATGCCTTCCAGAATGCGGCCTTGAGTTACAACGATCAAACTCTCTTGGGGCCGGCCCGTAACACCACTCTGTCGCGCAGCTTTTCACTTCTGTGGCAGTGGCGATGGTGATCTTCTTCCTTAGTTTTTTCATTTCTCAAGCTTTCGCCTTTCATCAGGTCGAGTCTGCTCTCGATAATAAGTCGTTGCTTGTGAAGCTTGATCCCGAGCATGGTTTTGTAAAGGGTGACAGAATTGTTGTTCTCTCGCGTTCTCAGGGGTCACTTGTTGCTATAGGCAAAGTGAAGCGGGTGCAAAGTGATCAAAATCCTGAGACGGCCGTGGTTGAGATCGAGGAGATCATTGGCAATAAAATGATTCTCCCGAGTGATGCCGTCGAGCTACTCACGGTGGAGGTATTGGATAAGCATCACATCACTGGCCACATCAGTCTCATGCTCGGACAAGAGAAGAAAATCCCTGCTCGCTATAAGGACCTGGCCTACATGGGTGTCTTCAACTCCGACGGCCATACGCTCGCTGATCAAGAGTGGCTGGTTTCTATCCCGCAAGTTCAGTACGGCCTCACGGACAGTTTCACCGTGAAAGTACTCACCGGTCTCTACCTCGACGGATTCGCCAACATTGGTGCCAAAGCACGAGTCATGCGAAATCAGTGGGGCCAGATGACTTTAAACGCTCTGACCAGTCGGCAGATCAACCGCGATGACTGGGTCTTTCAAACGGGGCTGGTGCTCACACTCCCGGCCAATGGACGCTTCCAGTCTCACTTAGTGATCAACGCGCGGATTGAAGGCATCGAAGAAGACAACCCGGAAGTCGATAAGCTGAATCTTTTTCCTGAGTCGGATATCCGGACCATCTATGAGTATGTCACGGATGACTGGGACCGCGTGCTCTTCGGTCCCTTGTTCAATTTTCAGACGCAGTCGGTGGGGGGAACACTCAGCCACATGTGGATCTGGGACACCTTCCACCTCAACCTCGGGATTGCGACGAAAGACGTCTCGGAACTCAAATTCGACAAAGACGGTTACTACGTCCTCTTCGACTTCTTCTGGCGATTCTAGAGCGCCGGTACCGCGATAATCCCAGAGCGGTATTTCTCTGTTCTTGTCCAGCGCGGGCCTCCGCCGATTCCCAATGGATTGAACGGACTTGTTTCTAAATTATCAATTGAGTCTAGATTGCGCATGCTGTGCGCTTCAATGATCGTGCCCGTTGAACCTGGAAAAACATGGTACCCAGCGTGTGCCGTGCCTACGAAGAGTGGATAGCGCTTGAAAGCGTCAGGTTGGCGGTCTTTAAAACCCACGAGCAATTGAGCATCGTCAACTTTCACGCCGTAGTATGTGCCCTTGTTTACAACTTGCGAATAGCGGTAAGCATGGCCTCCCCAGACAGGATTCCAAGTGCGTCCGGCCGGCAGAGGATTGAGACGCTTGTCTTCTTCGTCCCAGCGTTGGTTTGATGCGGGGTCTGGATTCCAGTACAGGACTTTCCAGCCAAGACCCTGGAGAGCGATTTGTAAAGTTGTGCCGTCAAACTTGCGATCAATCGCAAGCTCCGCATAGATCTTGTTCCAGGTGGCGGTCGTGCCGGTTACTGCAAAACCTTCAGCGAGACATCTCATCGTGAGGCCGATGCAGCTCGTAGGCACGAGTTGATCTACGAGCTGTTCCGGAGCATTGTACTTTTTCAGCGCGGCGATTCGGCCAGCACGAGTGGCGTAGTCCTGGCGTCGGTCTCCGTAATACTTTGAAACGTTCCAGCGACCGTGAAAGTCGAGGTGATCTTCGTAGATGTTTTCCAAACAATCGGCCGCGACGCTGGTGAGCTGAGGCAGCACGCGCTTATGAGCCGCGATTTCGGCTGGCGTAAAGTTGACCGCTGCTAAGAGCTGGCCTGAAAAAAGGGCGAGGGTAAGGGCGAAGGTTTTCATGGCCCCCACTTATCACGGTGCGGGCCACCAGAATTGAGAGGTTGTAAAAATTACCAGCGATAGATCGCGCTCGCCCAGGTAAAGCCGGAACCAAACGCGGCAGACGCCACCATCATGCCCTTCTTAAGCTGGCCTGCTTTTACGGCCTCCGACATGCCAATCGGTATCGTCGCCGCTGTGGTGTTGCCGTACTTCTGAATGGTGTTGAAGACTTTCTCCGCCGGGATCTTGAGTTCTTGAGCAACCATTTCATTGATGCGCAGGTTGGCCTGGTGGAAGAGGAACATATCGATGTCCTCGAGCTTCATGTTGTTTTGTGCGAGGCCTTCATGCAGCACTTCCGCCATTCGACGAATCGCATGCGTGAAAACTTTTTTGCCATTCATCTTCGGGTACTGCATGCCCTCTTCGATCATCGCCGTCGTCATGCGATCACCCACGAAGTTCATCCCCGGTGCCTGGACCCACAAATCTTGCGCGTGTGCGCCTTCGGCGTGAAGGTGAGTGCTTAGAATACGCGATGGGTTGTTCACGTCGGTACGGCGAAGAACGACGGCGCCAGCGCCATCACCGAACAAAACCGCGACGTCCCGGCCACGAGTCGATTTATCCATGCCCTTCGAGTGGATTTCCGCGCCGACCAGAAGAACAGTCTTGTACATGCCCGTCTTGATGAATTGATCGGCGACGGAAAGTCCGTAGAGGAAACCGCTGCAGGCCTGCCGAATATCGAGGGATGCGCAGCCCGCGAGACCGAGCTTGTGCTGTAGAAACACGCCGGTTCCTGGAAACTCATGATCGGGCGAAAGGGTCGCGAAGACGATGAGGTCGATTTCTTCCTTGGCGATGCCGGCTTTTTGGATCGCTTCTTCGGCAGCTTTCAAGGCGAGATCAGAGGTCGTGACATCGGGAGCGACCCAGCGACGTTCTTTGATGCCTGAGCGCTGCGTGATCCACTCGTCAGTCGTGTCCATGAATTTAGAGAGGTCGTGATTGGTCACGATGCCGGGAGGAACGAACATACCGGCAGAGAGAATTTCTGAAGCAAACATGGGGGCTCCTTCGTAGTCCTAGAATTGTAGGTCAGCAAACGTCGTCGTGCTAGCATGGTCTGTGGGCGCAATTCCTGAGCGGAAAAGGTGCACGGTTTTCATTCCCGCTGCTCTTGCCGCGTCGAGTTCTTCTTTAATATCGGAGAAGAAAGTCACTTCCGCGGCAGGGACTTTCAATTCTTTCGCAATGGTCTCGTAACTTTTAAACTCGCGCTTGCCACCCACTTTCGTATCGAAATAAGCAGACAGCAGCGGTGTGAGATCTCCGTCTTGCGAATGGCCAAAGATCAATTTCTGCGCGGCCACTGAGCCAGAGGAATAGATGGCGAGTGTGAGTCCCTGGTGTTTCCAGGTTTCCCAAGCAGGTTTCACATCCGGATAGACATGACCCTTGAAAGCGCCTGTGCGGTAACCTTCCACCCAGATCTCACCTTGCAGCGTTTTCAGCGCGCCGACTTTTTTGTCTTCGCGGATCCAGTCCATGAGTGTGCTGATGGCGGCCTCGGTCGACGGTTGCCCAACCTCAAGCACAGCAGGGTGTTGAGGATTCTTACGAACGAAATCTGCCATGCGCTCGGTGGCGTAAGGGAACAGGACTTTGTGAACAAAGTTGATATCCGTCGTGGTGCCTTCAATATCAAAGAGAAGAACTTTCACTTGAGGTACTTCTTCTCTTTACCAGATTCCGTGTAGCGGGCGACCCAACCTTCTTTGGTTTGGAACACACGGATCGCTTTCACGTGGTACTTCGGAGCGAGGTCGAACCAGTGCTTGTGGCCCTTCGGAACAGAGATGAAGTCGCCCTTCTTGCAGATCACCGAAAAAACTTGGTCGATGTGGAAGAAAAACTCACCCTCGCCATCCACGAAGAAACGAACTTCATCTTCGTCGTGAATATGCTCAGAGAGAAACTTCTTTCGGATTTCCTCAATGTTTGGGGTTCCTTTATGGACGTTGATGACGTCAGCATTGGTGTAACCATGCTTCTCCATGTAGGGAGACAGTGAGTGCTGGTAAGCTTCGAGGATCGTCTCTTGGTCGTCGTCATCTTTGAGTGGACGAGACGCTTCCCAGTGCTCAAAAATGATCCCGCGCTCATTCAAGAAAGCCGTGATCGCCTTGCGATCTTGCGTTGAGGTGCCCTCATCAAGCAGTTTAAGCGTGGTCATGACTAAGCTCCTTGGCGTTGTAGCTCAAAAAGAAATTCAAAAGTTTCGATGTGGCGCTTGGCTTCAGCAACGGTGCTGCCCCAAGTGTAAAGCCCGTGGCCCGCGATGAGAAATCCATGAGGCTTGTTCGGCCAGTGGGATTCCATCTCATCGAGGATGTGTTTCATGACTTGATGATTGTTCACGATCGGAAGGACGACAGTCCCGAGGTGAGTTTCGACGCCCTTGAGACCCTTGAGGATTTCCCAGTCTTGGAACTTCATTTCCCAGGCCTTCACGTGTTTCTGGGAGAGCCACGTACCTAAAATGGAGTGGGTGTGAAGAACGCAGCCGACGTCCGGAAAGCGCCCGTAGATCGCTGTGTGAATTTCAGTTTCAGCTGAGGACTTGATCCCTGGACCCTGCGAGCGTGCCGCAACCTGTCCCCGCTGATCGATGACGATCAAGTCACTCGCTTGAAAGCGTGACTTATCCACACCTGAGCGAGAGATCAAAAACTCACCCGGTGTTTCTAAACGGAGTGAGTAGTTCGTCGAAGTCGCGGGCGACCAACCTTTCAGTGAGAAAAACTGTATGGCCTCCAAGAGTTCTTGCGCCCGTTGTTGATCACCAAAACTAAGTTCTGTCGCCATGAATTCCCTCTGAAAAGTGCTCTCTGAGTAACTAAAAAGACGCCTCTCGAAAAGACATTATTTATTATGTAAACAACGCTAAGCGTTGAATGGGTTATTCCAGACTTGCAGAGGGTATGTTTTTTGTCAGAAAATCCCAAAAATGGCATCATTTCTAGACACACACAAGGCCAGGAAGGCCTTCAAGCGAGAGATCGACCATGAAAAACCCCTTCCTAGGCAGTGACTTTGTCACGAGCCGGCCTGACAGTTTCGTTCACCTCCATCTCCACACGCAGTACAGTTTGCTCGACGGCGCGATTCGTTTGGATGACCTTTTCAAGAAGGCCAAAGAGATTGGTCTCCCGGCGATCGCGAGCACAGATCACGGGAACATGTTCGGGGCGATTGATTTTTACACCCGCGCGATTTCTGCAGGCATCAAGCCGATCTTAGGGTCAGAGATTTATTTCACGCCCGGTTCCCGCTTCGATCGTCGTCCGCCAAAAAATTCGAAAACTCTCGACTCGCAAGATGAGACCGAAGGTAAGCACCAGATCCACCACTTGATCCTTCTTTGTAAGAACCTCACGGGATACCAAAACCTTTGCAAGCTTCTCACCAAGGCCTATCAGGAAGGCTTCTACTACAAGCCCCGGGCCGATGTGGACTTGCTTCGTGAATACTCAGAAGGCTTGATCGCCACGTCAGCATGCTTGAAAGGGGAGGTGGGTTTCAACCTCTTCACTGGTCAAGACGAGAAGGCCTACGCCGCTGCCATGAAGTTGAAGGACATCTACGGTGATGATTTCTACCTAGAGATTCAAGAGAACGGCATTCCTGAGCAAGTGGAAGTGAATCGCAAAATCGTCGAATTCGCGAAAGCCAATAACATCGCTTTGGTGGCGACGAACGACTGTCACTATCTCGAACGTGACGACGCCTCGGCGCAAGAAGTGTTGATGTGCATTCAAACGGGTAAAACCTTCGAAGACGAAAAACGCATGCGTCTTACGACGACGGAGTTTTACCTCAAGTCGCCGGAAGAAATGCGCCAGGCCTTCAGCTACATCCAAGAAGCCTGCGATAACACTTTGCGGATCGCTGATAAGTGCAACCTTGAGCTTCGCTGGCAAGATGACAAGGGCAAGCAGATCTATCACTTGCCGAAATTCGATATCCCTACGGCCGAGTCGGAAAGTGAGTTTTTTGCTCGTGAAGCTCTAGAGGGTTTAGAGAAGCGTTTTGCGGGGCCCCATTTCCGTGAACTCGTGGCTAAAGAGAACTGGGTGACGGAGCTTCGTCCTCGTTACATCGATCGCATCAATGAAGAAGTCGGACTCATCAAGCAGATGGGGTTCACGGGTTACTTCCTCATCGTTTCGGACTTCATTCGTTGGGCGAAAGCTCATGATATTCCCGTCGGCCCTGGACGGGGTTCAGGTGCGGGCTCGCTCGTGGCCTACAGCTTAGACATCACCAACATCGATCCTTTGCCATACAACTTGCTCTTCGAGCGATTCATCAACCCCGAACGTATTTCCATGCCGGACTTCGACGTGGATTTCTGTCAGGACCGCCGTCAGGAAGTCATCGCGTACGTCACTAAGAAGTACGGCGAAGAGCGCGTCGGTCAGATCATCACGTTTGGTAAGCTCCAGGCGAAAGCGGTGATCCGCGACGTCTCTCGCGTGTTCGCGCTTCCCTATGCAGAAGCCGATGCCTTGGCGAAACTTATTCCTGATGAGCTCGGGATTGAGTTACAGGAAGCGATCGATAAAGAGCCGAAGCTCAAAGAGCTGGAAGACAACGATCCGAAGATGCGCCGAATCCTGCACATCTCAAAGCGTCTGGAAGGTCTCTATCGCCACGCTTCGATTCACGCTGCCGGCGTCATCATCACCAACGAACCGCTCGTGACCTACTGCCCGCTCTACAAAGGGCGCGAGGGCGAGCAGGTTGTTCAGTTCGACAAAGACTTCTCGGAAAAGATTGGCTTGGTCAAATTCGACTTCTTGGGCCTTAAGACTCTCACTGTGATCGACAATGCGGTGAAGTTCATTCGCCGCGATCATGATGCCGGCTTCAACATCGAAGACATTTCCATGACGGACCAGGAAGTCTTTGCTCTGGTGGGCGATGGCGACACCACCGGCGTGTTCCAGCTCGAATCCTCGGGCATGAAAGATTTGTGTAAACGAATCAAGCCGGACTCGATAGATGATATCACCGCGATCAACGCTCTCTATCGTCCAGGCCCGATGGGCTCAGGCATGCATGATGAGTTCGTAGAGATTAAACACGGTCGCAAGCCGGAGACGTACTTGTTCGAAGAACTGCGTCCGGTGTTGAAAGATACCTACGGCATCATCGTTTACCAAGAACAGGTGATGAACATCGCGCGGATCATCGCCGGGTTCAGCCTTGGCCAAGCGGACATGCTCCGCCGTGCCATGGGCAAGAAAAAACCGGAAGAGATGGAGAAGTACAAAAAGATCTTCCTCGAAGGCGCCATGGGCAAGGGCTTCGACGAAGCCAAGAGTATCTATCTCTTTGACCTCATGGCGAAGTTCGCCGAGTACGGCTTTAACAAGTCCCACGCCGTGGCCTACGCCGTCATTGCGTATCAAACGGCGTTCCTCAAGCGCTACTATCCGGCCGCTTTCTACGCCGCTCTTCTCGGCACCGAGATCAGCAACATGGATAAAGTCACCATGTACGCGCAAGACGCTCGTGAACACGACATCGCGATCCTTCCGCCAGACGTAAACGAGTCATTGTGGCTCTTTAACGTGGTGGGGAACACCATTCGTTTCGGCATGGGTGCGATCAAAAACGTCGGGAACGGTGCGGTGGAAGCCATCATCAAAGAGCGCACGGAAAACGGCGCGATCCAGGGCCTGATTGATTTCTGCGAGCGCGTGAATCCGAAAGAAGTGAATGCGCGCGTGATGGAATCCCTCGTGAAGGTCGGCGCCTTTGATAGCTGCGAGAAGTACAATCGCAAAACGCTGCTCGAAAATCTTGAGATGATCACCGCCTACGGTGCGCGCAAGCAGGAAGAGAAGAGCATGGGGCAAACCAATCTCTTCGACATGGGAGGAGCCGCCGACACCACCGGCGGCGAGGCCTTGCAGATTCACGAATCAGAAGAATTCTCAGAGAAGGAGCGTCTTTCAACGGAAGCCGAACTCTTGGGGATTTACATCTCGGGGCATCCGCTTGATCGCTACAAAGATATGCTGCTTAAGCTTTCCAGCATGGCCGTGGCAGACGTCCATGCTTTACCCACCATCCCGAAGCCTGAGACCTTCAATCCACGGGGGCAAGATGCTGATCCAAGTCGTCGCCCGATGGTTCTGGGTGGGTTGATCACGGGCGTGAAAACCATCATCACTAAAAAAGATGATAAGATGGCCTTCCTCAACCTGGAAGATCTCGGCGGGAAAATTGAGTGCCTCATCTTCCCGCGCGTTTATGCAGAAGTGCATGAACAGCTGGTGGGGGACGAGCCGGTTTTGATGAGTGGCTATGTGAGCCTTTCCGAGGATCCCAAGAAATTCATCGTCGATAAGATCACCCCGCTCAAAGAGTCAGCGGATGATCGCGTGACGGCCGTGCGGGTAAGCTTCCCGCTAGAAATGCTCAATCCGCATTCCCTCACCCGAGTGCGCCAGATTCTTCTGAGCTATCGTGGGACCGTGCCGATCCACTTTATTTTTGAATCCACTGAAGGCCGCGCCCGTTTGCCTTTGGACGATAATTTCTTGGTGGCACCGTCTCCGCAGATGGCCGCTAAAATCAACGAGGTTCTCCAGCATAATTCGGTGAGTTTCATCGTCGATGGCCGCATCGAAGAGGTCCGGGCGTGAGAAAATTTCTTCTGCCCCTCATTGTCATGCTTCTCGCCCTAGTGCCCGTTTGGATGGCAAGAGCAACAGTTGTCGACGTTGAAGTGCCGGTTCCTGCTGGACTCACGGAAGAAGAAGTTCGTGGCAAGGTTTACCAGGCCGCTCTGGAGAAATTGATCAAGACCGATATGCAGCGGATGAACCTTGATGTGGCCGCTTACGACAAAGCCTTCGAGACAAAGTTTGCCCGTTGGTTTGAAGTGATTGAAGCCCGCCGTCGTGAGGAGCTCACGGCCGCCGGGACGGTGGGCGAAGCCCAGACTCCCGTCATCGACGCTGAGAAAGAAAAAAGCCGAAGCGTGTTCGCTAACCGCACTGTGCTGGTGAAGAAGTACACGATCAAGAAATTTGCGGCCCATCCGGAGAAACTGGAGACGTGGCAGATGAGTCTCGATGGCGAAGTGGATGAGCGTTTGCTCTCGGTGCATGTGCAACGCATGCTGCAAGAAGGTGAGAAGGCCTTTCGCCGGCTTTGGATTCTGACCACCGTCCGTCCCACCAATTTTGGTTGGGAGGACATGAAGCTCACGCGCCAAGAAGATTTCACGGCCCCCATCGAAGCCGAATGGTTAAAATGGTTCCAAGAAAATATTCCAGACGACGTTGAAGACGTCGCTCTGTGTGACGAGAGTTGCAAGAAGCTCCTGGAAAAATGGAACGCGCAGGACGAGAAATCCATGCAGAGTTTCCTCGCTCCAGAATTTCTTGGTGGCCTCCTGTTGAATGTGAACATCACGCTGGACCGCGAAGTTCTAAGCGGCACGGTCAACGAGACCCGCATGAACTACGGTGGCGGTGTGGTCTTGCAAGACCTCAACACCAAGCGCGTCCTCCATTGGGCGGATCTTCCTCGCGAGACTCAGACCCTACGGCAAGCGGAGCCCAAGCTCTTTAACTCGGCCGTGGCTTCTCACTGCTATCGCTACACTTTGGGAAAGTTCCTCGAGGTGAAAAACCAAGTAGGAAAGTCGGTTTCACTGACGAACTCAATCTCAATTCGCCTGGTGAATGCGTCTCACATGGGACAGGCGCTTCGTTTAATCGACTGGATAAGAGAGAAAGGTGCCCCGATGCAGGCCCAGGGCAAGCTCGACTCCTTCAATCGCAAAGAGACCCGCGTGCTGATCTTCTTCCGGGGAGAGGGCAACAAATTCAAGTCTTTAGTGTCAGGCGTAAAAGAGTTAGAATCAGAGTGGGGACCCCTGACGGTAGATGACTCTGGTGCAGACTTAGTGATCACACTAACACCGAAGTCGTGAGCTATCGTCACCTCTGAGGTGATTGTCATGACTTTGAAACTCGCGCTTCTCAGTTTTATTCTCGTGGCCTGTGCAGGCCCGATTCACCGACGCACACCGCTTGATCCCGGGAGCCGCTTGTCGCAACCTACCGGTGGCGCGAAGAACGTTAAAGACTTCAATCCCATTCGCAAGAAGGTTGCGCTTCTGAGCTTCTTTAACGAAGCGCCGTTCGGGGGTGATGATCTCGCCGTGCAAGCAACGGAAGAGTTCCGTCGCGAGATTTCCCGCTCGCGGGACTACCTCGTCGATCCAGCAGCTGCGCAGATCTTTGGGAGCTCGAAAGAGATCTACTCGGGTGGTGGCGTGAAGCTCGCGCAGCTCACGCGCAAGGCCAAGATGGCCGGCGTGAACTTGGTGGTTTTTGGTCGCATCACCGATGCGCGTATCCGCCAGGCCTCCGATGAGATTGGGTTTGTACGGAAAACAAAAGCCCTGGCAGAAACAAAAGTTGAGATCAAAGTATTCGACGTGATCTCCAGCAAAGAGCTCATGAGCGATACCGTTGACGGCTCCGTTCATGATGATAACTTCCGCTTTTACGTGACTGAAGAAGAAGAAAACCTCGCGTACCGGCAAGACCTTCTGCGCTACTCTACACGTGTCGCTGTCCGCAAATTCCTTCCACGCCTCATACAAATTGGGGGCAAGCTGGATTGGACCGGTCGCGTGGCCAAGATCATCGGCACCAAGATCTACGTCAACGCCGGCCGTGATAGCGGCATCAACATCGGCGACATTCTCAAGGTCATCACCGAAGGCCAGGACATCTACGATCCGGAAACCGGTGCTCTCATCGGCGTCTCGAAAGGGGACGTGAAGGGCACGCTGGAAGTGGCGGACTACTTCGGGCCGGATGGAGCGATTGCGATTCTGCATTCGGGTGGATCGGTCACCGAAGGCGACTTCGTACAATTGTATTAAAAAAGGCCCCTGTCGGGGCCTTTTTGTTAGTTAGCTTTCTTCGCGGCTTTTTCAGCTTTCTTTTTTTCTTTCCACTCATCACGTTTCGCGCGTAGGTCTTTGCGCTGACCTTTGATCTCTTCTTTGAGCTCCCGGTTCGCTGCCTGGATCTTCTCGTGGCACGCCTTGAGGCCAGCGCCATCAGTCGCCGCACTTACACAGCTCTTGGCTTCATTGAGATTGCCCATGCGCGCTTCAATGTTCGAAAGCATGTCGGCTTTGGCTTCTTGGAACATCGCCGCTTTGCCATCGTCTTGGGCCATGGCAAACATTGGAACGCTTAGTACGAGCACCATTAAAAATTTCATCATCACTCCTTGTGATAGGCAATGGGATCAACCATGCCAGCTTCTTTGAATCCACGTAAACGTAGCGCACACGAATCGCAAACACCGCAGGCCGCATCAGAGCGGGCGTAGCAGGACCAACTCAATTCGAAGGGAACTTTGAGTTCAACGCCACGGTTCACGATGTCTTTTTTCTTCATCAGGATCACTGGCGTTTCGATGTGAATCCCGCTTCCGGCCTTAGTTCCTTGCTTCACGAGAGCGTTAAAGGCTTCGTAGTAGGCCGGACGGCAGTCAGGGTAGCCAGGAGAATCTTCCCAGTTGGCACCGATGTAAAGCGTCTCGGCTTTAAGTACTTCGGCCCACGAGACGGCGAGGGAGAGAATGATGGAGTTACGGAAAGGCACATAGCTATCAGGCACCACGTCCGAATCACCGGCAAAGTCTTTCACTGAGATCTTGTCATCCGTCAGTGAGCTGCCGCCAATCTGGCGCAAGAAACTCACGTTGATGACTTTGCGTTGGCTCAGTGGGATGCCATAGTGATCGGCGATCTTATGAAAACTTTCTTGTTCCCGCAGCGAAGTCTTCTGACCATAGTCCATGTGTAAGAAGGCGACACTGTCGTTGTTCTTCACGGCCTCGGCGGCACACACTAAAGAATCCATTCCGCCACTGACGAGAACGATGGCGTCGACACTCATAGGGCCTCGCAGGTTTTAAGAATGTATCTTTGAAAAGAATCCGTCTTGGCTTGCGCGAGTTTCTTCTTCTCCGCAAGCGCACCTGTTTTTTCCGACACCATGACATAGAATTTAATCTTCGGTTCTGTGCCCGAGGGGCGCAGGAAGAGTTGATCGCCATTCCGGAAGGTGAAGCCCAGCACATTACTTGCCGGTAAGCCGCTCTCCGGCTTTTTGTAGTCCACGAACTTTGCGACCGCCTGTCCGTCGATCGTTTGATTGTGCGTCCGGAAATGTTCCATGATCCGATCGATTTTTTTTGCACCTTCGATGCCTTCGAAATCCAAAGAAACGAGGATCTCATGGAAGAAGCCGTACTTCTCGGCGATCTCGTCCATGGCGTCTACGAGATCCAAGCCTCGCAGTTTATAGTGAAGGGCGATCTCGCACATCAAGGCCATGGCAGAAACGCCATCCTTATCCCTTGAAGAATTGTGCGGCATGTACCCAAAGGACTCTTCTGAAGCGAAGACGAAGTTGAGCGGCGATTTTTGTTCTTCGAGACGGCGAATGAGATCGGCCATCCATTTAAATCCGGTCAGCGTGGCCATCACGGTACCGCCGAAGCTTTCCACGATGGTGTCCTGCACGGGTGAAGTCACGATGCTTTTCACGACCAATGGGTTCTTCGGAAGAGTGCCGAGTCTTTGGCGCGTGGTGAACACGTAATGCAAGAACAAGGCACCGAGTTGGTTCCCATTAATGTAGTAGGGGGAGCCTTTGTGATTACCCACCACACCGAGGCGATCCCCGTCGGGATCGGTGCCGAAAACGATGTCAGCGTTGCTCGCCAGCATCTCGTCTACGGCAAGCTTCAACGCGGCGGGGTCTTCCGGGTTCGGGAATTTTACCGTCGGGAAATTTCCATCCGGCTTGGCCTGCTCAGCAATTGTTTTCAAGGAAGAAAAGCCCAGGCGACGGCAGATGGTTTCGCAGGGAACGAGCCCCGTGCCGTGAAGGGGAGTGTAGACGACCTTCAATTCTGCGCCCGCTTTGCGGCACAAACCGGCATCTAGAATCACGTCTTTTTCGATCATGCCATAGAAGGCTTCACTCACTTCAGGGTCGGTGTCTTGCACGAACCCTTTCTCGCGTGCTTCGTGCAGAGGCATCGACCGGAGTTGTGACCAGTCCGTGAGAGCGTCGTAGGCGGAGATGATTTCTTTATCCACCGGTGAGACGACTTGCGCGCCGTCATTCCAGAAAACCTTGTAGCCGTTGTACTTCGGTGGATTGTGACTGGCCGTCACCATGACTCCGCCTTGAGCTCGATAGTGCCGAATGGCAAAGGAGAGCATCGGAGTCGGGGTGAGCTCTGGAAAAATTCGACCCTTGATACCGTGCGCGGCCATGACACAGAGAGTTTCTTCAGCGAACTCGCGAGAGCCGTGCCGGCAGTCGTAAGACACCACCACGCTGGCGCCAGATTTAAAATGTTTGAGCAAGGTCTGAGCGACGGCTTGGGCCGCCCGTTGAACAGTGTAGCGATTGATGCGATTTTCACCCATCCCCAAAATACCACGCATGCCACCGGTGCCAAACTCGAGACCCCGATAGAAGCGCTCATTGAGTTCAACCGATGAAGCGGGAAGCTCATCGATGAGCTGGAGAATTTCTCGTTGGTGCTCGGGGCGGATCGCTGGATGATGGGCCCAGGCCCGTGCCTTTTGCAGAATCTCTGGAGACATAGATAAATCCTTGACGCAGGGCTAGGAACATCAGGAAGACTTGTCGAGATCGGCCTTCCTCTCTATATTAAAACCACACTTTAGCATGTCCGGAGTAATCATGGCGAACCCCAAGAAGAAGCACGAAAAAAACCTGGCCGGCGCTTTCTATTGCACTGACCCGGATGATGACGGGGGCGAGGGCTGCATCGCGTGCAACGTTTGTTATTCCGGAGCACCAGAATTCTTTGCGGAAGATGATCACGGCAATGCCTACGTTAAAAAACAGCCATCCACCGCGAAAGAAATCGAGCTGTGCCAAGAGCAGATCGACGCGTGTCCGGTGAATTCCATTGGCAAAGATGGCTGATCGCCGCGATCAGGTTCCTTTTTTTCCGCTCGCTTAGCGATTCAAGTTACAATTGAGAAAATCTTTTCCAAGGAGAGGGAATGAATCCATCAATCGTGGAGGTTGGCGCGACCGTTATTTTCGCACTCGCCATCTTACACACTTTTGTCGTGTCTAAATTTGCCGAAATGGCGCATCACTACCCACAAGGATCGATCGGCGAAAACGTCTTTCACTTCCTCGCGGAAGTCGAAGCTGTGTTTGGCATGTGGGCTGCGATTTTCTTGATCTTCATGGCGTCGGTGGAGGGCCTCGGCCGCCCGATCCCGTATCTTGAGAGCTTGAACTTCACCGAGCCCGCGTTCGTTTTCGTGATCATGGCGATGGCCGCGACTCGTCCGGTGATCAAGCTCGCTGAAGCATGCATCGTCGTGCTTTCCAATCTGGTGCCGCTTCCAAAAAAGATGGCGTTCTTCCTCACGGCCTGCGTCGTAGGACCGTTGCTCGGATCATTCATCACGGAGCCCGCGGCCATGACCGTGACGGCTTTGATTCTCCAGAAAAACTTCTTCTCTCGGGAGATGTCGACCAAGTTCAAGTACGCCACCATCGGCCTCTTGTTCGTGAACATTTCTATCGGCGGCACACTCACGCACTTCGCCGCACCACCCGTGTTGATGGTGGCCGGAAAGTGGGGCTGGGGCATGGCCCACATGGCAGGCGCATTTGGATACAAGGCCGCTCTGGCTTGTTTGATCAGTGCTCTCACCATCACGTTCTACTTCAAGAAAGAGCTCGCAGGTGACTTCCAGCTTCGCGCTGAAACCGGCACGAAGATGCACCCACCAGTTTGGGTCACTTTGATTCACTTGGTGTTCTTGGCGGGTGTCGTTTTGACCGCTCACCACATGTCCTTCTTCCTCGGATTGTTCTTGTTCTTCTTGGGTTTCATTAAAGTTACCAACGAGTTCCAAGACGAGCGCGTGAAGATTCAAGAATCGTTGATGGTCGGTTTCTTCCTCGCTGGCTTGATCGTTCTCGGGTCTCTGCAGCAGTGGTGGTTGCAGCCGTTGATCTCAAGTCTCTCAGACCAAGCTCTCTACTTCGGTGCCACAGGCCTCACCGCGATCACTGACAACGCCGCCTTGACCTACCTCGGTTCATTGGTTGAATTGAGTGACAGTGCGAAGTACTTCTTGGTGGCCGGTGCGGTTACGGGTGGTGGTTTGACGGTTATTGCCAACGCTCCGAACCCAGCGGGTTACGGTATTTTGAAAGAGAACTTCGAAGGGGGGAACATTTCACCTTTGGGTCTTTTGAAAGGTGCTCTGTATCCGACACTGGTAGCGATCATCTGCTTTGAGCTTCTACCGACATTCTAAGTCTTTCTCTAATAAGAAGGGCCCCTTTCGGGGCCCTTTCTTTTCTACTCAATTAAAATTCAATGAGCGGCACAGGGTGAAGCCAGCCCTCGGGTGCTTCCACTCGACCGGCCTGGACGCCGATCAATTCTTCTTTCAACTCAAGACAGAGTTTTCCATCCGGCTCGCGGAGATGAATGGTGGTGCCGTCTTTAAACTTTAAGCTTGCGATCGGGACGAGCACCGAAGCCGTCCCACACACGAAGGCTTCTGAGCAGGCACCCGATTTAATCTTCGTGATCAGATCATCGAGGTGGATGCGCTCTTCCGCAACTGGCCACTTACGGCGTTGCGCGAGCTCCATCAACGAGCGGCGAGTGACACCCGCGAGGATGCTGTCAGAAAGCGGCGGAGTGGTGAAGACGCCATCGATGACGGCGAAGAAATTCATGCCGCTCATCTCTTCCACATAGGCATGCTCTTTCGAATCAAGCCACATGGTTTGGTCACAAGACTCATCCAGTGTGCGTTTGTAGGAACGCAGAGACGCTGCGTAGTTACCACCGGTCTTCGCATTACCGATCCCGCCCGTGGCGGCACGAACTTCGTCACGTTCGACGTAGACTTTCACGCTCGAGCTCGAGAAGTAGTTGCCCGAAGGAGAGGCCACCACACCGAAGATGAACTCTTTGGCAGGCTTGATACCAAGGCCAGCTTCCGAAGCAATCATGAATGGGCGCAGGTAGAGTGACTCACCCAAACGCTTAGGGACGATGTTGCGCGCGTAGGCGGTGATGGTTTCGCAGGCCTCAACGAACATATCAACTGGGTATTCCGGCATGGCCATGCGGTTGGCGGAAAAGTTAAAGCGTTGAGCGTTCAGTTCGGGGCGGAAGAGAGTGATGTCGCCCTCTGGATGACGATAGGCCTTGAGGCCTTCGAAAATTTCTTGTCCGTAGTGAAGAACTTTGGCGCACGGATCAAGCTGAAGCGGGCCGTAAGGCATGAGAGTGCCTTTGCCCCACGCGCCATTTTTGTACTCGGCGATCACCATGATGGGTGCCATGTACTTACCAAAACCTAAGACTTGGTCTGTGACGGTATATTTTTTAATTTTCT
>JAIXOY010000024.1 GCA_027486525.1 Pseudomonadota bacterium
AAAACACTGCAACGAAGCGACGCCCCCATCGCCCGCTTCTTCAAGACCGGCGATGCCACTGACCTCGCCGCGGCCATCAAAGAACTCGAGGCGGACGCGACGCTGTGTCACTCCTACGCCGAAAACTTCCAGGCCGTGGTGCGGACCCACTACTCCCAAGAGCGCATGGCCGCAGACTACATGCGGGTCTACCAGCAGGTGCTCGCGTGAAACAACTGCGCGAAGGCCACTGGCCCATTTTTCTCTTGAGCAGTCTGAGTTCCGTGGCGAACCTCTTCCTGCCCCTCGTGCTCGTGCGCCTGCTCACGCCCGAGGAGATCGGAAGCTACAAAGTCTTCTTCATCTACCTCTCCATTCTTCCGTTCATCGTCATGGCGGGCGGGCCGCTCCACTCGGTGTACTACTGGGCCGGGTTCCCGGAAGCGGAACGGAAGAGCTATCTCAACGCCACGTGGACCCTGACCCTGGGACTCTCAGCGCTCATCTTGCTGTTCGGCCTTCCGATTGATGCTTATCTCGCGTCGCACTTTCACGTCACACCGCTGTTCATGGTGTTCCTGATCTTGGCGGGTTTTCTCTGGTCACCCACGTCGCACTTCTCGGAAGCCTCCATCGCCCTCGGTCGCCGTAGCACGGGCGCGCTCTTTGACACCGGCTTCGAGCTTCTCAAGGTCGCCGCCTTCATCCTCATCGCACTGAAGTTTCGTAGCCTCGAGAAGATCTTCATCTTCTTCGTGGTCATGCTCCTCGTGAAGCTCGCCCTCTCGGCCTATTTAAACAAACGCACCAACGACATTCGTCTCAGCTTCGACGTCCCCGCCATGAAGAAGGTCATGGCCTACTCGGGCCCGATCGCGCTCACCGGTTGCCTCGGGGTCTTCATCGAGAAGTTCGACCTGATTCTCCTCTCGGGCTTCATGGACTCGCGCTCGTTTGCGTTTTATTCCATGGGTTGCTTGGCGGTACCGCCCCTCTTCCTTCTGGAGATGTCGGTGCAGAAGATCCTCATCCCGTCCTTGTCCAATCGCTACATCGCCAATGAATGGGATGCGGCCGCCGCCGACTACAGGAAAGCCGTCGCGGACATCAGTTTTCTTATCCTGCCGTCGGTCTTCGGACTGTTTGTGTTCGCCGACGCCATCGTCGAGCTCCTCTTCACGGCGGCCTACGCGGATTCGGCGATCTACCTGCGACTCTTCTCACTCAGCTACCTGCTGTTGATGCTTCCCCACGACTCCGTGGCGCGCGCCACCGGAAAGACGACCTGGATTCTCAAGACCTACCTCTTGATCACACCGCTTTCATTGGTGGTAACCTACTTTTCGGTGCAACACTTTTCTGCCGCGACGGTCCTCGGCATGACCATTGCCGTGAAGTTCATCCCGAAACTCTTGGGCCTGTGGTTCTCGGCGCAGGTCATGCGCTGGCATTTGCCGACCATGTTTCCCTGGCGCATCCTCACAGAACGCGTGATCATCTGTGGTCTCTTGTCAGCGCTCTCTGTTCTCATGAAGGGCTTTTTCCCAAGTCCCGTGACCTGGTTCCTCGTCTGCGGTTCCGTCTTCGCGGCGATCTACCTAGGCCTGAGCTACCTGAGAAAGACCCCATGAAAGTGATCCATCTGTTTGCTCCGGGCCCGATCGGTGGCGCAGAAAAAGTCGTGGCGAGCGGCGTGAGCGCACTCGCGCGCCAAGGTGTGGAGCTCGAACTCTGGCTAATACGTGAGACGCGCAATCCGGCGTGGTGCCAGACGTTTCAATCCCTCCTCGATCCCGTCGTGAAGTGCCGCGTGTTTGAGTGCGCCGGTGCGCTGGACCTCTCCCTCTTGCGACAGTTGAAAACCGCTCTCAAAACTCAGACTGGTGTCTTGCACACCCATGCCTTCAAAGCGGCGTTCTATGCCTACGGAGCAAAGCCAGCACGAGCTGTGCATGTCCACACGCACCACGGGCAAACGGCCCACACTCTCAAGGTCCGCATCTACGAACGGCTCGAGCTCGCCGTCATGAAACGTGCCCGGCAGGTCCACGCGGTGTCGACGGCGATGAAGCAGCACCTGCTCGCTCTCGACGTCGCGAACGTTGAACTCGTGGAAAATCCCCTCGTGCTTCAACAACTCCCGCCTCGCCAAGAACGGGCGGTGGGCAGCCACTTCCTCTACGTCGGTCGGCTTTCACCGGAGAAGGGCGTCGACGTTCTGCTGCACGCACTTCAATTGGTGCAGCAAACGAACAACATTCAACTTACCGTAGTTGGAGACGGCGGCGAGCGAGGACGGCTCGAGAAACTGGCACAGGATCTGGGCCTCAAGCAGATCGAGTTCGTGGGCTTCCGGCCATCGGTGACCGCGTTTCTCGAGAGCGCCGATGCGCTGGTGATGCCGTCGCGACGCGAAGGACTACCGCTCACGCTCATCGAAGCGCTGTGTGCCGGTCTTCCCGTGGTCGCCTCTCGTGTGGGAGGCATCCCGGAGTTCGTGACACAGGGAAAAAATGGCCTCCTGTGCGCACCGGATGATGCCGCCGCGCTGGCGCTTCAGCTCACGGAGTTCTTGAACACAAAAGTCACTCTCACGGGACACGCCCAACAGATGGCCCGTCCCCTCTCTCAGAGATTCTCTCTCGCTGCGTGGGGCGCGCGCACCACGCAGCTCTACAAAAAAGTTTTGCACCAATCGTAGGCGAGCTGGCCCACCTGGGTTTCGTCGAACTTCAGCTTCATGCGCTCGCGGGCGTGAGCAAGCTGAGCTCGCGTCTCTGCCCCATAGCTGATCTCCGAGAGCACTCGCACCCAGTCATCCACGCTCTCAGCTTGGGAGTACATGTCGCTTTCGACTTCGGCCCCTTGCACACCCATGGCGGTACTGATGAGCGAGCGATCCATGGCAAAGGCTTCGACGATTTTTATGCGAGTCCCCGAACCATAAAAAAGTGGCGCGATGGAAAACGCGGCGGAGCGGTAGGCATCCTTGATGTCTTTCACGACACCCAGAAGCTCCACGCCCGGCAATTGCCGATAATTCTCAAGCCAGCTCGCATCACCAACACCCGCGATACTGAGCCGTGCTTCGGGTCTCAGGGCGACAACCTTCGACCAAACGTTCTCGAGCAGCCAGCGCAAACCGTCGCGGTTCGGTGGCCAATCGAGACGACCCACGAAGAGAAACTTGTTCGCATCGACCTCTCTGTGTGAAAGCGGCGCCGTGAAATCAAGACCCAGCGGAACGTAGGCCAGTGGGCGCGATGTGATGCGAGCAAATTTTTGCAAATCTTCCTTCGCGATCGCGGCGATTCCCGCAACAGATCGCAACACTTCCGCTTCGAAGGACTTCACCTTCGACGCTTGCGACTGGAGGAACCAGCGCTTGAGGGGAACGTGCGTCTGTTCACTCGCCTTCTCCCACAGCTCGGTCTCCACGTTGTGGGCTCGCAGAAGAAAGCGCGTGCCCGCGCGGCCGGCGAGATCGTCTCTAAATGGGACGGCGGTGTGGAGGCCATCCAGCAGCACGAGATCGTAGTGGCTTTGATCCAAAATACCTCGTAGCTCCACTTGCAGTTTCTTCGTCTGAAAGGACGAGAACGTCAGTGGGAGCCTCCCAGCGGTGAGAAGTTTCCAGGCATAGAAAAAGATTTTACCGATCTGGGTCTTCGGCATCGTTCGCCGGAGCACGGTGATCTGCGACACGCCCCAGTGCGCGCGCATCTGCGCCACGTCTGTGTTTTCATCGGTGGGACAGATCGCGACCACATCGATCTCGGCGCCCGCCTTCTTCATGGCACGCAGTAAGCGATCGGTGGCGATGCGGGCACCGTCGTTAATTGGAAACGTCCATTTCGGCACGACCCAGAGAATCCTCACCGCTGCGTCTCCCAAGTCGGTGCCAGCGGCTCGGTGAGTGTTTTCACGAGGGCGACGAGGCAGGCGGCGTTGAGGACGATGAAGTAGAGAGGAATGTTGATCAGCGGAAGTCGAAGCTTAAGTTTTTCAAGGATGAGGGCCGCGAGGGCGCAGAGATAGAACACGACTTGTCCCAGCACCAGCAAAAGCATCAGGATGCTTTCTGGATTCGCCAGCAGCGCGAGCCCGCTCACCGGGATCAAGAGCAGCCCGAACACCGGCACGAGCCAGCGCAGAATCTTGTGGCTCACCAACTGAAACGTGGCGACGGGGAACTTGAACGGATTGAGAATCTTCCGTGCGTAGAGCATGCCGGCGATTCCTCCGCGCACGACGCGGACGCGCATCTTCCACTCATCGCCACTCTTCTGCGTCGGAAGTTCGTAGCAGACGGCTTCCGGCTCGTAGACCACGCGAAAGCCCTTCATCACAAAAGTGAGGGGCTCCGTGAAGTCTTCGATGATGTGGGGTGGTAGCGCCGTGTAGAGCGAGCGACGAAACGCCGTGGCACACCCCACGGAGCCAGTGAGTGTTCCCAGCCAAGTCTGGGATCTCTTGATGAGCGATTCGTACTGCCAGTAGAGCCCCTGCCCCGCGGTCATGGAACTCGCCGTATCTTTTTTATAAACCAAGTGGCCCGTGACCATGCCCACCGTCGGATCTGCAAAGTTGCGTACGAGCTTGCGGACGATGTCCGGATGGTATTCGGTGGTCGCGTCAGAAAAAAGCACGAGCTCCGTGGTGATGTGGGCGAGAGCTTGGTTGCGTGCTTCCGTTTTACCAACCCGGCCCTCGACGCGGATAAGACGAACGCCCCGATCGTGGAAACTCTTTACGATGGCATCCGTGCGATCGGTCGATCCGTCACTCACCACGACGATGGAAAGTTGTTCACGCGGATAGTTGAGCCGCAGGCTCTGTTCGAGTTTCTGCGCGATGCCTTTCTCTTCGTTGTAGGCGGCGATCATCAACGTCACCGGTGGGGTCGCCTCACTCTGCTGAACCTGCCTGCGGCGAAGCGCACCGAGCACGACGACGAGCACCGGATACCCGGCGTAGACGTAGACAGGAATCAACACAAGCATGAGGGCCAGGGTATACATTTTTAAACTCGCGCCCCGTGGGCCGCCTTCGCGTGAGTAATCGAGATCGATAACAAGATGTAAGGATACAGCAGATACGTGTGGGAGAGAAAACTAATCGCCACGCCGTAGCCAAGAATCGCCATAAAATACTCGGGCTCCTCTTCGCGGATCGACCACGCGCACAGAGCGCTGTAGACCCAGAGGGACAGCAACAGAACGAGGGCGACCGGGCCGCCTTCCGCGAGGGCCAGCACCCACGACGAGTGCGCCGTCATGTGTTCACTCTCCGAACCCGTGTTGCCATCGGGAACGTAGGCCGGAAGATTTTTTGGGAATCCCCAGAACCCAACTCCGAAGATCGGATTTCGCACGGCCATGTTAACCCCGGCCCGCCAGTAGAGGATCCGGTTCGACGTCGAGCCCTCGATGTCGCTGGCGTCGCGGTTCATGAGGCTAAACGCCCCCAGCGTACAGACGAAACCACCCACAACCATGAGGGCGAGCACTTTCTTACTCTTCACTTGCACCATCCCCCACGCACCGAAGATCGCAAAGAGCCCGAGCAGCGCCCCCCGCGACTGGGATTTCCACACGAGGAAACTCATGACGAACAACATGGCGGCCGACAGCAGCCAGTTGTAGGGCTTGAGATTCGTCTTCCAGATGAAGAGAATCAGGAACGGGATGGCCAAGACGAAGATCGCCGCGATGTCGTTCGAGTTCGAGAGGATCCCCACGCTCTCGAGGCGCTGGGCCGACATGTCCTCGAGCGAGCTCGCCGAGATCGTCAGCGTTTTGTAAAAGCTCACGAAGCATTTTTCGACGATGGCGATGACGAACACGAGCTTGATCGGTAGGAGATCGCGCTCTGTCTCAAGCGCGTTTTGGATGAGGATGAAGAGGATCACTCCCTTGATGAAGACCTCCGAGTACTGCAGCATCGCGACGTCGACGTGGCCCGAGAAGAACCCGGAGAGGAACATCCAGACGGAGAACGCGAGGAGTAGAAATGTTCCGCCGTTGAAGCGCACGTACCACTGCCGCTTGATCGCCTTGTGTCCCAGGATCACGAGGAGCGCCAGGATGGAGGCATCGCGCGGCATCGAGGACATGAGGGGGTCCGCGAAGGTTTCCCAGGGCCGCGACATCAGCAGCATGAGCAAAAAACCGACGGCAAACTTCGGATGCAGCAAGGAGAGGGAAACGAGCACGGCGAACTCGATGGAAAAGAAGATCCCCGCCAGGCCCCAGGACTGGACAAAAAAGCCGAAGAAAGAAAGCAGGAAGACGAGCAGCATGCCGGCGAACAGCCGGCGCTGGTGCTGACTAATTTTTTCGAAAAAGGCCGGGGCGTCCTGGAACCATAAGAAGATAAAACCCAACGTGACAAGGCCCCAGAAGAACTGATGCGAATCGAGGACGAACTGTCGAAATTCGATCAAGTCTCACTCCCACCCCGTGTTAGCGATGAGAGTTTGGTTTTGTGAGACGACAGCTTCAGGGGCTTCGCCCCATTCAGCGCCGGCAGCTCCCCGAGGTAGATCGTGTTGAGGCGAGCGACTTCTTCCATCGCTTTCTCGTGGCGCACCGGACGCAGGGCCTCTTTGACGTAGACGTAGATGAAGGCGAAGACCAGTCCGAGGAGGAAGCCGAGGCTCGCGAAGAGCCGCTTCTTGGGCCACTGCGGAGACACCGGTAACTGCGGACTCTTGATGATGCCGATGTAGCCTTCCACGGAGCGCTTCTCAATATCGAGGGCGATGTTGAAGTCGTGGTACTTCGCGTAGAACTTGCTCGACAGCTGCTCGGAGACAACCTTGTTGTGCTGAAACGCCACGGGCTGCGTGTCGACCTTCGTGGAGATGTCTTTCAGGTCAAATTCTTTGAGCCAGTTGAGGATCGTCTGCCGGCGCTCGCGGAGGGCCATGATGCGCGGGTGCGTGTCCTTGAGCTGCGTCCCGAGGGCCTCGATGTTCGTGTTGAGCTTGATGAGCTCTTCTTTCAAAACCTCGGGCGACTTCGAGGCGAGCGCCTTCTCGCTGCCGCGCGAGCTAAAACTCTGAGAAGCGTTGAACGAGTTGAGCTTGTTGATCATCACTTCTTTGACCAGCTCGATCGTGCTAATGCGCTTGTTGATGATGTGCGTGTTCACGATGCGGAGCGTGTCTTCGGCGACCTTCTTTGCGATGTAGGGATCCGAACTGCTGAAGCTGATCTGGTAGCTCTGGCCACCGGTGGAGAAGTAGCTGAACCGATCGCGGAGCTGCTGGCGCTCCCGCGCGATCTCGCGGTCATCCTTCGTCTCACTGTAGAACTTGTAGCGCCGGCCGATCTGGTCGACGACGTCATCACTGATCGCCTCCTTCACCATCGAATCGATGGCGAAGCGCATCTCCGGCACGTTGAACGTATCGGGGATGATCCCCGAGATCAGCGGGCTCTGGAAGTACTTCGAGTAGACGTTGATCTCGAAGGTGGAAACGTACTGCTTTTCGATCCAGAACGTGAGCTGCACGAAGAAAGCGATCGAGCAGAAGCAGATCGCCGCAATGGCGAACTTGTAGCGACGGATCACCTGGGTGACGTCTCGCACGAAGACCTTGTCAGCGCTCACTGCACACCTCCGTTGATGACCATGCCGAGCACGGGAATCTTCTTATCTCGCAGGAGATCACTGACGTCGTGGGCGCCCGCTTCGATCGAGTCGTAAGTGCGCACCATGATGGCGGCGTCGATGTTCACCTCGGGGAGCATGAGCGTCGCCGTGCGCGCCGGCACCGGCAGGTCGATGAAAATCGTCTCGTAGTCATTTTCCACTTCGCTCATCACAGACTTGAGTGCCACGAACTGCTCCATGGGACTCATGTCCTTCAAGCGGCTCATCCCGTTCAAGCTGAGATAATCGACGCCCTCGATGCGCTGTTCGGTTGCGCCGCAGTCGAGCACGAGAATTTTACGTTGGTAGATCTTCCCGAGCTGCGGAATCACCGTAGAGACGAAAGTGGTCTTCCCCTCTCCGGGGAGCTCCGAAAGCACCACGACGATCTTGGCCTTCCGCTCCCGGAGGGCGAAATCAAGATTGCGGACAACGGTATTCAAGGGCGTCATGCCGGTGGCATCAACATTCATTCAGTTCTCCTCGGTGGCGCCTTATAACCCAACATCGGCTTAACCGAACCGAGCCTAGAATATTTTACATAGAGCATGGACACAATTACTTGAAATCTCTAGTCTCACCTTCATGTCGAACAAGGAAAAGACCCTCATCCTACTGTTATGTGACGTCGCATTCATTTACATCGGAATGTTCCTCTCCTTATTCCCCTATGCCCCAGGCACCGACTTCGTCGGCCACGCCTCCGCGCTCTCGCTCATCGTTCCGGTGTGGATTCTCATGTACTTCACCGAGGGCCTCTACACTCTCAAAACGCTCAACCCGGCGGAGCTGCCCATCTCCCTGATCCGGGCAACGGCCTTCGCGTCGATCCTCTCATTTGTGTTGATGTACTTCGCACCGCGGGACCTCCACGACTTCAACTCCGGTCCGCGCCTGCTCGTCATCGCCCTCCTTGTTCCCTACATGATTTTCGAAACCCGCAAGTTCTTCTTCTCCTTTCTTTCCACGGAGAGCCGGCTCAGAAAAACCGTGCTCATCGGCTCCCAGGCCACCCTCGACATTGCCCGCGAAGAAATCGCGAAGAAGCCCTACCTCGGCTACAAGATCATCCACGAAGTGGTTCCGACGGACGCCGCCAAGTTTTCCATTCCTCCCGACACGCAGCTCATCGCCATCGAACGAAACATCATCCAAGACCGGGAGCTCTACCAGCGCGTCTTCGGCCTGCTGGGCACGGGCATCGAAATCATGGACCTCGCGAAGTTCACCGAAAAGATCTCCGGAAAAATTCCGGTGGCCTCCATCGACCAGACCTGGTTCGTGGAGTACTGCGGAGTGCAGAACTCCGTGAGCTACGACCTGCTGAAGATTCTGCTCGATCGCGTGGTCGCGACGCTGCTTCTTGTACTTTTGCTTCCCGTGGCACTCATCCTCTTTCCCGTGCTCTTCATTTTCCATGGTGGCCCGATCTTCTTCAAGCAGCAGCGAGTGGGTCTGAACAACAAGACGTTCACGCTCTTCAAGCTCCGCACGATGGTGGTGGACGCCGAGAAAAACGGTGCCCAGTGGGCCAAGCCCGGCGATGCGCGCGTGACGAAGATCGGTTCCTTCTTGCGCAAGACCCGCTTGGACGAACTTCCGCAGTTGATCAACATCTTCCGCGGGGAGATGAGCCTCGTGGGCCCGCGCCCGGAGCGGCCGGAAATCATCCGTGACAAACTCGGACCCCAGATTCCCTTCTACAATCTTCGCCATCTGGTGAAGCCCGGCGTGACCGGCTGGGCGCAGGTGACGTTCCGCTACGGTTTCACGATTGAGGATTCGAAAGAGAAGCTCCAGTTCGACCTTTATTATGTGAAGAACCGCGACCTCTGGCTGGACATCTTAGTGATCATAAAAACCATCAAAACGGTTATAACGGGTGCGGGTCAGTGATCTCTAAATAGAGCCTATACTTTTTACTCATCTATTATTCAGATCGCTAGCGTGCGCTTTTTTTTCTTCAATCTCAGAGCTTCTTGTGGGAATGAAGCCCCATGAAAACATTATTTTTTGCTCTCGTTATCCTTCCCTCTCTCGCCCTGGCGCTCGAATCCCCGTTCGAATCCACCGTGGCCGGCATCACCATCGGGAATGCCCATGAGGTCGTCCCGGGCATTCTCCGTGGCAGCGAGCCCGCCAAGAAAGTGGGCGAGCTCAAAGAGTTTGGCGTCGATGAAGTCATCATCTTCAAGTCACAGACGAAAACCGAAGTTGATGAGGAGCTCGCGGCCCTGAAAACCTTGGCCATCAAGTCGCACCACATCCCGTTTAAATGGAAGGGCCTTGAGAGCCCACAGATCGCTTGCGAGCAGCTCGTGAAAGCGCTGCAGATCATTCGCCGGGCCCAGAAGGCCAACCGCACAGTGTTCTTCCACTGCACCGTCGGCGAAGACCGCACCGGCATGCTCGCCGGCCTCCTGCGCATGGAGGCCGATGGCCTCTCGACCGAAGCCGCCTGGAAAGATGAAATGTGCGCCAACGGCTACGCCGATGGCAACAAGCAGAAGCCCTGGCACGTCGCCAGCGCCATTCACAAAGAGCTCACTCCGTTGTTCTTCGCGCTGGCCGCGAAAGTCGAAGCTGGCGAGACCCTCTCCATGGCATCTTGCGCTGGCCTTGATCCCCGCCCGACGACTCGGACCTGCAGGAAGTAATTTTTCATGGGGGTATGCAGAACCCGAGGCGCTTGGTAACTAACTGTTACCAACCTATTCAGGAGCCTCCTCATGAAAACGATCTTCGCTCTCGCCCTGTGCTTCGTTTCGACCTTCGCCTTCGCGCAACGGACCACTGGTCTTTCTTGCGACGGCAGCACCCTGATCGACGTGCGCGGCCGCGAAATCCACAACTTCTCTTTTAGCTCTGACTGCATGGAAGCCATTCAACAGGCCCGCGCTTCCCGGGGTCGCTTCTGTGATCGCTCCGTGATGATGAACATCCAGGGCGAACGTCTTGCGGATTACACCTTCTCCTCTGACTGCAAAGAGGCCCTCGCTTCTGCTGCGAACAACCGCTACGGCATCTCTTGCAATGGCCGCGACCTGCTCGATCGCAACGGCCGCACCATTCAAAGTTTTTCTTTCTCCTCTGATTGCCTAGCAGCGGTCCAAGAGATCACCAACTCCCGCGGTCTCTACTGCAACGCTCGAGATTTGTACGATGTGCGCTCAGGCCTCGTTCACCGCTTTAACTTCAGCTCAGATTGCAAAGAAAGCCGGGAATCAGCCGCTCGCACGGGCCGCTTCTGTGATGGCGCCGACCTCCATGACGCCGCTGGCAATCTGCTCCGTCGCTTTACTTTCAGCTCAGACTGCCGCGACGCTCTAAACAATTTCTAATCTGACCTTGAGGGAGGCTTTGGCCTCCCTTTTTTTGTTACAACCTTCGGCCAACAATTCCTAACATCGCTTTCCCATCACTCCTCCCAGGCCTAAAGTCCCTCCACTGCACATCCTGAGGAGGATTCATGAAATTTGTTTCTGCCATTGCGGCACTTTCACTCTCACTTTCTGCCTTTGCATTTGAGCTTCCGGTCGGCGGCTTTGACGCCCTCGCGATCAAATCAGCTCCCCAGTTTACGGCCGAAGAAGCACCGCTGTTCGAAGGCATCGTGAAGCTCTCTAACTGCTCAGGCTCTTTGATCATTTTCGAAGGCCAGCCAACTGATCAAAAAGCTCTCGTCATGACCAACGGTCACTGCCTGGGTCTGCCCGGTGGTTTCTTGAAGCCGGGTCAAGTGATCGTTAATCAAGCGGTGAATCGCTCGATGAAAGTCTACGACGCCAAGATGAAGCTCCATAACATCAAAGCGACGAAGATCGTCTACGGGACCATGACCAACACCGACGTCGCACTCTACGAGCTCGACGCGACTTACAACCAAATCCTCGCGGCCGCTGGTGTGCGTCCGTTGCTTCTCGCCACCAACCGTCCCTTGGCAGGAACGAAGATCGACATCGCGTCTGGCTACTGGGACCGCAACTGGTCTTGCGACATCGACGGCTTCGCGTTCAGCTTGCGCGAAGGCGACTGGACTTTCACGGATTCAATTCGCTACGACCAAGCGTGTGACACCATCGGCGGAACGTCAGGTTCTCCGATCATCGAGCACGGTCAGCGCATCGTGATCGGGATCAACAACACGTCGAACGAAGACGGCGGTCGTTGTACTCTGAACAATCCCTGTGAAGTGGATGAAGCCGGTCGCGTTGTGATCATTAAGCAGCGCTCTTACGGTCAGCAGACGTACCAGATCAACGGTTGCGTTGATGCCAACTTCAAGCTCGACCTCGCTCTCGCTTCTTGTACTCTCCCAAAATAAGACGACCACAAATGAAAAGCCCCGCAAACTAAGCGGGGCATTTCAATTTGGTGAATGTGGTGGGTTGATGCGCTTCACGGGGGACCTTCTCCGAGATGCATCGGATCGCCGTTCTCCGCGTATCCGTGGGCACCAAACGTACCGGCCCCTTCATCTTCACCAGAACTCCACCAGACATTCTCTGCTCGGGTGGTTCTAGCTAGAGGGCGCAGCGTACGGACAACAGTCATCAAGGCCTCCTCGGTCTTCGTGAGAACCCAGTATCAACCGGAATCGGCACAGCACCAAATTTCGCAAAATGTGAAATTTTTCGGACGAACTATTGATGGCTTAAGCAGGTATCAAGAAGGGATATTGAGGGCTTTCGCAGAGATTGTTGGCACTAGCGCCCTAAAACGACCTTTCTCACGGTCTTTTTTCCAAACCAAAATCCATCCACCGTGAGCTTCTGGGCCTCCATGCTGTAGTGGGAATCCTTTAAAAGCTCCCGGCGCAGCTTCTTCATCTGATACCAAGGAATCTGCGGAAA
>JAIXOY010000236.1 GCA_027486525.1 Pseudomonadota bacterium
AGTGAAAACCCGCATTTGGACACTGCTTGCAACGCTCTTGTGGGTAGCCGCCTGCGCACGCATGGTCAGTAGTCTCGATGATAGCTACTACGAAGAAGTCACTCCAAAAACCGGCGTGACCGAAGCCAGCATTCTCTTCTCTCACAACATCAACGGTGAAACTCAGCCCTGTGGTTGCAACAAATTTCCTCTCGGTGGACTCGAGCAAACCGCGGGTCACTTCCATCAGGTTCAGAGTGCCATGCCGGTCATCTACGTCGACACCGGCGATCTCTTCTTTCCTTCGCCGATTTTACCGGTCAACCTCGTCGGCTCGCACACTTTCACGGCAAATAAATTGATTGAAGCCGTGGAACACCTCGGTCTCAAGTTCTACGTCCCGGGTGACCAAGATTTTGCTCTCGGTGTTGACTGGCTTGCCGCTCTCTCAAAGAAAGCCAAGTTCACTTTCCTCATGGCGAACTTGCGTGAAGGGAGCTCATTTAAAAGTAAAAAATGGGCGCGCTTAAGTGTCGGTGAGAAGAAAGTCCTCTTCATCGGCGTGCTTGACCCTGAGTTACTGCTAGCCACTCACTCTCCTCTATTTTCCTCACCGGAAGTGGCTATCAAAGAGGCGCTTAAAGAAGCTGACCCGGACAGTGACGAACTCGTCATCCTTCTTTCTCACTCGGGCATGGAAAGAGACCGCCGCTATGCCCAGCTCTTTCCTCGTTTGAACTGGATCATCGGCGCCCACACCCAAAGTTTCACGCAGCGCTCGATTGATGAGGGCCAAACGCAGCTCGTTCAAGTGCTTTCACGCAACCACTACATCGGCCAGATTAAATTCGGCATCGGTGCCAAAGATGCGCAGGCGAAGTTTGGTTTACTAGAAACCAGAGAAGAGTTTTCTAAAGTTGTTGAACCAAACCCTATGACTCCGTTGATGCAAAGCTGGCGCACGGGTGTCGCTGCTGAGCAGGCCAAAGAGCAATCCCTCATCTCGAGCTCACAACAGGCCCAAGATCCCTTGCCGACGTTTAACTCCTGTCTTGAGTGTCATCAAAAGCAGACCGCTTTCTGGCAAGGCACGGCTCACGCGAATGCCTGGCACACCCTTGCGGCGAAGGGTTCTGACAACGACGCCAGCTGTGTGGGCTGCCACTCCGTGGGCTGGCAATCCAAGCAAGGGTTCATGAGCACCCCCGAGCGTGTGCGGTTTGAAAGAAATCACGACGCCACCAAACTTGCGGCGTACACGAAAGATCTCGCTGCCAACTACGCGGGAGTGAAATCGATCCGCGCTCTCTCGGCAGTTCAGCGTAAGAAGTTGGCCCAGGGGCAGATGAAGCTCATCACAAAACATAAAGTCAGCCACGACTACGGCAACGTCCAGTGCCTGAACTGCCATGATAAGAATCGCGACCATCCCTTCGATGGAAGCCTGGAAAACTCGGGCGCGGACATGAGTGCGAAATGCATTCAGTGCCACACGGCCGATCAGTCGCCGGACTGGTACCAGAATGGCCAACCGAACAAAGCGGTGGTCGCTCAACGCATGAAAGCGGTGGCGTGCCCATCTGGGAAGTAAGCGTGCCTCGTCTCGTGCTCGGCATAGAAACCAGTTGCGACGATACATCGGTGGCCGTGCTCTCGGGTGATGAGCACGACTCGACGGTGGTTTCTCTTGTGTCTTTAACATCGGAAACCATGCTCGCAAAATGGGGCGGCGTCGTTCCCGAAATCGCCGCACGCGAGCACGTCAAGGCCATCGCTCCTCTCGTCCAGGTCGCCCTCGCAGAAGCCAAGGTTAAAATCACGGACATCACTGACATCGCCGTCACGAGTGCACCAGGCTTGATCGGTGCTCTGCTCACCGGTCTTCACGCGGCGAAAACGCTGGCGTGGTTGCATGAACTTCCTGTCACCCCTGTGCCCCATCTGTGGGCGCACTTGGAAGCGATTCATCTTTCTCAAAAAGTTTCTTACCCGTACTTGGGATTACTCGTGAGTGGTGGTCACACCCTGATTCTCAAGGCCACCTCGGCTACCGAGTTTGAAGTGCTCGGCCAAACGCTCGATGATGCCGCGGGCGAAGCCTTCGATAAAGGCGGCAAGATCATGGGCCTGGGCTATCCCGCTGGTCGGAAGATTGATGAACTCGCCAAGCAGGGCCATGCCGATCGCTACAGTTTTCCCGTGAGTCTTTTGAAGGATCGCCCGGGGAAGATGTCGTTCTCTGGAATCAAGACGTCGATTCGTGTGTTCATGGAAAAAAATCCAACGGCACCGTTGCCCGATGTGTGCGCTTCGTACCAACACGCCATCGTGCAAACGCTGGCGATCAAAGTCCAAGAAGTCCGCAAACTCCACCAGCTCGGTGATCTGCCGATTGTGGTCGGTGGCGGCGTGGCCTGCAACTCTGCTTTGCGCGAGACCTTTACGCGCAAATTCCCAGAAGTGCATTTTGTGGAACCGAAGTTCTGCACCGACAATGCCGCCATGATTGCCCACTGGGCGCTTCGTAACCCGACAGCGATGGTGGCGTTTCCCGCTTGCCTTACTCTCGATGCGAAAAGCCGCATGATCGAAAAACCGGTGCCGCACGCATGAGCCGCTTTCCGACCGCCGACAAACGCTTCGGCCAACACTTCCTCCACTCTCCGCACGTGATCAAAGCGATCACCACCGATGTGCCGGTGGGATGTGAGGCGATTATTGAAGTGGGCCCGGGGCCTGCGGTCCTCACGCCGTATCTCCAAGAGCACAAGCTGCCGCTGTATGCCTTTGAGATGGATAAACGCTTCACTGAAATCCTCACGGAGGTCGTCGGTGAGAACAATCTCATCCTGGGTGATGCGCTTGAGATTGATTTCGAAGCCTTCCTCAGCGAGCGCGGCCATAAGAATGCGTGGCTCGTCTCCAACCTTCCCTACAATGTCTCGGTGCCGCTGACGCTGGCGTTTATGCGCGCCCCTCGTTTGCAGCGTATGACCTTGATGTACCAAAAAGAAGTGGCGGAAAAATTTCTGCCACGCTCGGGTAAAAACACCATGAGCTCCCTGCATGCATTGGCGGGCATGTTCTTTAAGACCTCGCGCGTGGTGGATGTGCCGCCGGGAGCCTTTCAGCCACCCCCAAAAGTCATGAGTCAGGTGATTCGTTTTGATCGTCTCGCGACTCCGCACACGGATTTGAAAGACTGGGACCAGTTGGAAATTTTCATGCGCGCTGTTTTTCAAAATCGCCGTAAGCAACTGCGCGGTTTGATAAAGGATCGTATTCCTGGAGAAATTCTGGATGAATTTTTCCGCGCTCAGCAAATTCCCGAAGGTGTCCGCGCCGAGGCGCTCGAGCTTGAACAGGTCATCGCCCTGTGGCGACTGGACCAGCGCCACCACATAGTTTAAAGTCACTGCTCCATGGGCATCAAAATCATCGTTAAGAATAACCGGGCCGGATACGATTTCTTCCTCGAAGAGAAGTACGAAGCCGGCGTTGTGCTCAAAGGCACTGAAGTGAAGAGTCTAAGAGACGGTAAAGCGATCCTCACGGAAGCTTTTGTGACCATCGACAGTAAAGGTGAAGCCTGGCTGCATAACCTAGTTATTGCCCACTACACCCACGGAAATATCAATAATCACGAAGAAGGACGCAAACGGAAGCTCCTAATGCATCGCACCGAAATCGATGCCATCAACAAGCGTATGGCCCAGAAGGGCCTCACGCTTATTCCAACGGCGTTGTATTTCAAAGAGTCACGGGTGAAATGTGAAATCGCTCTGGCGAAAGGCAAAAAACTCTATGATAAACGCGACGCAGCTGCTAAAAAAGATCAAGACCGCAAGCTAAGACAGGGAAATTACGAATAACGCCATGACGCCAACTCATGATCACGACATTCAACCGCTTCGCACGCTTACTCGACTGAGTGAGCCACGGGTCTTTACCCACGAAGAGGCTCTCGAGTTGATGCCGCTTTTGATGGTGATCACAGCGCGCACGAAGAAAGAGATCAACAATCTTAACGCGCAACTCGCCTACTTCAAGAATCGCCAGGACAAGACCACCGAACTCCAAGACCGCATCAATGCCAGCATGCAAACGTGGTCTGAGAAGATCCGCCGCTTGGGTGCGATTCCCGTTTCACTCTGCAAAGTCAAAATACCCGGTGAAAACGGCCAGTACTACTGGGAATACCCGGAAGCGAAGCTTTACCTCCACTAGCATCCCGCACCTAAACTCAGCGGCCTTACAGGTGGGAACTCGTGCCAGTCTTCAAACGGCGTGCAATTAGGTTTAATCACATAAAGCTGATCGCTCATCATTTTTTGCGTGGCCAACAGTGACTTCATGGCCGTCTTGAGTTTAGGGTTTTCTATAACTGCTGGATGGCTGGTGATTTTCGTGAGCTCGCTCATGGATCTGATGATCTGGGCGCGAGTCATCGTACTTATGTTCGTAGGTGTGGGCAGTTTCACGCGGGCCTTAACCTCGGTGAGCTTGGCATCGAAGTCCATCACCGTGTTTAGTTTTTCGTTCCCGAAGAAACCCGTGATCTGCTGTATCCAGCCTGTCCCCCCGTGAGTGGCAAGGAGCCCGTCGACAACGCCACCCAGAGCATTGAGTTCGGTAGCGGCTTTTGCGGTCTGATCTTTGAAGTATTCCGCGACGTTCTTTTTGTAAGGCTCCCAGAAGCGCATTAGC
>JAIXOY010000321.1 GCA_027486525.1 Pseudomonadota bacterium
GAGCGTGGACAACCGCGTAGTTCCATGTCGGAACCTCTTTCTGAGGCTCAGCGTACCAGCGGTGATCGATGTAGGAATGGGGCCCGTGAAAGATGACCGTGACCTTCTGATCCACCATTAACTTCCAGCTGGGATTCGCAAAGGCCAAATGGCCCCACAACGCATTTTCTTCGAAATTAAGTGGGAGATGATTGATCAAGGCTTCGCCTTGATGCCAGCCAACCAAGGTCGCGAAGGGATAGTTCCGGATAAATTCCGGAACTATCTCATCAGTGCCTTGATACTTTTTAGGGAGATACATTTTACGCGCGAGTGAGCTTCTTGTAAGTCACGCGGCTCGGGACGTCAGCTTGTGCACCAATACGTTTGCGAAGGTCTTCGTGGTACTCCGTGAAGTTACCGTCAAACCACACCACTTTTGATTCGCCTTCGAAAGCGAGCATATGCGTGCAGATACGGTCGAGGAAGTACCGGTCGTGGGAAATCACCACGGCACATCCCGGGAATTCCATCAACGCGCGCTCAAGGGCCTGGAGTGTGTTCACGTCCAAGTCGTTGGTCGGCTCATCCAAGAGAAGCACGTTGCCTTCTTGCTTCAAGACAGAAGCGAGGTGCAGACGGTTCTTCTCACCACCCGAAAGTTCTTTGATGCGTTTGTCGTGGTCTTCGCCGCTGAAGTTAAATTTGCCCAGGTACGCACGGGCGTTGATCTCGCGACCTTGTAACTTAATGACGTCTGCACCGCCGCTGACTTCTTCCAAGACTTTCTTGTCGGAGTCCATCTCACGACTTTGGTCGACGTAAGAAATCTTCGCCGTGTCGCCGACCTTAAAGGAGCCCGCGTCCGGCTGCAGCTGACCGGTGATCATTTTGAAGAGCGTCGTCTTACCCGCACCGTTGGGACCGATGATGCCGACGATGCCGCCGGGTGGAAGTTTGAAGGTCAAATTCTCGTAGAGAACTTTATCGCCGAAAGCTTTTGAGATGCCATTGGCTTCGATGACGATGTCACCCAAGCGAGGCCCTGGTGGAATGAACAAGTCCGTGGTCTCGTTGCGTTTCTCCGTCTTCGAGTCCGCGAGCATCTTGTCGTAGTTCGCGATACGCGACTTACTCTTGGCGTGCCGAGCTTTCGGAGATGAACGAATCCACTCCAGCTCTTCTGCGAGAGCTTTGGCACGCTTGCCTTCGGACTTTTCTTCCTTCGCCAAACGAGCACCCTTCTGCTCGAGCCATGACGAGTAGTTGCCTTGGTAGGGGATCCCGCGGCCGCGATCCAATTCAAGAATCCAACCAGCGACGTTATCCAGGAAGTAGCGATCGTGGGTGACCGCGATGATGGTACCTTTGTAGGCCTGCAAGTGGCGTTCGAGCCAGAAAACAGATTCTGCGTCCAAGTGGTTGGTCGGCTCATCCAACAGCAAAACGTCGGGTTCTTGAAGAAGAAGACGGCACAGAGCGACGCGGCGTTTTTCACCACCGGAGAGAACGCCACACTTTTGCTCTGATGGCGGACAGCGAAGCGCTTCCATGGCGAGTTCCAGACGTGAGTCCAAGTCCCAGGCATTCGACGCATCCATCTTGTCCTGCAATGAAGATTGCTCATCAAGAAGTTTGTTCATTTCGTCGTCGGACATCGTGTCGCCGAGCTTGTTGTTCACTTCTTCGTAGCGATTCACGATATCAACGATCGACTGCAAACCCTCTTGCACCACTTGGCGCACGGTCTTTTCAGGATCGAGCTGCGGATCTTGCTCGAGCATGCCGTAGGTGATGCCTTTCGAACGATTCAACTCGCCGATGAAATCCAAATCGGTGCCAGCAATGATTTTGAGAAGAGATGATTTACCCGCGCCGTTGAGACCGAGAACGCCGATCTTCGCGCCGTAGTAGAACGACAACGAGATGTTATCGAGGACTTGTTTTTTGTTAGGGTAAACTTTCCCCATTTTATGCATCGAAAAGATAATTTCTTTATCAGACATAAGGCCACCTTTTGAGAGTGGCCCATTTAAGCAGGTTAGCTCGATTTGAGCAACTGGAAGACCAGTCCGATCAGAAACAGAAAGTACGAACCCGCAAAAAACACGAGGAGAAAAATCAGTTTCAGACCTTCGCCGAGCTTTATAAGCTTCTGCAGGCCCTCCTCGCGCAAAAACCACGCCTCCTGCAGGAGAATCTGCGCTTCGCGTCCGAGGGCGCCGCCTTGCTTTTGGTAAAGTCCGGCCAGCTCGCTCACTCGCTGCACTAAAGGTTTCAACATAGGGCCCGCGATGGCGGGCAGACGCTCCAGCTTCGCTTCACTCAGGACTTGACCAGTGGGAAGACCAGCGCCGCTTAACGAGCGCAGCACGTAAAGCCCCTCTAAGAGTTCAGGAAATCCGCGCAGACGTCGGTGCGCCAAGAGGCTCAGCACCGGACGAAACAGCGTCAGTCCTGCAAGTTGTAAAAGACCCATGATCACATAGAGATAAAGCGGCAGTGGGCCACTCAAGGTATCGGCCGTGATGAAGACAAAAACCCAGGTGATAAGAATGAAGAGCACGAACTGCGCCCACGCCGCCTGCGTGATCCCGCTCCAGCGCTGATCAAAGGCGCGCTCTTTGGAAAGCCCATCGCGCCACTCCCAGAGGAGTTCCCGGGGAAAACTGCCGAAGGCCCTGGCATGACGGAGTCCACCTTCGGCAAGCCGACCAAAAAATTTAAACTGAGGAACTTCTCCTAGATTCGACAGTCCACCGCCACCGTTATTCGTGAGCTGCCAGGTCTGCAGCCAACGATTGAGGGCCTCGGCAGCGTCAGGACTGCGCCAAGAGAATGGAAAAGATTTTTCATTGAGCCAGAAGCTGGCCACGAGCCAGGAAAGGGGCCCCAGGAGCAGAAAATGCATCACTAAACTCACGAGAATCCTCCCTGCGTTCGTTGACTTTGCGCATGAAGTCATTTAGAACTTAATCATGTCTTCCATTCAAGTTGTCACGCCAGTTAGTGCACCGTCTTCAGGGCCCTCCGCTTTGGAGCAATTTCTTTCATCTTTGAAACGCACGCGCTCAGCGAAGACCATCGCCCTCCATCAAAAACGTCTGCAATACTTGGCACAGAATTTTGATCCCTTCGCGGGGTCGATGGACAGCGAGTGCCAACAAATCCTTGCTCACTATCGATTAGAGCTGGACTCCCAAGACCCCTTCCGCTTCACCAACCTGGTGCTGCAGATGCTCGACGCTTTGGAAGAAAGGAGCCGGGGCACCGCTTCGGTTTAACGATGGTTCCTCGCTGCGCTCTCCACCCGATTTCAGTCAAACTCATGCGCCAAGGCCACCCTTGGGTAACACTCGATGCGTTCTCACGCCGCTTCCCGCGAGAAGCAAAGTTCGTTGTAGGCCAAGATGAACGCCGCATGGATATTGCTGTGCTGTTGCACGACCCCGACCACAAAGTGGTGCGTGGCCGTCTGTGGAGCATCACTCGTCCCTGGGATGAAACACTTTTCTGGAAAGAAGTCGAAGAACGTTTGATTCAAGCGCGCTCAGTACGTGTGCAGCTGGAAAGTTTTAAAGCACGCAATGATCGCTACTGGATCTTTGGCGAAGCTGACAATTTGCCAGGCCTCATGCTGGTGCAGCTTGCCGATCGCTTCATTGTCCAGTTCTACGCGCTTTGCTGGCGCGATATGTTTCTCGAACTCAAGCCCCTCTTGTTAAAACATTTTCCTGAGATGAAAGAAGAGAATCTGTGGATTCAAACCCGCTCGGAAGATGGCAGCGGACAAAAAGCGCCCACGCTGTGGAACGGCGCCGACAAAGTCGAAACTTTTGAAGTGCAGGAAGACGGCATCAGTATCATCGCGCGTCTCGGTGAGGCCTACGACTACGGACTCTACCCAGACATGGCGGCGGTGCGGTTCGCGCTGAAGCCCGAACTCGCTAACAGAAAAAAAGTTTTGAATCTTTACAGCTACACCGGAGCTTTCTCTCTCCAGGCCTTGCACCTCGGCGCCGAAGAAGTGGTGTCGGTGGATCTCTCAGGTAAGTATCTCGGCTGGCTGGAAGAAAATCTCACAAGAAATAAATTCGCCGGGAAGCACCGCTCGCTCAAGATGCCGGTGGAAGAAGCTTTGCGCCTTCTGAAATCAGAGGGCCAGCAGTTCGATGCCATCATCTCTGATCCGCCCAGTGCATCGAGCGATGGCAACAAGCGCACTTCCGCGCTGCAGGCCTACGAGAAACAGTGGGGCGATCTGCAAGACCTGCTCGCACCGAAAGGCTGGCTCTTGAGTTTCTTGAACACGCACACGGTGTCCCCCGCAAAGTTCGATGCGCACTTGAAGGGCCTGCCAGGTAATCGCTTGAAAATCTCGAAGCGGCTGGGCCTCAAAGATGATTGCCCCACCTTCAAAGGCTTCCACGAAGGTAATTATTTGAAAGGAACGTTGTGGGTATGATCGAAGTCTCGGGCCTTTCCAAAACGTTCAAAGTCTCCACCAAAGAGCCAGGACTGCTGGGTTCTATACGCGGACTCGTAAATCGTAAGTACGTCACCAAGGCCGCCCTCCAGAATGTGTCTCTCAAAGTCCAGCAAGGCGAAATGGTGGGCCTCATCGGGGCCAACGGCGCGGGCAAGACGACACTGGTAAAAATTCTCGCGGGGATCATCCATCCCACAGAGGGAAAAGTCAGTGTGCTTGGGTTTAATCCCTGGGATCGCAACGATCAACTGCGCCGCCAGATGGCACTGATCATGGGGCAGAAAGCCCAGCTGTGGTACGACCTGCCGGCCTTAGACTCTTACATGCTCTTGAAAGAGATCTATCAAATTCCCGAAGCGCTTTATAGGCAGCAGATTGAATTTCTCTCTGACGTTCTCCAGATCAAAGACCAGCTCAAAGTCCAAGTGAGAAAACTCTCCCTGGGTGAACGGATGAAGGTCGAACTGATGGGCGCCCTCTTGCACCGCCCGAATGTCGTTTATCTCGATGAGCCCACCATCGGCTTGGATTTGATGGCGCAGAAAGCGGTGCGGAAGTTCCTCAAAGAGTATCAGCGCGAGTTTAGGCCCATCATCCTGCTGACGTCCCACTACATGGAAGACATCAAAGAGCTGTGCCCACGGGTGGTGCTGATAAAATCCGGCGGTCTGATTTATGACGGGGCCTTGACCACGATCCAGAAGCAGTTCGGCGAGCGCAAGAAGCTCATCCTCACGCTAGAAGAAAAGCTCACGACTCTGCCGGATTTTCCTGCGGAGCTTGGTCAGTTAGAAATGAGTGAGAACAAACTCAGCCTGACGACCTCGCGAGCTCAGCTGAACGGCGCCATGGACCTTCTTCTCAAAAGATACCAACCGCAAGACGTCACCATCCAAGACCCGCCGATCGAAGAAGTCATTGAAGACTTCTTGCAGAAAGGCCAGCAATGAGTTGGCCCGTGCGCGTGGTCTCCACGGAACTCCGTAAGATCATCGCTTACCGATCGGACTTCTGGGTGAACTTCCTTGGGCAAACGTTGATCCAACTCTTCATCGCCCGTGCTCTCTGGCAGTCCATCTTCGAGAGCAATGGGCAAACAGAGATCGGCGGCTTCACGCTGGGCCAGATGACACTTTATTATTTGCTGGCGCCGCTCACCATGAAGATCCTCATGGGAGAGAACATCGGATTCTTATCGCGTGAGATTTATGACGGTGGATTGAATCGTTACCTGGTGTGGCCGCTGCCGCCGTTGGGCTACAAGTTACTCACGTATCTCACCTACTCAGGATTCTATCTGCTGCAACTTGCGTTGCTCTACACCCTCGGACGCCTGGCCTTAGACGCGCGCCCATACGAGCTGAGCGAGTTTCTGCGCCTTCTGGCGGGTGTGGGCTATGTCTTCATCGCCGCCATCGGGTACTTTTGCCTGATGTGTCTGTGCGAGATGGTGGCCTTCTGGGCGGATAACACCTGGACCCTCGGAGTCATGCTGCGCTTCGTGGCGGCGTTCCTCGGGGGCGCTTTTCTTCCACTCAGCTTCTTTCCAGAAGCGGCCCGCAACATCATTGAGTACCTCCCCTTCGCCGCGTTTATCAGCGGTCCGGTGAATCTCATTCTCGGCCGCTCCACGCCCGCAGAGGCGCTGCAATCTTTTGCGGTGATGCTGGCGTGGCTGCCTGTCTTGGGACTTGCCGTGAAGGCGCTGTGGAAGAAAGGGAACTTGCAGTACACCGGAGTCGGGATGTGAGATACCTCCGACTCTATCTCCACTTTCTCCGCTTCTCCTTTAGCCGGGCCATGGAGTTTCGGCTGGATTTCTTTTTTAAGATCATCATGGACTGCATGTTCTACGTGGTGAACCTGGGCTTCTACAAGATTCTCTTCTTGACCACGCCGATGCTCGCCGGCTGGAGCGAAGACCAGACGATGGTGTTCGTTTCGAGCTACCTCCTGGTAGATGCGCTCCACATGACCGTGTTTGCCAGCAACATGTGGTGGCTCCCCTACTACGTGAACCGCGGGGACCTCGACAGCTACCTGATCCGTCCAGTGAGCACGCTATTTTTTATTTCCCTGCGTGACTTCGCCGCGAACTCGTTTGTGAATCTTCTCATCGCGCTCACAATTTTTGTGTCTGCGCTGGCCAATCTCCAGACTCCCTATACGACGGGCCAACTGCTGTTTTACCTGGGCTGCATCCTCAACGGCTGGCTGCTGCACTACGTGCTGCAGATGATTTTTATCATCCCGGTGTTCTGGACCCAAAGTGGCAAAGGCTTCAACGACTTCTTCTTCAGCATGGGCATGGCGATCGAGCGGCCCGATTTGGTGTACCGAGGCGTGCTTCGCTGGGTGCTGACGTTGATCCTCCCCTTCGCGCTGATCGTGAGCTTTCCGGCGCGCCTGTTCTTCGGGCCAGCAACTCCGAATTTGTTTCTCCATCTTGTCGCCGTGACCCTAGGAATGTGGGGATTGATGCTGTGGCTCTGGCGGAAGGGCCTACGCGCCTATTCGAGTGCTTCGAGCTGACTGTTTTTGCCTGCTAGGTCCCACTCTCACCCCGTGACAAAATGGTGGAGGGAGCTTCTATGCGTTCTTTTATTCTAAGTCTTTTAGTCGGTCTTTTGCCCGCTCTGTCCTATGGCCAGGCGTGCGCTCCTAATTCATCTGGTAACAATCTCACTGTCTCGCCAGGTTCACTCTCGCTGTTACCCGCGATGGATCAAGGTGGAACAGGTCTATGTTATGCCTTCACCATTTCTCAGCTCGCCGATGCCCGCCGCTACCTCAATCCCGCGAATCGCCAGAAGCGCATCTCTCCTCTCGCCCTTGGCATGCTCACACCGCAGTCGAGCAATTTTTTGAAGCGCTCACGGCTTGATGACGGCGGTAGCGTCAAGGGCGCGCTGGACACGCTTCTGCGTCCCGGGAATCCCGTCTGCGATGACAAGTATGTGCGCAAACTCTACGGTGACACGGATGATCAGTTCTCGATTTTCGGGACCATGGAATTGATGTTCAAGCAGATCCGGGAAGCGTACTACACCCCGTGCAACTGTACGGCCGCTGCTCGCCGCCAGGACGCTCTCGGCAACATCAGTCAGATGCGCACGTTCATGACTGGCCGCTCGCTCCTCGAAGGAACACCGAGCGAAGGTGTGAATAGTTTTCTCGCGGATCTCGCCACCATCATCGTCAAGCTGAACGACCTGCCTCCCGCGGCTTTCGCTAGCTATAACGAGTCGTTTAATTCACGTCTGCTGGTTCCCTACTTTAATCGCCTGTGCAGAGGGAACACGATTAGCGTCCCTCCGCTTAAGCTCAGTGGTATTCGGAGAAACAATCATGACTTAAACTCAGGCCTTGCCCCAGTGGCGAATAACCAGCAGCTCAAACGATTCAGTGATCATGCCTGGGGTTTACTGAGTCAGGCCGGGGCACAGCCTATCGGCGTGAATTTCTGCTCTGCCATGCTCACCGGAACCAGTTCATTCGTCTCTCCCGACATCGGCGACTCTCGCTGCGGCAACCATGCGGCGGTGTTAGCAGGTCAGCGCTGCAAAGCCGGCAAGCGCCAATTCCTCTTGCGAAATTCCTGGGGAAACAACTGCGGCGATCAACTCGCGGCGAGGCATCGTCCGAACTGTGACGGCAAAGGCAATGTGTGGGTCGACGCTGAGAGCCTCATGATGAGTGCGTACAGTCTCTATCAGACGGTGCCGTAGTTAAGGAAGAGTAAGCTTTGCTAATTGCGATCGGGTAAATACTAGAAATCAAACATAAGCAAGTTCGTTTCCACCAGTGGAAACGTAAGTAAGATTTTTTATCTGCTTTAGGTCTCTGTGTTTTAATACTTAGATGCATAACCAATTAATACTGACGAGTCTGCAGGAACCGAGCTTCTTCTGCCAATTGATGCATCATAGTCCCTCGCTCCGAATCGACACAGCTGCGTGTCCTGATCATACAGACAACCCGCAAATCCAAACGGCGTGAATCCCGGATTGCTATCCGCGATCACCCTTCCAAAACTATCATACTTGATTTCTTGAACCACAGCACCTGTGGAGGCATTCACAACCAGGACCGGAGAGCCTAAGTGATCCGTCACCAGCTGAAAGTTCCCTGA
>JAIXOY010000068.1 GCA_027486525.1 Pseudomonadota bacterium
GCCGTCCATTGCCCGCCCGCTTGCACTGCTGCAATCGACCCTTCTAATTTAGCCAATGCTTCCAGCAGCGTATCCGTCGCGGCAATCGGAAGGGCACTGCCGATGGCGTAGCCGCTCATCAGTGCTGAGCGCACGCGGGAATCTAAGAAGTATAAATTTCCATTCTCCGGAACCACGCCCGTGTCGAGCGTCTGCATGGTCTTGTCACCGCGGTAGTACTGCGCGCTTGTGCCCGCCGTGACAGTACCTTCTTTGGCATTCAGTTGGGTTTGCACGCTTGAGGTCACGCCGTCGAGGTAGCTCAGTTCAGTGTTCGTGACGGCACCCGTGCCGAGCTTCGTGGCGTCGATCGCCGCACCGGCGCTCACGTCTGCGTCCACGATTGATCCGTCGGTGATCTTCGCCGACGTCACGGTGTTGTCACCGGGAGTCGAGCCGCCGCTCGCCGAGAACGCCTGCCAGGCCGAGCCGTTACAGAACTCCACCGAGCCGCCGTTGTAGCGGATGGCACCGGCGAAGTTGCCGCCGGAGCAGGTCTCGCCGCCGTTGCCGATCACGATAGAGCCTGCGACTTGCAACTTTGTTGTCGGAGCTGTGACGCCGATGCCGACTTTGCCGGCTGTATCCATTGTTAAATGAGGAGCATCGTTAAACTGAATTTGAAGCGGCCTGTTTCCGAAATTCAGAATAGTATTTACAGCAGATCCTTGGACTCTAACTTCCGCTGCGTTGGTACTATCGCGAAGATAGGCTATTTCTGTTCCTGTTGTGAAAACTTGAAGCTTAGAAGTCGGGCTCGCAGTCCCGATACCGACGTTACCGCTCGTGCGATAGACGTTTCCGCTGCCCTCGGTCCACTGCCCATTTGATTGGACGGCCGCAATCGATCCTTCTAATTTTGCCAGCGCTTCTAAGAGAGTATCCGTCGCGGCGATCGGGAGCGCACTGCCAATCGTGTAGCCGCTCATGAGTGCTGTGCGCACGCGCGAGTCTAAGAAGTATAAATTTCCATTCTCCGGAACCACTGCGGTATCGAGCGTCTGCATGGTCTTGTCGCCGCGGTAGTACTGCGCACTCGTGCCCGCCGTGATCGTCGGCTCTTTCCCCGCAAGATCAGTCGAGAGTCCGCTGATTTTTGCCGCAGGAATATCACCATCAGCGAAATTAGTTTTCGCGTAGGTCACTGAGCTATTGGCGATCTCCGTCGTGCCCACGGCGTTCGCGGCGATCTGTGAGTTGGCGACAGTGCCGCTGAGATCACCCCCGACACTCGCGGCTCCACCACCAGCGGTCCAACTGAGAACGCCCGAACCGTTAGTGGTCAGCACCTCGCCAGTTGCACCGTCTGAGTTGGGGAGTGTGTAGGTCGTCGACCCCGCTGTGGCTGGTGGCGTGAAGCCGACGTAGCCACTCGATGAACCTGAGAGACGTAATTCGCCTTTCACATCGAGAGCCGAGCCCGGCGAGGTGTTGCCGATCCCGACGTTGCCTGTGGACGTAACCACCAGTCTCGATAAGCCAGCTAGTCCATCATAGATCGCAAACTTATTAGCCAAGCCATTAACCACTTCACTGGGTCCACCCATAAGCATCGAGTAGTGTTGAGTTCCTGTGCCTTTTAAATTGATACCTGAGTAACCCGTGGCTGACGTATCTCTAGCGACGATAATTTCTGAACCTGTTCCAGCTACTTCGAGCTTATAATCGGGAGTCGCCGTACCAATACCAACCTTGCCGGTCGCGCGATACACATCCCCACTCGCCAGCGTCCAGTTACTCCCGCCGCCGCCACTCACCGCGCTCCAGCTCAAGACCCCTGCACCATCAGTCGTGAGGACTTCACCGCTCGAACCGAGCGTGCTCGGAAGCGTAAAACTTCTCGTCGCCGCAAGACCCGCAGGTGCCGCGAGCTCCACGTAGTTCGCTGTGGTCGATTTGAGACGAAGCTTGCCTTCCACCTGGGCATCCCCGGCGACGCGCGCATTCGCCGCGACGTCGAGGGCCTCAGACGGCGTTGTATCACCGATGCCCACGCGACCGCCGGCAAAATTAATGTGGCCGCCGACGACGGTGTCCCATTGAAGCGTCGGTACGCCCGCAATCTGCGCATCGACGTAGGCTTTATTAGCAGCGTCTGTGCCCACAGTCGGTGTGCCGAGCTCAGTGATCTTGTTGCTGTTCATGTCGACGGCCGACGCGAGGCCTCCGCCGCTGAACGTTTCGTCGGTCGCACAGGTCCAGGAGTAAACAGGGCCCACTGACATTTGTAATTTTTGTGAAGCCAGACAGTTCGGAACCGCGTCGGAGCCCATGACTCCACCGATGGCCGTGCCGATGTTGGCGACCGCCGCTGTGCCGAGACCCAAGCTTGCGCGTGCGCCACTCGCCGTCGTCGCACCAGTGCCACCTTGCGTGAGCGGTAATTGAGCGACGCTACTCATGACACCTGATCCATCGTTCACGAGCACGTGCGATGCGGTTCCACTGGCGAGCTTGGTGCGCGCGATCGCCGCCGTGGTGCTCACGTCGATGTTCGCGATCGTTCCGTCAGCGATTTGCGTTGTCGTCACGCCGCTTGCGGCGATGGAAATTGTTCCGGTTGTCGTGATCGGCCCGCCGGTGAGACCTGTTCCCGTTGCAATGCTGGTCACAGTTCCTGTTCCGCCCCCGCCGACTGTGGGAGTAGCGGGTGCCCACTGTGTTCCGTTCCACGTGAGGACTTGTCCTGAAGCCGCACCCATGCGCACGAGCGTCTTCGCCATGTTTGCCATGAGCGAGTACGGCATGGCGTTCACGGCCTGCGCAGCGTAGACCCGCGAGTTCGTCGAGTCGGTGATCTTGATCGCCACGGATTCGTTCGCCGGTGTGGCTTCGATGATCGTCAGCAACGAACTTCCGCCGCATTCTCCGCTGGTAAAATCAAGTTTGCGAGTAAACACGCCGTTCACAAGTGTCACACCCGTCACGGACTTCGAACACACCACGACGGCAGGAGCATTGGTGTACACCAGATCAAAAACTAAGTTCACCGGGCCACTCACTGGCGAGCCATCGGCGTTCACGAGTCGGCCTGAGTAGTTGAGAGAATCCGCAGCAGAGACCTGCGCAGTGAGGAATACTGTCAGAAGCAGAAGCTTGAAAATAGTCACCCTTATCAAATCCTTGAAGTGGGTTAATCACTGTTTATTTTAGACGCGAAACGAGGGGTGAATGTTAAAGGAAAACTAAAAAATTCGAGGAAAATGAATCGCTAAGTCATGATAGTAAAATTAGGTACTTAGACTTAATGTTCCCGACTTCATTAGGCGGATGAAATTAAACCCTGGGCAAAAAATGCCGATAAGTTTCCATGGGTATTCGAGTCCTTTCACTGGCGGGTGCGTTTCTTGTCGTAGCTTTCCTGGTGTCCACCTGGAAGAGCGAGCCTGACATCTTGTTCGAAGATACCAACGACATCGCCGCAATTCAGAAAACACGAAAGAATAAATCTACCGCAAGAAGATTCCCGGCGAGCGTGACGCAAGACAAGGCTCTTGTGCTCAAAGAAACAGAGCGGAACCTGGCCCGCGGGGAAGAGCAAGAATTCGTCGACAAAGACGAAGATCCGCAGCGGTCTTCAACGGCGCAGGGCCCGGGGTACATTCCGTTCGACCAACCGGAATCGATGGATCGTTCCGTGTCTACTCCCGAGGACCCTGCCGTAAAAAGCGCAGCCAAGCCGACAGATCAGGGCGAGGTGCGGACTTTCACGAACCAAGGTTTTCCCCCGGCGAAGCCTGCGCCGACAGTGCAGACTCCGAAAAAATCCTCCGGCTCTTCGCCGACCGTAGCGACGCCAGAACCCTTGAGTTGCAGCGCGAGCGTCGGTGCCGGAACCTACAGCTCACCACGGTCCGTGACCCTCACCTGCAGTGCGAGCGCCGAGATCCGCTACTGCCTCCAGGAGAACGTGTGTTGCGATCCGAGCGCCGGCACGCTCTACACGGGTGCCTTCACCGTCGGCGCGACGGTGGGTGATTTCTGCCTCAGCATCCAAGGAGAAAACAACGACAACGCCCTCGTCTCGGAGATCGTCCAGCTCAATCTCCAGTTCACACCCGACGTCCCGCACCTCGTCGTGGACCACGCACGCCGCTACTGGCAGACTGGCCAACTCTCGGCAAAGATGTCGTTCGTGAGTAACAACTTCGGAAGCCCGAACCTCGAGGCCGGAATCTTGAACCTTCTCACCAACGATCCCACACCCGCAGGACTCAACATGACCTGCGAGCAGATCGTCGAAAACTACACCACGCTCACGACGCCCGCTCCGCTCGTCGTCATGCCGGGGATGGCGGTCGACGCTCTCAGTCCGACCATCCAGCTCGATGCCTGGTTGACGACAGCGCAGCTCAGCTACGGCGACAACAACGTCACGACGTACCTAAAGAACAGTAACTACGGAAGTGAGAGCTTCGCGTGCTCCACGACGAAACTCGTGGTCGAAGACTTCGAATTCTTCACGGCAGAAGCACCGGAAGCCGTCGAACCGGCCAGTCTCGATGGTTACCTACTGGGTGGATTGTCGACCTACGGACACTTCGAAGAGGACACCGTTCTCAACCGGTCACCCGCGGGGTCGATGATCGACGCCCGCCAGGACCAGGAACTGAGAACAGGAATGATCGGCATCTTCTTCTAAAGGTTATCCCACTTAAAGCCCTCGATCTCGAGCGCATGATCGGCCAGTGACGTGATGAGATCATCATCGTTGTCATCGATCTTACCGAAGTTGCCTTTGATACGACGACGGGTCTGACCGGCAAACACGTTGAGGATTTCGATTTCCTTCGCGGCGCCGTCGAGGCCGTTGTCTTCGATCGACGTGTTCACGCGGCTCAACACGCAACCCAGAACGTAGAGGTCGATGATGATGTCGGCCAGGCGCTTCGTCGCAAATTGTTTGTTGATGATGTCTTTACCGTGCTTGCGCAAGATGCGATCGGCTGCCGCTGCGAGATCGCGAGTGGCTTCTTCGAAGATCGCCGCCTGCTCTTTGAGGGCGGGGTTGAGCTTCGTGAATTTTTTCTTCGTGCCACCGATGCCCGTAGCACTTGTGAGACGCTTCTTCGCGTACTCCGACATCACGCCGAAGCCCTTGATGGGATCGGAGAAGATGCCTTCGACTGACTTCGACACATCTTTCAGCTGTTTTCCCACGTCGTTCATCGCCGTCAGCGCGATGAAGAGGCGGAGGATGTCGTTGGTGCCTTCAAAAATACGGTTGATGCGGCAGTTACGCACGATGCGCTCGTAGGGAAACTCGCACATGAAGCCGTTGCCACCCGCGACCTGCAGGGCCTCGTCGGCCGTGCGCCACAGGCATTCCGTGGCGAACACCTTACTGATGGCGGCTTCCACGGCGTAGTCTTCGTAGCCTTGATCCACGAGACCGGCGACCATGTTGACGACCGCTTCCGTGGCGTAGCACTCGACGACCATGTGGCCAATTTTCTGTTTGATCAATCCGAACTCAGCAATCGGCTTATCGAACTGCGTGCGCTGCTTGGCCTGCTTCGTCGACATCTCGATGAGAGACTTCATGCTGCCGATGGAACCGCCGCCAAGACCGGTGCGTCCGCTGTTCAAAATCTTCATGGCGACTTTAAAGCCCTTGCCGACGTCACCGAGGACGTTGGCCGCTGGCACGCGCACTTGATCTAAGTCGACAGTCGTCGTCGAACTCGCACGCAGCCCCATCTTGTCTTCGTGGGGACCGCTGGACACACCTTTCATGTCACGGGTGACGATGAACGCGGTGATCTGGCCGCCGTCTGTTTCTGTCTTCGCAAAGACGGTGAAAAAATCGGCGATGCCGCCGTTGGTGATCCAGAGCTTACTGCCCGTGATGATCCAGTCATCGCCGTCTTTGACGGCCTTCGTGCGAAGAGCCGCTGCATCGGAGCCGGCGCCGGGCTCGGTGAGGCAGAACGCGGCGATCATCTCGCCGGTGGCGAGCTTCGGTGCGTATTTAGCCTTCTGTTCAGGAGTTCCGAACAACACCAGCCCGCGCATGCCGATCGAGCTATGCGCACCAGCGGTGATGGCCACGGATCCGTCGTGCTTCGCCAACGCCTGGAGCGTGCGCGAGTAGGACGTGCTGTTCATGCCGATGCCACCGTGCTCTTCCGGAATGATCAAGCTGAAGAGACCCAGCTGGCGCATTTCTTCCAGCATGGATTCGGGGAGTTCGCCTTCGCGGTCCCACTTGCGGAATTCCGCGTCTCGTCCTTTGAGTGTCGCATCGACGGAATCGATGACACTGCGGAGGATTTCTTTTTCTTCGTCTTTAAGTTTCGGGTACGGGATGATGACACTTTCTTCGATGTCACCCATGCACAGAGAACGGACAAAACTGGTCTGATTTTCCATAGCGCCTCGCGGAGATTTTTAATTCCTCTATGATGCCACGTCTTTGGATTAAATCCACGTCCTCAAGGCCAGAAAACAGGTGATCGCCGATAAAATAACGGTGAGCGGAAGCCCAATTTTAAGGAAATCCCCGAAGCGATAACCCCCGGGGCTAAGAATGAGCAAATTGCCATGGTGTCCAATCGGTGTCAAAAACGATGCGACCGCTCCCATCGTGACGCAAATCACCGCCGCCGTTGGGGAAATGGACGCCCCTTTCGCAAAAGCGACAGCGATGGGTGCGAGCAATACTGTGGTCGCTGCGTCGGAGAGAATCTGCGTTAAGAGCGCTGCAACCCAGAAGAACACCAAGAGCATGGTGATCGGTTCCCAGCCACCGGTAATGTTCAAGATCTGCTGGGCCAGGATCTTGTCGACACCCGTCCGCTCCATCGCCATTCCCAACGGAATCACACCGGCAATCATGACATAAATTTTGAGTTCGATGGAGGCATAGGCTTGTTCTGCATCGACACAGTTCGTGAGGATCATGCCCATGGCCCCGGCGACAAACGCGAGGTACGCAGGAAGTAATCCGGTCGCCGCGGCAGCAATGGAAGCCAGCATGATGAGTGCCGAGATTTTGCTTTTGCTGCGTTTTTTTGAAGTGCCGTAGAAAGGCAGGAACATCAAAAAACCGCGATGGAGGGTCAGGCTGTTGAGTTTTTCCTCGGGCCCCCAGAGCACCAGCATGTCACCTGGCTGAAGGATCACATCCGCAATTCCGCTCGAGATCCACCCCGACTTGCGCCACACACCCACGGCCACGATGCCAAACATCTTGTAGAAGTTAATCTGCGCGATGGTCCGGTTCGCAAATTCGGAGCGCGGAGAAATGACGGCCTTCAAGAGGCGCCGCTCTTCGCCGGCCAACGTCGTCTGCGCATCCTTGTTGTCGCCGAACTTCTGCAGCGCCTTGAGGACCAGTCCCTGCTTCCCATCGAAAGAAATCAACTCATCAGCATTGGTCTTGATGATGAAGATGTCACCTTCTTCCAAGATGGCTTCGAAGTCCTTGTTCCCCTGGAAGGTGTCTCTTCTCACCCAGCCCTGCAGCGTGAAATGCTTCGCTGTGGCCTCTTGAAGTTCTTTCAGCGTTTTCCCGATCCACACGCTCTTGGCGGGAACGATGAGCTCCGTCGTGATGTCGGTGAGCTTAAAATTTTTGAGCGAGTCATCGTCGCCCGATTTCTTCGGCAAGATCCACTTCATCAGAGCGCAAAACACGATGCCCGCAAGAACGAGGGGGCCGCCCACCTTGCTGATTTCGAAGAGGCCGAGGCTCGGTTCACCGGCACGGCGAAGAATGTTATTGGCGAGCAAGAGGGCCGGCGCACCGATGAGGGTCAACGTCGTGCCTAGGGAAGCGGCCGTCGCCATCGGGATGAGCAACCGCGACGCATGGAGCCCCTCCTCGTCTTTGCAAATCTTCATGACGATGGGAAGCATCATCGCTGTGACCATCAAGTGGTGGGTGAAGGCGGACATGACCGCGACGGCGAGCATGATCACGACGATGGCACGAAATTCACTTTTCCCAGAGAGCTTTGTGACCCACCCACCGATGACGTCTGTCACGCCGGTTTGCGAGAGGCCTGCGGAAAGCACGAAAACGGCAGCGACGATGATCGCCGGTTCACTGGAAAAGCCCGCGAAGGCTTCTTTAACGTCGAGCAATCCCGTCAAGGCCAAAGCGAGGATGATGAGCATGGCGACGACATCAACACGCAAGTATTCGGTGATGAAGAGCACCACCGACACAACCATGATGAGGATGAAAATGATTTGATCGATCGTGAGGCCCATCATGCTTCTGAATCTTTCAGGATATGGAGATCCATTTGCGGATAGGGAATCCGAACTTTATTTTCTTTGAATTCTTTGAGGACAGCGAAGTTCAGCAAACTCCGAAGGGCACCCATGCGGTCAGCATAGTCTTGCGTCCAAACGAGGAGATCGAAGACCAGGCCACTGTCGCCGAACTTCGAGAGACGCACCATCGGAACCGGAGCTTCTAAAACACCCGGCTCTTGCTTCGCCACGTCGAGCAAGAGTTTCTTCACAAGCTCGGGGTCAGAATCGTAGGCCACGGGAACCGAGATGCTGATGCGAACCGTGTTTCCGGAGTAGCTCCAGTTGATCAATTGCTTGGAGATGAAATCCGAGTTCGGCACGATGATCGCCACATTATTGTTCGTGATGATGGTCGTCGCCCGCACAGAAATATTATGCACGTTACCCGAAACATCCCCGATCTCAATGCGATCACCGAGCTTGAGCGGCTTCTCGAGTAGCAAGATGATCCCACTCACGAAATTGCTGATGATGGTTTGCATCCCGAAACCCACACCGATACCAATGGGACCCGTGAGCACGGTGAAGAAAACCAAGTCGAGGCCGGTGGTTTGCAAAATCTCCACGAGGCCGATGCTCAAGAGACCGTAGTAACCAAGCGTTATCGCGGCTCGCCAATTGCTGACGTTGACACCCTTCTTCTGAGAAAGGGACGAGAGGAGCCACGCCTTAAAACGACCTGTGATGACGAAGAAAGAAACCAGGAGGAGCACATTGAGAACGATGGCCCAAAGTGTGATGGTGCTTTTCCCCAGCATAAACAGTGGGTAATCCAAGATGGTCCAAATAGAATTCGCGTATTGGGTCAAATCACTCATGGGTCATGCTACGGTAAGTGCGCAGGGTCATACTAGCGCCTTGCTTCATTCTGGGATAAGTTAAGACATGATTAACAATGATATCCTTCGTAGTGTCCGGTACATGCTCAAGCTCAATGAGTTCGAGTTGGCAGAAGTCGTCAAGATGGGTGGCGGCGACGTCACGCAAGCAGAAATTAATACGTACATCAAAAAAGAAGACGAGCCCGGCTTCGTGGCCTGTAAGCAGAACGTGCTTTCCCATTTTTTGAACGGTCTCATCATTCTCAAGCGTGGTCCTTCGCCGGACGGCAAAGCAGCGCCGACCGAGCTTCCCACGAACAACGTCGTCTTAAAAAAACTGCGCGTGGCGTTTCAACTGAAAGACGACGACATCTTGGCGATCCTCAAAGAAGCGGGCTTCGATGTTTCAAAGAATGAAGTGAGCGCGCTCTTTCGGAAAGAGGGTCACATCAACTATCGCGTCTGCGGTGACCAGTTCCTCAGAAATTTTCTCAAGGGACTGACCGCCCGTCTGCGCGGTCCGGGCCAGCCTACTCAGCCTGAATGAAGACCTCGAGCTTGCGGCCCGTGATGCGCTTGATGAGTTTGCACTCACCGGTGGGTTTGACGACGGTATGACGAAGAACGGGCGTCTTGCCGAGAGTGCCGCATTCGACCAGCCGGCCATCGATGTCCAAGACTACTGTGTTGTTCACAACGCTCAAACCTTCCACTGGCACGCGTGTTGTTGTTCTGCGATAAATCGGACCACGGTCACTACGATTGGGTTTTAGGATCGTCACGTTCACGGCCGCCGTTTGCGCGAGCTCGCTCGCAACGAAACCCACTTCAACCTTGTTGAGACTGAAGCGACCGGTGGCCTCAAAAATCTTCACCTCTCCGGCCTGCGCTGCCACGGAGAAGAGTACGATCGCGAGAAAAAGTTGCTTCATGAATCCTCCAGTTTTGGTGAAGGACTCATAGCGAGATCTCGCCGAAAAATCTCTGCGGCATGTACTTTCTTCAGTCGGTGAGGCACTCGCTTCCAACGACATAGGCGCCGCTTAACCAACTCTTAACTTCGGTCGCCGCCGCGTCTGGGATGGTTGCAAGAGTAACCAGCAGCTGCTGTTTTATTTCATCGGAGATTTGCTCGAGGCCCTGCTCTAAGAAGGTGGTCGCATGCTCGCGCAGAAAAGCTGCGAAGGCAGGGGTACAAGTTTTTTCAATCGCCAGATCAAACGCCATTTGTGGCGAAAGCTCTCTCTCCAACACAAAACGTGCCGCGAGGAAAAGAATCTTTGAAAGCTGCGGTTGGTTCATCATGTTGAACGCGAAGGCGCTGGCAAGCTCGGCCACGCCGGCGTCTCGCCCACTGAACGGTTTAAGCTTCAGAAACTTGCAGTTCTTCGGGCCATCGTTGGCAAAGATGTTTTCCCAGATGTAGGGCGGTCGTTGCAGCAACGCTCTCACTTCCTGCATGTGGGCCACATCAATCGTGGTTGAAATAACTTTGGGTCCTGTCCACGCCAACTCCACATCCAGGGGAATCCCCGCCGCGATGTCTTCCAGGTAGTTCACCGGTCGCTGGCCAAAAACTTTATCGAGGAGCGGATCGAAGGTGTAGTAGGACGGACAGAAGACCAACTCTCCCGAGAAATGCGTCTGCACAACTTCCACACATTTGATCTGGGTCGCCGCGAGGTCTTCGTCGCTCGGCATGTCATCGAAGAATAAACCGAGCAGCTCAACGCCCAGATCTTGCAGCTGGCGAAGTTTTGTTTGCAGCAACTCTCGGTCTGCCTGGGCTAGATTTTTGCCCAGGCCAAAGGGACTCAGGCCTACGCCGAACGTGACACCGTGGCTTTTGAAGTGCTCCGCTTTGCGGCGAAGACTCGCGAGATACTCCTCGCTCCAGGTCTCGCGCCATTTCTTACGCAGGTACGGGTCTTGCTTGGGTGCGTAGATGTAAAAGCCCCCGCCGGTCTGAGCGATGAAAGGAGCGTAACTAAGACGATCTACCTCAGGCCAAGCCGGGCCAAAGAATCCCTCGACGACGCCGATTTTGGGGCGATTTTTCATATAGATATTATAGCCTTGATTGAGAAAAACGGGCACGGGAGATAGAGTCCGGACCATGAAAAATCTTATGCCTGCCCTCGCCCTGTTGGTGCTCGCCCCGCTTGCCTCTCACGCCGCCGTGCCACTGTGGGCCCGGCCAACGAACCTCGTCGAAGCCGTGGAGGCGGTCACACCCTCGTTCATGGCCTCGCAAACGTATCTCGAGGCCGCTCCCGTAGGCGTCGGCGCCAAGAAAGTCTGGGGTCTGCCCGGCGGCAAAGGCGAGAACGTCAAAATCATCGACATCGAAACCGGCTTCAACGAAAACCACGAAGACCTCACGCCGTTTTGGGTCGGTGCCGTTCCCGTCGACAGTGACCACGGTACGGCGGTGATGGGAATTCTCGGCGCTCCCGACAATGGCTATGGCGTGATCGGCATCGCACACCAAGCGCAAGTTGGTTTTTACGGTTTCATCGCCGGTAACCAAGATGAAGTGGACCAAGTTTACATCGACCAAATCACGCAGGCGATCCGTGAATCCGCCGCGCAACTCGAGGCCGGTGATGTCATGGTCATTGAGCAGCACATGATGGGCCCGCAGAGCAAAAACTGGACCGCGGTCGAATACTGGCCAGAGATCTTCGATGAACTCAAAAAAGTCACCGACAAAGGCGTTCACTGTGTCGCAGCGGCGGGTAATGGATACTCGAATCTCGATCACCCGGACTACGGCGGTGCCTTCGATCTCACGAAGCGCGACTCCGGTTGCATCATGGTGGGCGCGGGCGCCAAGGCCGATCGCAACCGCCTCGGTTTCTCGAACTACGGCAGCCGCGTGGATGCTCATGGTTTCGGCGAAGGCGTCACCACAACGGGCTACGGTGCCTTGTTCAACGGCGGCCCGGACCAGACTTACACTTCTTCTTTCAACGGCACTTCGAGCGCCACACCGATTGTGGCCGGAGCTGTGGCGTTGATCAGCTCCATCGCCGAAGCTCAGGGCAAAACCATTTCTCCGAAAGAGATGCGAGCGGCTCTTCGTGCCACGGGAACGCCGCAGGGGGCACGCACGATCACTCAGCGCATTGGCAATCTTCCGAATGCGGAAGAACTGGTGAAGGCATTGGGGCTTTGAATGAAGCTCGCGCTGTCGATGCTTCTGCTGTTCGGTGCTTGCGCTCATCGCTCGTACACGCGTGAGCAGCGCTTAGAAATATGCCAGTCTTGGTTTAAGGACATTCGGGCCAATGTCAGTCAGCGCGCCGATCGACTGTCGGAAATAATCCAACCGATGGTTTCTGATGGCGCGAGCACGATACTTGCTCCGGACATCGGCAAAGCTTCCGATGTTTGTTATGACAAATTCATTCGTTCTAGTAGCAACTGGGGCTACGTCGGTTGCTACCACATCGCCATCAATCCACAGGGTCAGGGCGAAGTCACCGTCGCTTCTCATGGCGAACACACACCATCGCCCAACGCTGTCGCTTGCTTAAAAGAAGAACTGGCAAAGATCGATTTCAGTGCCGCTCGCCGCCCGTCTCACGGAGACAAAATCATCGATGTCTTCTACTCAACCGCACTCTCCCCGAGCCTCAAATGAAGCTTCACTACCGAGGCCTCGATAAAACGAATGACCATGAAACACGCTTCGTGGCCGAAGCCGACTCGCGCATTCCTCTAGAGTATGGCTCTCACTACACCTTCACGGCGACTTCCATTGACCAGCGCCTCAAGTACTACCAAGAATTCAAAGCCGATGATTTTTTTGATGTGGCCTTAGATGGCGAACGTGTCGTGGGTTTCCATGCTGTTCACATTATCCCCTATCCGCCCGATCTCAAGGTCGGCAACATCGCCACACTTTGGGTGGATCCCGCCTATCGGAAAAAAGGCATCGCCGCTCAGCTAAAGGCCAGGGCCGAGATGTGGGGACGGGAGCATAAACTCGCGTTCTTGCAAACGAACGTCCACACCAACAACAAGACCATGCTGGCGATCAATCAGGCGGCGGGATTTGAAACCGCCTACATCCACCTCAGAAAGCGACTCTAGTCCACTTCATCTTCAGTGTTGTGCGGGAAGTACTCTTCGATGATGATCGGAAGGGCGCCGAAGCACAGCGAGGCGATGAGCGGCCCGATGAAGAGGCCCGGCAACCCAAACATGATCACGCCGCCGATGACCGCGAGTAATCCGACGAAGGGATGAACCGCGACGTCACCCCGCGAGGCGAGGAACGGACGGATGACGTTGTCGGCCACTCCAGCGACCCCCGCGAGAATCATCATCCCAATACCTGCGCCGGTGCGGGCCTCGAGAAAGCAAGATATCCCTAATGCGGCTGCGACAGGCCCGGCCCCGAGGATCGGAATGAACGAAGCCACAAACGTAATGAAGAAAATGAGAAAGAACTCTCCGATGCCAAAAACGGCGGCGCCCACGGAAACCAACGTCGCCTGCAACAGACCGGTGACGATGTTGGTGAAAAACACTTCCCGGCAACAGAGTTCAAGGGTCTGGACAAACTTCTGGCCGTTCGCCTTCGAGAAGTAGAAGTAGCGATCGAAGAGGGCGCGGATCTTGTCCGACTCGCGCAAGAAGGAGTACA
>JAIXOY010000198.1 GCA_027486525.1 Pseudomonadota bacterium
AATTTTCTCGACCGCTTCCGACTGGATTTCAATTCTTTTCGTGGGGAACCTCATTCTATAATCAGGGGCATCTTACACTTTTCGGGAGCGCTCACGGAATGAAAAACCTGAAAAACCTTTCCCTTTCGGCCTTCATAACTCTAGGCATTATGGTGGCCTGTGCTATGGGGTACGCGGTGGCGCCCACAGGCTCTGCTTTCCGTCGTATCATGCTGCTTTTAGGTGGCGATATCATGGGTGGAGGTTATGTCCAAGCTTTGACCTACTTTGCGTTTTTCCTCGCCCTCTTTGAATGCCGCGCCAAAATCAGAAGAATTTATCGAGAGCGCCGGGCCTTTGGCATGAACGTCATTCCGACCAATGAGAAGAACGTCTTTCTTCCGAACGACATTAACAATCTCAAATTCAAATTGGTGGAGCTCGCCCGCAAAGACAACTTCATCCTCATCGATCTCTTGAAGAAGACCTGCACGAAATTTCGGAGCGCTGACAGTTTAGGTGAGCTCATCGACATCGTTTCGATTCAAGTGGAGATCTACCAAGACAAGGCCGAGTCGGAGCAGTCGGTGATTCGCTACTTGGTTTGGGTGATTCCTTCTCTGGGATTCATTGGAACGGTGATCGGCATTTCCATGGCCCTGGCGATCGCGAACTCCGGTGACATGGAAGCGATCACCACGGCGCTGGCGGTGGCCTTCGATACCACGCTCGTGGCGCTGGTGCTGTCTGTGGTGATCATGTGGTACCTGCATGAGATGCAGGAGCAGAGCGATCGTCTGCACTCCGACATGAAAGAGTTCGTCATCGAGAACTTCATCAACAAGATCGAGATCAACTAGTATGGCCCGTCGCCGCGAGGTCAACGTCTTCAGCTTGTCCTTCCTGGATTTGATCTCCGGCGCCCTCGGCGCCGTGATCATTTTGTATGTGGCCGTGCCGAAGGCCAATCCCCTGGAAAAGAAACTGGATGAGGTGCTGAAGAACACTCAGGCCAAAGACGCGCAAATCGCGGAGATGAAAACGGAGCTGGAGAAACTGCGCCAGCTGCAGGAGAGCGCGCAGAAGATGGTGACGGAGAACGAAGAGCTGAAAGCACAGATCGCGGCGATCCCCGCGCCTGAAGAGGCCAAAGATCAGAGTGGGGAAGGGTTGGATGTTGGTTTTAAATTCAAAGGTAAGAACATCGTCTTCATCATTGATACATCTTTATCGATGCTGTCGGAAGATCGCATGGGGCAAGTGAAGGCCGGACTCAAGATGTTGATCACTTCGATGCCCAATCGGTACAGCGTCGACATCGTGCAATTCCCGTTCGGGCGGCGAAGCGCATACCGGCCACTCTTTAAAGCACTCAAGCCGCTCAATGCGGAAGCGAAGCTGGACATCTTTGACTTCATTTTTGCCATGAAGCCCTTGGGGGCAACACCCACGCGCGACGTTTTGAATTTTGTGTTTAAGGAGTACGCCAATGTGACGGACATTGTGCTGCTCACGGACGGCGAACCGAGCCTGCACGAGTCACCGCTGAAGGACGACATCTACGATTTACTCAACCATGTTCTCAAGCAGAACAAGTTAACGAAAATTCAGATCAATACCATTGGAGTGGGACAGGAAGTCCTGCACGACAAAACCGGTAAACCCTACCAATTCCTCAGAATTCTTGCTGAACAAAATAACGGCTTTTTCGTGGGTTTCTGAGCGTTCTTGTCGGGAATGTCCTTTCCTGCCTTATGCTGACTTAAGTTGCGCAAAGTCAGACCCCGCGACATGCTAGTGAGGTCGTAGGAGGCATACATGCGTTTAAGTTTACTGCTCGGTTTGATGTTGGCTGGATGTGCCCATGGGCCATCGGTGTGGAGTCCGCAAAAAAATGCGGCCACGAAACAAGTGCACGAAGAAGTTTTGGCCCACCTCGAAAGTGAAGGCCGTGTGCCGGCTTCGCCTTCTACTGAGTTAGGCGCTCGCTTGAGCGATCTGAATAAAGTGAAGCCCGGGAAGTTTGAAGTGTATGTGTTTCCCAAACTGTCGAACCAAACACGCAAGTCGTGGGACGGTGAGGATACCTACCTCGGAAAACCACAGGCCTTCGAAGTTTCGGTCATTGCCGAAAATCCCTGCAAACAATTTATTCTACGCGGACTCTTCGCGAATCTTAAACCAGCGCAAGCCTTCGCCGCAACTCTTGCGGAAGGTGATCGTCGTTGCGCGATCATCGAGTTCAGCGACAAGCGGCTCCGCCAACTAGACCGTGCACGTCTCAACCGTGGTGATGTTCTGAAGACACGTCTGTTCATCGATGATGCCTACCAGGTTCACGCCACTGACCGCGTGGTCTACCAGACTGCAAGTCAGGTCAACACAGTGCGGCTGGTGAACAGTGATGAGACCGCCGGTTTCTCTGGTCTTTCGCTTTTTCCGATCGACCTCCCGGCGAAGAAATCCACTTTCGTGACCGGCAGTCCTGCTCAGAGTTTCAACTCACAGCTGGATGGCGTGGCGGTTTATCAAATCCGTCGGCATCACTTGAAAACCTTCTCGGTGCCTCAATGCCAAGGGGGCGTGGCCACTTATAAAGATGAATACGGATCCAATGCCAAAGTGGGTTGGTGCCGTGATCTTCCGTGGCCAAGTTTTTCTGAGAACTCGCGCTTCATCTCAGTCACCCAGCCGCTCGCCGTTGGAGGTGCACGATGAAAACATTACTCTTCTCATTGCTTGCGGTGTCTCTTTCTTCTTGGGCGCAAGACGTCGGGAACTTTGAGATCTACCAAAACAACTTCAAAGACATCTACAACAGGTACCGCGTGGCCCAGCCCAAGCTGACTCCCTGGGCGGGCAATTTCTTTCCTTACGGATCAGACGGTACGGCGGTAAAACTTGATGCCGGCGGCGACACGAGCAGTGCCGGCAAATCTCCCATGCAATCCTACGATGCAGTCGGAAATCTCGGAACGGAGGCCCACGACTGGGAAAAAGAAAATCACAGCTGCGATCGTTACACCGGTGAAAGCAAGACTTCTTGCCAGAGTTGGTGGGGACACTGCAATGGCTGGTCAGCCGCGGCCGTGAAAGTGGCCGAACCGACGCGGCCAGTGAAAGTGGGGACGCGCACTTTGAGTGTGGCGGATCAAAAAGGCATCTTGACCGAGCTCTGGCTTTCCTCGGGCAGTCTCAATGCGGGTTGGACAGACAAGAGCAAGAAGAACGGTGCGTGGGTGCATGATCACAACCGCCCGACAGAGGGCTATCGTAAATTCTGGGACGTCAGTCCGCGCGCTTTCTTGCTGATCTTCTCGAACACCATCGGCGCGGAGAAAACCGGCGTGGTCGTCGATCGCTTCACGGGTGATGAAGTTTGGAACCAACCGGTCGTGGGCTATCGCTTGCTGCCGATTCGCGCTGAAGACATCGCGGAAGTGCGGGATGGTAGCCGTACCTATTGGTCCGTAAAAACGCGCATGAAGTTTTACTGGGCTAACGACCTAGGCACTCCGGCCGGTCATGTGAGTAAGCCATTCGACATCAACAAGATGAACGACGACGAAGAGGTAGAAC
>JAIXOY010000259.1 GCA_027486525.1 Pseudomonadota bacterium
GGTTAGTGCGTGTAGAGGTATCGTCCAACTCCCATTCTCCAGAAGTGTAGACCACTCCGGCGAAAGCAGTAGGCATAACAAAGAGTGTGAGCAGGGCAAGTGCGCGCATATGGATCCTCCAAAAGCGGGTGTGTTGTAGCTTCTCTACCTGCACCCTGAGTCCGTCGCAAGGACGGAGTCTGTTAGTGATAAAAAATAATATTTATGGTGCCACAGTGACACTGATTGGTGGTAGTCAGACACCACAAACGTGTAAAAACTACCCATGGCCATAGACTCAGGCCTAAGGCTATCTTGGCGCCCATGACTACAGACGTTTCTCAATTGCCCATCACCGCATGGCTTCCGCTGACCGCGAAAGAGGCCAAGAAGCGTGGCTGGGATGAACTCGATGTGATCTTGGTCACCGGGGACGCGTACGTCGATCACCCGGCCTTCGGGACGGCGGTGATTGGCCGGATCCTCGAGTCGCTCGGCATGAAAGTGGCCATCATCGCGCAGCCGAACTGGCAGGATGACCTGCGTGACTTTAAGAAATTCGGCAAACCTAAATTCTTCTTCGGTGTCACCAGCGGCAACATGGATTCCATGGTGAACAAGTACACGGCGGCCAAACGCACGCGTTCGGAAGATGCCTATACTCCAGGCGGCGCCACCAACCATCGCCCGGACTACGCCACGACGGTCTATACTAAGATCCTCAAAGACCTCTACCCAGACACGCCGGTGGTCCTAGGTGGTATCGAGGCCTCTCTTCGCCGCGTGACTCATTATGATTTCTGGTCGGATAAACTCCTGCCCAACATTCTCACCACGTCGGGTGCAGACCTGTTGATCTACGGCATGGGGGAGCAGCCGTTGCGTGATATCGCCAAGCTTGCGTCTAAAGGTATTCCGTTCTCTGAACTCAGAAACGTTCCGCAAACCGCTTTTCTCGCTGATGAGATTCCTGCGACCAAGTGGGAAGACCAAGAACTCACCAGCCACGAAGAGTGCTTAGAGGACAAGTTGGCCTACGCGCGCAACTTCATGCATGTGGAAGTCGAAAGTAACAAACAGTACGCCAATCGTTTGTTGCAAAAAGTGGAAGGCAAGACTCTCGTCATCAATCCGCCGTATCAGACCATGACTGAGAAAGAGGTCGATGCCTCCTTTGATCTTCCGTACACGCGTTTGCCCCATCCTAAGTATAAAGACCGCGGGCCCATCAGTGCCTTTGAGATGATCAAGTTCTCTCTTAATACTCACCGGGGTTGCTTCGGTGGCTGCAGCTTCTGCACGATTTCAGCGCACCAAGGAAAGATGATCGCCTCCCGCTCGAAAGAATCGGTGATGCGCGAGCTCGATCAAGTGGTGAAGATGCCGGACTTCAAGGGCTACATCTCCGACATGGGTGGCCCCTCGGCTAACATGTATCAGATGAAGGGGATTGATCAGGCGATCTGCGACAAGTGCGCGGCGCCCTCGTGCGTGTTCCCGCAAGTTTGCAAGAACCTCGAGACCGATCCCACCAAGATGACGGAGCTGTATAGAGAAGTAGCCGCGCACCCGCAGGTGAAGAAGGCCTTCGTGAGCTCGGGTCTCCGCTATGACCTCATGTTCGATCCGCGCTCAAGCCATCCGAAGGCCGATGAAGAGTACGTCGAACAGCTCGTCACTCATCACGTCTCAGGCCGCTTGAAAGTCGCCCCAGAGCACACGGAAGATCATGTGCTCAAGCTCATGCGTAAGCCGAGCTTCGAGTTCTTCCATATTTTCAAAAAGAAGTTCGAAGAGATCTCGAAGAAGAAGGGCCTGCGCCAAGAGATCATCCCGTACTTCATCTCAAGCCATCCGGGCTGCAAGCCTGAAGACATGGCCCAGCTGGCTTCAAAAACCATGAAGCTCGGCTATAAACTTGAGCAGGTCCAAGACTTCACGCCGACGCCCATGACCGTGGCGACAGAGATTTACTACTCAGGTCACCACCCGTACACGCTCAAGCCGGTGGAAACCGCGATCACGCTGGATGATAAGACCAAGCAGCGCACCTTCTTCTTCTGGTACAAGACCGAGAACAAGAACTTCATCCGCAATTACCTGAGTAAGCATAAGATGGACGATCTCCGTAAAGAACTCTTCGGCGCCTAGGCGTTTTTGCCTCCCTCTCTATTCCTTTATCTCCAGACCGCAAGCTTTCGATAAGCAGGCGATCAAACAATTCAAGGAGAACACTCATGTCTAAGAAATGGACTGCCCAGGTACACGTGAAATGGAACAAAGATGCACCGGTTTGGGAAAACTGGAGCTGGCTCAAGAAGTGGAAGGAAGTGAAGTGGGCCGCTTCGACGATGGGCGAGTGGGACATGGTTTTGTGGGTCGACGTGCAGACGCCAGAAGAATTGGAAAAGTTTGTGCATGAGAAGTTGTGGGCGAAGAAGTGGGTGACCAACACACAATCAACCTGGACCAAGGAAGTTTGGTCGGTGTGGCAAGAGAACGGCAAAAAGAAAGCGGCTTAATTCTTTTTTAAATGGCGGTCTTCGTTGTCGTCTTCATCCATTCTACCTTCAACGTGCAGGAGCACGCCGCAGGTTTCATGGATTTGACTCCTAGAATCCCATCCATTTAAAAACGAATGTTAAAAGATAGGGGGACTCCGGTTCCCCTTTTCATTTCAAACGAACTTGGTTACAACTACATCTCAACCAGGAGGTCCCCATGAAAAATTCAAATCAAGTATCGGCGGCCTCTGTCTCTTTGATCTAAGTTTCCCTTTGAGACACCACTGACCAGCGGTCGCCCCTTTTTAATACCATCTAAGGGGTTTTATGTTTTGGAATCATCTCGATTCTCAAGGTACTGAATTATGTTGTGTGGGGCTCAAGCCCCTGTGGTCGGATATTTATGGCATCACCTATCGCGGATTAGAAGCGCAGGTTCCGATTCTTGTATGGAAAGATTTTTTATCGCAAGCGCTCACCGCGGCCACTGAACAAAAGGCCGGCAAGGTGATGATGCGTTTAGAGCAGAAAGGCCAGGCGCCGCTCATTGCCGAGGAGCTGAAGCGACTAGGATTTGTGCATAAGCTAGAGCGGGTGGAGTTTAAGACTCCGCTGGTGGACCTGCCCGGCGAGGAGGGGACACCACTCGTTTGGAAAAGTGCTGCAGAACTCAATTGGAGTGAACGGCAGGTAGCCGATCTTCTCGTAAAAGTTGTGGAAGGTGACCCGGAAGATGACCTCGACGGTGATCCCATCAAGTACATCCAAGATTGGGTGAGTGATCCGGAGCTTACCTGCGGTCTTGGCTGCATCCATGTTGGGTTCATGAATGGCGCTGTGGCCGCGCTGGTGGTGCCGCAGGTGAATCTCAAAGATGGCTGGTCACGCTTGGCCTACATGGGAGTGCAGCCAGACTTTCGCGGGCAAGGTCTCGGACGCTGGGTCCATCGTCATGGGTTCACCGATCTCAGAAAACAGGGAGGCACAAGCTACCACGGCGGCACGAGTTCACTGAATGTACGCATGCGCCGAACGTTTGAGGCGTCAGGCTGCCGGCCGTATCGCACGGTGGATGAGTGGGAGAAGAAGATCTAGCTAGGGTTGGGGCGCGCCGAAACAAATGTAGTCATGGCAACCGCACGCGATCGGCGTCCCACCACTGGCTTCGCAGTCCAGCGCATACTGGTCACCCGCTTGGAAATCTGCCGTGCAGCTGAAGGACGGATTCGGGCTAACGGCGCATGTCCTCTCGGTGCCAGTCATGTCAGGGCCGGTTTTCATTTCGCTATTA
>JAIXOY010000202.1 GCA_027486525.1 Pseudomonadota bacterium
AGGGTGTGTTTGTGCAGTATTCGACCGCAGACACGATCAAAGACCTGGAAGACGCGAGTCGCATCGCCTTGGTGAAGGAATACGAGAACTACGAGCCACCGCAAAGTCAGGTGCAGTCGATCCCAGCGAATGATTACGATAAGTCTGGTTTCGACAAGAGCTCGCGGATCGTGTTCTCAACGAAAGAGGGCTTCTACCTCAATACGTTTGTGACGAACAATCCGGTGCAGGACTTCGGAAAAATTGATTCGGGCCCGGATGAGAACGTGTTCTTCACTCTCAACGACCACATGTTCCTCACGATTGATGAGAGCGTGAACGTGTTACCAGGGGATCGTTTCTCGATCTACTCGGCCGAAGGTAAAGTGAAGCACGAGAATTCAGATCGAGAAGGTTACAAATACTCTATCACGGGCCAGATCCGCATCATCGCGAAAGTGGCCGATAAGTGGGAAGCCAAGCTTGAAGAAACCATCGGCGTGATTCAACGAAATGATCGCATCACGGTCTACACTCCGAAGATTGACCGCATTACCCAAACCTTCAATGGACGCTTGATCGAAGCCGCCGTGATCGCGACTCACGCGGGCATCCAACAGGCGATCTCCTTCGGTGACGTAGTTTACGTCGACCGTGGTCGTGCTGATGGCGTGGAGATGGGTAACGTTTTTGAGATGTATGGCTTCAAGGACCGCATGAACAAGCGCATCATCGCGCGTCAGCCGGTTTATAAAACAGGCGAACTCACGGTCATCACCCTCACGGATAACTTCGCGACGTGCTTGGTTTCCAGCAGCGTGCGTGACTTCTACAAAGGCGACATCGCCATCACGAAAACCAAAGACGCAGCACTTCGCGCGACCATGGCGCGAAACGCCGGTATCAAAGGCGTGCGCGACGCCGTGGATGAGAAGGCCCTGGAAGAGTTGGACGTAGAACTGAAGGTCGAGGACCTCAACGATTCACTGTTAGATAAAGCCGATAAGATCCAGCTCACAGAAGACGAGCTTGCTGAACTCGAGCGCCAAGAACGTGAGAAGAGCGTGATCAAAGACTCTGAGCGAGACCTCAAAGCACTCGAGCGTTTGGAAGGCGAGATCGAAGGTGCCGAGAAGCTCTTGAAAGAAGCGAAGCTCGATGAGGACAAACTCTTGGACGATCAAAACCTCGAGGAAGTTGAGCGTAACCGCGGCTTGCAGCAACAGGAAGGCCTCGACGAGATTGAAGAGAATTTAGGTAAGCGCTACATGGATGAAGATTTGAACAGCAAAGACAATCCGTACGGGCTCACCGAGTTTGACATCGAAGAAGTTGATGAGCTCTTGAACACAGAAAAACCAAAAGAAGGGGCCGGGAACTAATCCCGGCCCACTTTCATTAGTACTGCGTCGCTGCTTCGTACAAATCACCGAGAACAGTAAAGTCACCCGTGAACGGCGCTTGGCCACGGAACCAGAGGAAGTCTGGACGAATCCAGGAGATCCACTCGCCGCCGACGATTTCTCCGGCCGCATTCAGCTCAACCGTGTACTCAAGATCAAGGCTCTCGTAGGTTTGCAGGCTTGTGCCGAGCACCGGGCCCCACTCTGGATTGATTTCGCTACCGTAGTGAAGCTTCGTGCTTACCACCACTTCTTGGACGGCACCACGAGCAGCGCGACGACGCGCCGGACGCGACTCGAGAGCGATCGATTCAAACGATGTGATCGGCTGATTCCAAACTTCCTTCAAGCGATCCACATCGGCCAAGAAGCCGCGGCGCTCGAGGCCGAGCTTGTTGGCCATGATGATGTGGAAGGCACCGGCGTTCAGATCGTCCCCGCAGCCGCGAGCAAACACACTGATGCCGCGACCGAGGAAGCAGCGCAGGCCCACTTGGCGAGTCGGGGATTCAACTTCGTAAGCGTAGTAGAACGAGAGCAAAGCTTTCACGTCACTCGAACCGAATGGAATTTTAACACCATCGGCGTTGGTGAGGGTCACAGGCATCGGCTCCTTTAGATTCAAAGACGCCGGGGACCAACCATTACAGATGCCGGCCCAGTCTTTCGCATCTGGATCGGCGTTGCCGTTCACGCGCTTAACGAGAGGGTAGTCGTAGCGGCCGCGGAGAAGATCGTACTTCTCCGTCGGAGCTAGTTGCGCGAGATCAGCTTCCGACATCGCGAGCGCCTGGCTTCGAGACGGTGAGAGCAGTCCGAAGCCTTGCTGAGACGGTGAGTTCCAGCGGCGGTTGATGGAGCCATGCTGAGTGGGCCAGTAGTCATCTGACCAGCCCGTGTGTGGCAGATCGTGGTGACCCGTTAGGGGGAGGGCCGCGAAGCGCTTCTGGAGAGTCGTCGAAACGATGTTCGGGCTGGAGTGATCCGGCCAGTTTTCTTTGTCCTGAGCGTGAGCTCCGAACGCAGTGAGTGCGAGTACGGCCAAAAGCCCGATGTGTTTCATGAGGGTCTCCAAAAAGATAGATAGTCTTAAAACGCTTCTACGGGATGCGTTAAGTAGCCGTCAACGCGAGGGATTTTGTTGTGTAAAAGGGTGAGCGGCATCGCGTTAGGAAGTGTAAATGAGACAGGTAATTCGCCTCCAAACGTGGCCATTCTTGCGCCTCGAATGCTGTCTATTCAGTAGCTTTCGGTTGGCAGCTGGTACCCCCAAAAACCTCAAAATGGGCCTAGTTTTCCTTAAGGCGCCTGGAAAAATCTGCAGCTTAGGAAGGAGCTGGGGGCGATGGCCCATGGGCCCTATAATAGGAGAGTTAGGGCCGAAGGCCCACCTCGAAGGAATTGATATGCGCATTTTTATGATTTGTTTGATGCTCTCAACCACTCTTGCTTGGGCCCAATCCAAAGTGGCGCAAGTGAAGATGTTGCGAGGCGAGGCTTCACTCAAAAATGGCGGCAAGCTCACGCAAGACCAGTGGGTTTCTTCCGGAGTGGTGATTGTCACCGCCGAGAAATCATTCGTGCGGTTGATGTTTATTGATAAGTCGCAGATGAACATTGGGCCAAACTCTGAAATGAAAATTGAGCAGTTCGGTGGTGGTGATGCGGGCGTGATCGACCTGGTGAAAGGGAAGATTCGTTCTCAAGTCTCGAAAGATTATCTGCAGCAGAAAGACAAAGATAAATCCAAGATGTTCATCAAGACTCCGAACGCGGTCATGGGTATTCGCGGGACGGACTTCATGATCTCAACAAACGGTATCAATACCTCAGCGGTTCTCTTTGAAGGTGAAGTTGTGTTCGAAAAACTCGCACCGAACGATGCGAGAGGGATTAATACGGATCGGCTTGAGGCCGTCGTTGATCGTGGTGTGCGCATCATGCCGGGTGAATTCTCGGTGGTTGAAGCGACTCGTCCCAACCCAACTGTTCCTTCTTTGTTGAACGTCCAACAAGTAGAGACGCTCGAAAAAAACCAAGACTTCAGTGAGTCGGCTGCCACTGATGCTGGGAAAGTGACTAAATCAACGGTACCTGGTGGTTTGTCCGGGGCGACGGTCGCCAACGCTCCCACGGTGTTAAGTAAGGAACTCGAGCAGACAGGCGTCAACGCTTTGGCCGATGCGCCTGCTAAAGTCGATGCGGAAACGGCGAAAGGTTTTACCCGGGAAGATACCATCAAGCCTACCAGTGGCTCATTTCTGCACGTCGACTCCGGGGTCGTGATCGCTCCTCCGAAGGACGCCGTCTTCGATTCGAACTCCGGAACCTACGTCGCCTCATCGAGCTCCGGCGCCGTCGACAAAAGCGGTTCATTCGTTGCTCCTCCGGGGATGGCGATCACCTACAAAGGTGAGGTCTTCTCGAAGGTGGGTAACGAGATCGTAAAGCTTGACCGCCTCTCTTCTGTTGCGGGCCAGGGAGCGACCTTTGGTGATGTAGCGTCAGTTATTGGAAAGACGCAGCCGGAAACTGTCGCTGGCAGTGCGCCTGCCGCCGTTGGGGCCAACGATGGTAAAGGACCTCCGTCGAAAGGAACCGTGAGCACCGCCGTCGCCACGACCATCGCGCAAGCGACATCAACAGATAACTTCAAGGCACCACCACCGCCTCCGGGGTCCCCAGGCCCTGTTCCGGGCTTCAACCCACAGGACGGCAAACCACGCATTGAACCCCCGACGCTTTGCCCAACTTGTGCCTTTGTGCCTGGTGGTGCGGACTCGACGGAAAAAACAAAAGTCAACATTGGGACAACTGTTGGCCCCTAGTCTTTCCTAAAATCTGTTAGACTAAATTCATGAATCCAACACGTGTCCAAGGATGGCCATGAGGCTGCTACTGCTGTTGGGCGTTTTGCTAGCGCCCGTGAGTTTGTTTGCACAAGAAAGCAAAGAGTTTGATGGAGAACTCAAGCGTGCGCGCGACTACTTCACGCAAGGTAAGTACGGAGCGACCCGCTCGTCACTTGATGCCTTGGGAAGCACGCTGAAAGGTGGGCGTGGAAATAAAACGCTGATTGGTCTCGTGTCTTACTGGACGGGCGTCACGGCCAACCGTCAGCAAGAGTATGCGGATGCGATCAAGAATTTTGAACAGTCCCTCGCCGTCGACTACCGTCCGAAGGATCTCTACTACGAGTACGGCCAGGCGCTCTACGCGCTCGATAAGTTGCCCGAAGCCCGCAATGCTTTTCGCGAGTCACTCAAGCTTGGTCACAAGCGCGCCGTTTCGCTCTACTACATCGGATTCATTTCTCAAACTCTTCGCGATAATAAGCGCGCGGTCACATTCTATCGCGCCATTCAACGTCTGCCGAAAGAAGAGCAGGACGACACCGTTCAAGCAGCCGAAATGCAAGTCGGTGACATCTACCTCGAGCAAGCAGAAAAGCACCCGGATGCGTTTAAGGCGGTCGACACCTACGTCATCCCTCAGTACAAGCAGGCCATCGAGCTCAACCCAGACTCGAACCTCGCGACGGAGATGCGCTCAAAAATCATCTCGCTGCAGCAGAAGTATGAACTTGTGCTTTTCCGGATGCGCAACGGTCGTCCGACCAGCGTGCCGCCGTATTTCCTGCGATTGGCGCAAGACATAACCTACGACACCAACCCCGTGTTCGCTGCTCAAGAGACCACCAACAGCGAAGCGAAACAGGGGTCACTGGTTTCTAAAACGGAAGCCTTCGGCCGCTACTCGTTCTACCACCAGAACATCATGAGTGTGTCACCAGAGTTGCGCTTCAATTACACGCGCCATCTCAAACGCGAAGCGGAGATTTACCGCAACGATAACTGGGTCATGGCCCCGGCGATTCGCACGAGCTACGAGCACACGTGGCGCAAGAAACCGGCTTCGTTTCTTGCCGACTTCGATTACGTGTACTCGCAGCGTGACCGGGATGCCGAAGAAGAGCTGAAGTTCAACTCCCGGGTTCAAACCATCACGGTCGGCGAGCGCGTCTCTGGGCTCATTGGCGGTGGGGATACAACAGTCCGCTTGCGCTACCGGACATTTGACAGTTTTGCTGACACTTCCGATTCGAAAACTCAGGGCCTGAGCGTGGAGCAAATCGTACCCACGAAAGTCGGCCGCATGTGGATTCTGAACTTCGGCTATGACCAGACCCGCGTCGAGAACGACGCGTTCGACACCAACACGATGTTCCTCCGTGCGGATGTCATCTTTCCAGCCTGGAAGAAGTGGCAAATCACACCGCAGGCCGGCTTCGGTCTGACTCTCACGGATCCGATTAACAATTCTGACCGTGGGAATGAAAAGACCTACAACCCATCTGTGCGGTTCTCGAAGCCCATTTGGAAGCGCTATCGCATCAGCTTTCATGCTGATTACATGCAGAACGACTCGAAAGACGAGGCATCGTTTGCTTATAAAAAGACGTTCTACGGGTTCGAATTGGAATACATCTTTTAGAGCGGAAGCTTCATGACAAAGCGGGTTCCGCTGTGGCCGTCGGATTCGGCGTGGATCGCCCCATGGTGTTTCATGACGACGTGTTTGACGATGGCTAGCCCCAGCCCCGTGCCGCCGGTGCCGCGATCCCGTGAATGATCAACTCGATAGAAACGTTCAAAGATGCGTGTGAGATGTTCCTTCGCGATACCGGGCCCGTTGTCACTCACGGCCACCACGAGGAGCTGTCCCTCGACGTAGGCTTCGATGGTCACTTCCGGAGAAGAACCCGAATACTTACAGGCGTTCTCCGCAAGATTGGTGATCACTTGTTCGAAGAGCTTCGCATCGACGGTGACCTGCTCGACGGAGAGTCTGCGGATGAGGCGTGGCGTTTTGTCTTTGTGGCTGGCCTTGATGCTCGATTCCACGTGATCCAGAATTTCGTTGAGCGCCACAGATTCGAGACGAATCTTGTCGCGCGATTCAATCACCGAGAGCTGCAAGAGATCGTTGAAGAGGGCGATCATGCGTTCCGTGTTGTGGAGGATCTTGTCGAGGAAACCGTGCATCTCTTCGGGCAACTGGCCCTTGTTGGCTTTCAGCACTTGGGTAAAGCCTTTGACTGAGGTCAGAGGCGTGCGAATCTCGTGAGACACGTTGGCGACGAAATCCACCCGCATCTGCTCGGTGAGCTTCGCCTCCGTCACATCGGCAAAGACTCCGACCGCACCACCCATGGTGCCTGAGTCGCCGGGGAGGGGAGAGACCGTGAGGTTGTAGTAACGAGTCTCGGTTCCAACGAGAACCGGAAAGCCCTTCAACTTTTTCATCTGCTGCGACTGCAGCACATCTTCAAAATGCACGCGCGCCTCGGCCACATCCAAGACACTCCAGAGCTTGCCTCCGGTTTGCAGCTTTTCTCTGCCACTGAGGAAGGTGCGCTCGAACCGTGGGTTGAAGAACAGCACATTGCTTTGTTTATCAATCGCAAGAATCTCGTTGGAGATGCTGCCGAGGAGAGTGGTGAACTTTCTGTTTTCCGCCTGGATCGTTCGGAGCTGCGCCCGTAGGCGTGTATCGGCATCCTGCAACGCCGCTTCGATCTGCGCCCACTCATCTTTTTGGTAGAAGAGATCAATGCGCTGCTCGTGCGGAAGCTCCTCATCCACGATGCGCGCAACATGGGTCAGCACTTGTCGCAAAGGACGCGTGTTGCGGTAGAACATGTAGCTTGAAATGAGAAAACCACCTACGAGAAAGGGGAAGGCAATCAGGGCCGCCTGGGAGTTCGTGAACCACAGGCCTCCCATAACCAGGAGACCCACGACGGCATTCAGGCGTACGTTGCGCCAGAAGAAATACCAAGGAAAATGGGAATTACGGAGTGCCATCCTTGAAACGGTAGCCTATGCCGCGGATGGTTTCAACCAATCGTCCTGCTGTCGTCAGTTTTTTTCTGAGTCCGGCGATGTGAGTGTCGATGGTCCGTCCTGTGACGTGGATGTTTTCACCTTGGATCTGCGAGATGAGCTGCGTCCGTGTGAACACATGGCCCGGCTTCTCTGCGATGGTCTGAAGAATCTTGAACTCTGTAGATGTCAGCGCCACATCAGTGCCCGCAACAGTGACCCGCACTTTCGACGTGTCGATGCGCAACTCTTCGCACTCAAAAACGCCACCAGATGGGACAGAGATGGCCTCGAGTGCGAGCTGGCCGGCACGCATTTGGACCCGTACCCGCGCCTGGAGAACATCAAGATCAAAAGGCTTCGTGATGTAGTCATCCGCGCCAGCATCAAGGCCCGCGACAATGTTTTCTGGTTGGGTCAGTGCCGTCACCATGATCACCGGGACTTCTTTGTAGTATTTGTGGCCACGCAAGCGACGCGTGAATTCGAGGCCAGAAAGAGCGCCGGGGAGCATCCAATCGACCAGCATGATGTCGAATTTTTCACCACGCTCTAAGACCGAGACGGCCTTATCTGCGGAGTCTACGGCAGTGACCTTGTGGCCTTCAGCTTTCAGCTGAAAACTGATGAGGTCGCGGATGTCTTGCTCGTCTTCAACGATGAGTATGTGTCCCATGCCTGGAAGATAACGCGCTGGGGGTACGAAGTGAAGGTTCAGATTAGGTTAAGGCAAGGTAGCGGTTTTACTTTAGGCGCGCTGCGCGCAAGTCACGGAGTTGTTTGACTTTAATTTGGGGGGGGACGAAAATATTCCCATTTCAAAGGATAAGGCGTGCGCGCACTGCTCCCTCTGCTGCTCATTTCACTGGCCGGGTGTTCCCTGTTTGGCCCGGCCAAGCCGGAAACTAGCGAACATGCGAAAGAAGTTCCAAAGTGGGCCTATGCTCCCATGGAAGACTGCATCGAGGAGCGTGAGTTATGCGCCTCGGGTGAAGGTCCGACTTCGCCGATAGCTGATGCCAATGCGATGAAATCTCTCGCCGCGATCTTCGAGACACGCATTGAAGGCTCCACCACCAGCACAATGACTGCCACCGGCAATGGTGCGTTCGCACAGGCACAAGAAACGGCGGCCATCAGTGTGCGTGATGAAGTCAAACAAACTCTCGAAGCCGCGCGGGTCGAGAAGCGCCATCGTTTCCAAAAACTCAGTTACTCCTTGGTGTCACTCGACAAGGGCAAGGCCAGTGCGAATCTTCGGGCCGCGATTGATAAGGCGCAAGCGGAGCTCGAGGCGCTCTGGAAAAGAAAAGACCGCACCGCCTGGGCGCGCATGTGGGAGCTCCATCATCAACGTGAAGGCCTTAACGATCGTTACAACATCCTGATGGGCCAGCGTGTGACCTACAGTCCAAGCGCGCAAGATCTTCAGCAATGGTATCAATCTCGCCGGGCAGAGACACCGATGGGCTTCGATGCGCAAAATCTCCCCACAGAATTCATGGGCGCTCTCAAGGCCCGTCTCACCAACTCCGGCTATCGCTTGTTTGAGCTCAAGTCGGGCGCACGCTTAATTACGAAGTGGGAAGCCAAGCAAGAGCACATGAACGTGGAAGGGTTCGAGAAGTGGTTCTTCATCCTCACGGTGGAGAACGTCTCGAAGGCCGGCGCCAAGATCGGTGGCCTCTCTGTGCAGGAGACCGCCAGCGGCCGCTCGAAAGCTGACTGTGAAATGAAAGTCCGTGAATCGTTATTGAAACTGATGGAATCCCGTTTATCCGAACTTAATCTGCAAGACTAACCCGTCAAGGAGTGATCATGAAATCCGTTCATCTCGTGCTAGCTGCGCTACTCGTTGTAGCCGTAGGCTGCTCTTCTAAGCGTAAAGTGAAAGAAGTCGACAACACCGAAACCATCAAGCGCGACTTCGAAGTGCGCGATGCCTCTTCGAACTTCCGTCCAGCTTGGATCGAAGACGCGGAGGTCTGGGCCGAGCAAGAAGAGAAAGACAAAGACTCTCGCTGGTTCGCGTTTGAGACCGAGCCGAAAGTGAACCGTGAAATCGCTTGCAACCTCGCCAAGGCCAATGCCCGCGCTGACGTTGCTGCCGAAATCACCACGTTCATTCAGAAGACTCTTGCTGCCAGCACGGAAGGTGCCGCTGCCATCGATCCGGCCAATCCAAAAACTCAGCCGATGCGCGACTACGTTTCGAACACTCTCGCTGAGCGCGTTCAAAGCCTCGTGCACGGTGCGGCTGTGACGAAGACGTACTGGGAAAAGCGTCAGTTTATGAAAGACAAGGGTGCCAAGAAAGACCACATCGGTTTCACCTGCGCAGTCCTCGTCAAAATGAACAAGAAAATTTTGAAAGAAGCGATCTTGAAGGCCTCTGAAGAAGTCGTGAACAAAGCGGACGATCCAGAAGTTAAAGAGAACGTGAAGAAAGCACTCGATAAGATTGATGAAGATTTCTTGAAAGCTCGTCAGGGCGAAGTTTAAGGAGTAACGAATGAAACATACTATTATGGCCTCTGTCCTCATGCTCTCACTCGCGGGTTGCGGAAGCTTCGAAGCGAAACGTGTGGATGCGCAAACCTCAGACGAGAAAGGTTTGAAGATCACGGACAACTGGATGAGCGCTGATACGACCCAGGCCATCGCGGATGTGCTGAAGCAAATCAAAGCGCACAAAGGCTTCCAGCGCTACCTCGCGCAGAACGGCGGGAACCCACCGAAGCTCTTCATCGCGGACGTGCAGAACCAAACGTCTGAGGCTTATTACCCGATCGGTGATTTGAACGACGAACTCTTGAATGAGCTGTCGGCGTCCGGTGACTTCGTGTTGGTGGACAACGCGGCTCGCGAGAAGATCCTCGCTGAAGTGAAATACCAAAACGACGGCATGGTTGATCCGAAAACAGCAAAACAAGTCGGGAAACAAACCGGCGCTGACTTGATGATCTTCGGTAACGTGTACATGAAACCAGAGAAGCGTGATGGCAAGACCATCAAAGAATACTCTGTGAACCTTCGCATGACGGACGTGGAAAAAGCCGTCGAAGTTATGCGCGCGCGCACAAAGGTCTTCAAGTACTCTGAGAAAAGCAGCATGGGGCTCTAATGCTCCTTCGGACTCTTCTTCTATTGCTCGCACTGGGAGGATGTGGATCCTCCCAGCGCGATGCTCTTCGCGCCTACCGTGATGCTTTCGCCGTGGGAGATTTTCCCAAGGCCCGCGAGCTCCTAAAAAAAGCCGAACTAGAAAAAGAACCCAAGTCCAAGCTCCTGTTGTACATGGAGCGCGGACGCCTGAATTACGCCAGCGGTGAGTTCAAAGCCGCTGCTGACGATTTTACCGCCGCCATTGAACTCATCGACGCTCAGTACACCAAATCAGTCACACGGGAAGCGTCTAAGTGGGTCATCAACGACGCCTCGGGAGAGTTTTTCGGCGCACCCTACGAGCGCTCGTGGTTGTTTTACCACCAGGCGCTCGCGCACTGGCGCATCTACCAGGAAGGAAAACTTCCCGCGGAAGAGGGGAGACGCCATCTCTTTTCAGCGCGCGCCGCTTTGCTGGCGTGGGATTCGTTTTTTCAAGAGTGGCAACGGGCCACGGGCGGAAAAACTCTTTACCGCCATGACCTCGCCGCCAAGATTATTGCCGGCGAAGTTCACGAAGCCACCGGCATCCGTGCCGATCTGCAGATCGCTCTGCAGCTCTACAAAGATGGCTGGAAACTACTCAATACACTCTCTCCGGCCTACGCAAGTTTTAATAAAAACTCTGCCGAGTACTCAGGCCAATTAGAAACTGCGCTCAACGACAGCGCGGAGTTTAAAGTTCCAACGAAACATCGGGAGGCCACCGGGCTTGCCACGGAGACGCGGAATTTTCTGCTCGATAAAATCGTATCGCTCACGCAAAGCCTGCGCGCCAACGAACTCTCGCAGCTACCGCAGCAGCTGGGCGTGACCAGTGACGAGATTAAAAAAGCGGGCCACAAAAAAGGCAACGTCGCTTTCATTCTTGAAGAGGGCGTGATGCCTCCGAAGAGTGCCGAAGAAATTAATCTGGGCATCAAAGGCCTCGCCGCACTTTCGAAAGATCCAAAAACCAGCGCACAGATCGCGCGCGTCGGCTCGGAAGTGATGGCGGCGTTCGCCGTCAACATGCTCGGACTGGGCCCTCGTAACGTCACTGAAGTAGGGCGCTTCACGGCGACTCACAATCTCATGACCGTTGCTGCTCACGAAGCGGCCATAGCTTTTGAAGTCCCCATCATTCCACCAGGAACGGCACCGCAAGACTTCTGGCTCGTCATTCGCGATACCAAAGGTCAGGAAGTTGCCTCACGGCCTTGGGCTGTTGTCACTCATCTGGAAGATGTCGCTCGCCAAAACTTAGAAGAAGAATCCAGTCAGCGCATTCTTCGCACCGGTGTGCGTGTGGCCGTGAAGCATATCACCGCCATCATTGCGGCCATGGCGATTTATAAGAGCCTCGCCAAGAACGAGAAGGAAGATAACCTCCTCGCCAAATACGCCGCCGTGGGCTCGTACGTCGCCGCCACGAAAGGGATTGCCTACTCCGAGCGCGCTGATACGCGCGCCTGGCTCACGCTGCCACGGACGCTGCGGATCGCGGAGTTTGATCTGAAGCCGGGAAGTTATAAAGCCGAGCTCTCACAAAAGGCTGAGCAAAATGCTTTCAAAGTCCTGCGCGCCCTCGGGGATGTCACAGTGGCCAAAGAACGGGCGATTTTTACCTATCTCCTTCCCCAGATTTAGCGCCCCTTAATACCTGTCCCCTTTGAGACGAAACGGAGGGCATGAAGTGGTTATTCACTCTCGTCATTCTCGTCTCATTGAATCCTGCGTACAGCAGCGAATCTTTCATCGTGGAAGCGCCGACCGGCTCTCACTGGGCGAAGTGGACCAACTCTGAAGAGATGAACGTGCAACGCTTGGTGGAGCTGCTTCAGCGCTCTGAGACAGGAAAAAAACTCGTCAGCGACGCCACTCGCAAGGCGCGTAGTAATGGTTTCACTCTGCTTGATGTCATCAAGGCCGGCGAAGGGTCACTCACTGACACGACGTTGATTCGTAAGTTTCATCCCGAGTCACCCGAGAACGTCGCCTTTGAGTCGCGCTCGTTGGTGTATGTGAATCGCCACTTGGCCTGGCGGGAAGGCCTGCTGGATCTTGCCCACGAACTGACTCACTACGTTCATCGCGAAAATTTTAATCCCTACACGGTGAATTTTTCTTTGGAAGATTTTGTTCGTTCGACGATTGAGGGAAAGGGTGGCGAAGTTCAAGCCTTCGTTACGGAGTGCCGTGTCATGCGGGAGCTCTTTACCCGCGACTTTCAGCAAGACGGGAACTGCTCACAGATCGACCGCGGCCATGGGCATCTAGATGAAGGCAAAGCGGCAGAACTTTTTTATCACGTGGGCGGCTTTTATCCACAGCTCAAGAAGGTCATGACTGACCGCGGAATAGTGAGTCATTTCCCTCACCTGAAAGAAGAAAAAATAAAGTTTGTTTCCTCAGCTTACGGCCTTCCTTATCCTCTCGCTGCGATCCAGGAATACCAGACTGTTCTTGCCAAAGTTTGTGAAAATGACCGCCGGCGATTGACCTATATGCAGCAGGGACGTGCTCCTGCTTCTGTCGAAAAATTCCGCCAAGATGTCGAACTTCGCTGCCCGCGTATCTCTCAGAACTAACTCTTATCCAAGCTAGTTTCATTGACGTTCAAGGCCTTCAGGCTTTACTCTTAAGCCATCCTTTTCATTGAATATTTTGGAGTTGTTCCATGCAAGATGGTATCGCGCTGACCACCCTCGATGAATTTTTTAACTGGGGTCGGAAAAACTCTCTTTGGCCCATGACCTTCGGTCTCGCTTGCTGCGCGATCGAGATGATGGCAACCGGTGCGGCGAAGTACGATCTTGAACGCTTCGGCTGCGGGGCCTTCATGGCCACTCCCCGTCGCTCTGACTTGATGATTGTCGCCGGTACCGTGACGCTCAAGATGGCGACACGGGTGAAACTTCTCTACGAACAAATGGCCGAACCAAAGTACGTGATCTCCATGGGCTCGTGCGCGAACAAGGGTGGCCCTTACTGGCAGCACGGCTATCACGTCTTGAAAGGCGTCGATGAAGTGGTTCCTGTGGACGTTTACGTGCCTGGGTGCCCGCCACGTCCGGAAGCTCTCATCGAGGGCGTGATGACTTTGCAAAAGAAAATCGCGAACGAGAGATTGTTGCGCGACAAGTGGGTGAAACATGCTTGATAAATTAGCCTCTGACATCAACGCTGTCGTCCCGGGCGCAAACGCCCAGGTGCTGCAAGCGGAAGACGCGAAGTGCGAAAGTTCGATCCTCGTCGACGGAACGAAGATTCACGCGGTCTGTGCTTTCTTGAAAAGCTCTGGCCACATGAACGTCCTTCAGGCCATCTCGGGTGTGGATTATGTGGAGTATCTCGAAGTGGTTTACCTCTTCGCACGCTTTGACCCTGCTGCGCCCGTGCAGCTGTTGTTGAAGGTTCGCACCACGGACCGCGTGAACGGCAACTTCGATTCGATCGCAGAACTTTTCCCGGCCGCCAATTTCCAAGAACGCGAGTGCTACGACATGCTCGGCGTGCGTTTCAACAACCACCCGGATCACCGCCGCATTCTCTGCCCGGACGACTGGCAGGGGTTCCCGCTCCGTAAAGACTACGTCGCCCAGAAAAACTACAATGGCATGGAAGTGTTCCCAGAAGGGAAGATGAACATGGCCGACCGTGAGTTCATCGTCCGTCAGGACATGATCAAGAAAGCGCAAGAAGCCGCTGCCGGGAAGGTGCAATAATGATGAACAAATGGGACATCCCTGGCTCAACCGAAAAGCCCACTGTTAACAAAGACACTGAGACTCTTCGCTCGGACTTGTTGACCCTCAACATGGGTCCACAGCATCCGGCGACCCACGGGGTGTTGCGCGTAGAAATTAAAACCGACTCGGAAGTTGTCGCAGCGGCGATCCCTCACTTGGGCTACCTCCACCGCTGCATGGAAAAGCACTGCGAGAACTTGGACTACCGCGGAGTCATTCCATTCGTAGATCGCTTGGACTATCTCGCTTCCATGAGCATGGAGTGGACCTACGTCGCTGCCGTCGAAAAAATGCTCGGCACAGAAGTTCCTCGTCGTGCTGAACTCTTGCGGATCATGACCGTTGAGCTTCAACGTATCGCCAGCCACTTGATGGCCTTCGGTACCTACGCTCTCGACTTGGGCGCATTCACTCCGTTCCTCTACGCCTTCGACGAACGCGAGAAAATTCTTCGTTTGTTCGAAGAGGTCTCTGGCGCCCGCCTGCTGTATAACTACATCTGGATCGGCGGAGTCTGGAACGACTGGAACGACGAGCAGTTGACCAGAGTCTCGGAATTCCTCGATGCTTTCGAGCCTGAAACTCGCAAGTATCACACGCTCGTTTCCACGAACAAAATCTTCATCGAGCGGACCGCCAACGTGGGCATTGTTTCGATCCAAGACTGTCTTGACTACGGCGCCACGGGCCCGGTTCTACGCGGCTCCGGCTTCAAGTGGGATCTCCGTAAGAACCAACCTTACAGCCTTTACTCAGAGTTCGATTTTGACGTCCCCGTCGGCGATGGCGAGCGGGGCGTGCCCGGTGACTGCTGGAACCGCTACATCGTTCGGATGCGCGAAGTGGGTGAGTCCATCAAGATCATCCGTCAGGTCCTCGAGAAGCTCGAGCCAGGAAGTATCATGGGTAAAGTTCCGAAGATCATCAAATTGCCGAAGGGCGAAGTGTACGTGCGCCAAGAGTGTCCGCGTGGCGAGCTGGGGATCCACCTCATCTCCGAAGGCAACGACAGCAAAGAGCCGTACCGCTTGAAAGTAAAATCTCCGTGCTTCACGCACACGTCTATGTTGCCGTTGATGGCACCAGGACAAATGGTGGCCGACTTCGTCGCCACTATCGGTTCAATCGACATCGTATTGGGTGAGGTGGACAGATGAGTTACGTAGTTCCTCATAATTCAGTCAAGCAGTACTTTTCCGCTCTCTTCACGGCAGTGAAAACCACAGTGGTCGGCATGTGGATCACTTTCCGTTACGTCTGGGGCGTGAAAGTCGTCTCCATCGAGTATCCGGAAGTTCGTGAAGTCTTGCCGGAGCGCGCGCGGATGCGTTTGTTCAACGATGCGCAGAACTGCATCTCCTGCACTCAGTGCGCGATGGCGTGTCCGGTAGATTGCATCTACATCGCTTCAGAGAAAATGCCGGAAGGCTCTGAGATCAAGAAGACCTCGAACGGTCAGTCTATCCGTCTGAAGCTCACGCAGTTCACGATCGATACAGCTCTCTGCTGCTACTGTGGTCTGTGCACCACGGTATGTCCGACGGAGTGCCTCACGCACTCTCACGACTACGAATTCGCGCAGTACACGGTGGACGGCATGAAGTACGACTACCTCGCTCCTGACGTTCGCGCTTGGCGTGACCGTATCGTGAAAACTTGAAGTCTGATGGCCTTCCTTCGGGAAGGCTTTTTTTTATGAAGCTTCTCTTCCTTCTCAGTCTCATGACCACTGCTGCCCACGCCCAGCCTTGGCGCGAGCGCTTCGCTGAATTCAAGAATGAGTTCGCCTTGCTGCAACCACTGAGCGGTTGCCAGTCCAAAGGTGGGGAAGCACTGTTGCACTACATGAAGCCAGGTCAGCAAGACGGCAAACGCATCTTGGTGCTCTCCATGATTCACGGAAACGAATTACCGGCCGGCGAGATCGGCTTCCGCTGGATCCGTCGTCTGGAAAAACTTTCGCCGCACAATTCGTGGTTCGTCGTGCCTGTCCTCAATCCTGACGGCGTTCAGGCCGTCACACGGACCAACCAAACGAAGATCGATCTCAATCGCCATTTCCCCACGAAAGACTGGGAAGCGGAAGCTTTGAAGTACTGGAAGAAGCTCGGTGGCGCGCCGGCCAAGTTCCCGGGCAACAAACCCGCCACGGAGCCAGAAGTTCAATGCATCGTCTCTCTTATCGAAAGCTACAAACCTAATTTGATCGTCTCGATTCATACGCCGTTCGGAGTGCTCGACTACGATGGTCCCGGAAAGTTGCCCAAATACTTACCGCTCAAGTGGAAAAGTCTGGGACATTATCCTGGAAGCTTGGGACGCTATGCTTGGGCGGAACGTGGAATTCCTGTGCTCACCATCGAGTTACCGGAAAAACTTCCCGTGGGCCTAGCGGCCAAGATGGATCGCTTCCAAGACGAACTTTCATATCTCGCCCAATAGGAGCTCTCATGCGCATCACTCTTCTTCTCTCTCTCTTGATTCTAGCGAGCTGTGCCCAGACGTTTAAACGTCATCCACTCAAAGGGACGAACTACGCTCGTCGCTACGTGAGCTGCGAGTCTGAGCGTATCCACACCGGTCAAGTCATGAGTCTCCTGCGCTACACGCATGAAGCTGAGGAGCTTCGCACTGATACGGCAACTGATGGCTCCTACAACGTGTCCTACCACGTCATGTACCCAGGAACGAAGAACTCGACGACGGCGTACCACGCAGGATTGGCACGCTATGGAGCATTGATCGATGGCAAGCAGTGGTTAGAAAATGAATGGTACCGCACTCACATCGAGAAGAATGAAGCCGCGCAATTGCTGGCGACCGGTAAATTCACTCAACGCAAAGTCCTTCGGCAGTACAGCAGTGTGGATGACTACGTGGAAATCGAAAGCACTGAAATCGTGGATGGGAAGCCCGTGCCGGGTGAGTTGTGGGAACGCCAACGCGAGAAGCTCTCACTCAACGAGTACCGCGATGTGTTCAAGCTGCGCAACCCATCGGAGGTTGAGAAGGAACTCCTCGGCTGGACCATCACATGCTTTGAGACATGGGAAAATCTTCAGTAAGCTATTTTTTGGTGATGGCCGTGAGGTCGATCACGTCGAATTCGACGTTCGGGTTCGTGGTTGAAACGCCGGAGCGCCTCACGAATTGTCCCTTGAAATAAACCGGAACCAGTTCGCCTCGAGGGAGCTTCGCGACCTCCGGGGCCACTTCCGTGCTCACGGACCCTAGGCGATACTGCGTATTCTCAAATTCGATGAAGTCGTAGCCTTGCGGTTGAGTGGCAGGATTGTTGCGATAGATCGCTCCCACGCGCACTTCAATCATCGTGAGATCATTGTTGCCCGAAAGCGCAATGAAGCTGTCCTGGACCTTCTCAAGTTTTCCGCAGCCCACGGCCAGCGCGACGAGAACGAGGAAAAGGTTCTTACTCATCTTCGATGTTCCCTTCGATGCGCCACTTGCCCTGTTCCTTCACGACCACGAACGACGAGTGGGGTTTCTGTTTCGAGCCCGCGGGCACCCGCTGCACGTAGGCCCGGTCCTTGTTCGTGCGACTCGGCTTGATGCTCAGGACGTAGGTCGCCTTCTTCTCTTTTTCCCAGCCGCCCAGCAGCGACTTCTCGCCGCCGGCGTCGGCGATGAACTTCTTCGTGAAGACGTCGGCGACGCTCACGTCTTTGTTACCCTCGACGATCTTGTCGTACTTCGCGAAGAGCTGCTTGATCTCTTTGTGCGGCGGCTGGGCCCACGCTAGAGTCGTGCAGAGTAGGGCCAAGAAGAGACTTAGTTGAATGTGCATCCGAACCTCGCTGCGACGGCCTTGATCTGTGGGATCCGATCCTCGATGAGACCGGGGCAATCCGTGCTGTTGTAGTTACGGTGCACGCGGATGGTCTTCAGCCGAGGGTGCTTGCGCTGGAGCTCGCACGCCAGCTTGCCGGCCATCTCGATGGTCGACGCGCTCGGAAAGCGCCGGTTAGGTGGCCTCCATCCGCCGAGGTTTTCACTGGTGCGCTTGGCGTAGTTTCCGATGATCGCGATGCCCACGGTGTTGTAGTTGCCTTTCACCAAACCGCTTGGGCTGAACTTATCGGTCGCCTCAGTGAGGGGGCCCGAAACCGTTCCGCAGCGCATGGCCCCGTCGAGGGCCATGAGGCGCTTCGTTTCTTCATCCGCGCTCCGGTAGGAGTTGGTGCCGGCGTGGCTGCCCGCAAGGTCAAAGGGGCGGCCCTGGCTCACCACCGGCGTGGGAACGGTTCCGCCAGCGTAAGGAGAATTGATGGTGTAGTGATATCCGATCATCAACCAAGGATCGGCGGCCGAGCCGCGATCGAGGTGCATCTCGTTGATGTTTTGCACGGTCGAAGTCGACGGCGTCTGCGTGTGGTGGAAGACGATCGTGTCGACGACATCGGTGTTGCGGCGGCAGTAGCTCGCGAGCACGTTGCGCGTGAGCGCGGGTGTGCTGATCTCGATCAGCGGGTCGGGCTCGGGCACGGCGGGTAAGCTGTAGGGGTTGAAGATCGTCAACCACGACGGCGACGGCGGACAATGCGGACAGTCCTGCGCAGAGACGGTAAACGCCTGCGCCAACACAAGTAGTAAGAGTGCTTTTTTCATCAAAGAACCTATCGGAAAGGTTGGGGCAATGCTTGAGTTTAAAGATTGGGTATAAAGAATGTCTTAATGGTTTTGAGCATTTAGGGGGTTGCTGCGTGGGGCATAGATGGGCACAATAAAGAGAGGGAGGGCAGGCAGATGAAATTCAAAACGTTCGAAGATTTTTATCCGTTCTACTTAGGCGAACACGCCAACCTACAGAACCGTCGTCTCCATTTCATCGGCACGAGCTTTGTGATTGCCGCACTCTGCGCTACATTTTTCACCGGTAACTGGTGGCTCCTGGCACTGGTGCCAGTGTTGGGCTACGGCTTTGCTTGGTATGGCCATTTCATCGTTGAGAAAAATCGCCCCGCGACGTTCAAGCATCCCCTCTACTCACTGATGGGAGACTTCCGGATGTTTTGGGATATTCTCACTGGTAAAATTCAGGCGTTCTAAACGACGTGCATACACGGATGTCCTGATCATACAAACACCCCGCAAACCCAAACGGTGTGAATCCCGGATTTGAGTCCGCGATCACCCTTCCAAAACTATCATACTTGATTTCTTGAACCACAGCACCTGTGGAGGCATACACAACCAGGACAGGAGAGCCTAAGTGGTCCGTCACCAGCTGAAAGTTCCCTGACGATGTGATCATGTAGTCCGGCACGAGAGACTTCGTGCCAGACACGAGGACTTTGTGAATTCTGCTTGTAGCAATCTTGATTTTAGATGTTATTTCTACTTTTAATTCTAAGAATCAAGGCTTTAATTGCATGCCAACCAAAGTATAAGCCTATAAGCGTAAAAAGAATCACGGCTGTTAAAGCGGACCCTCCTTGGAGTACCCCCCATCGCGAACTAAACATTCCGGTTGATAGATATCTTAACCAGACAAATGGTATTGAAAAAATTAATGCCCAACCTAAAAGTAGTGTCCAGTTCATTGTTGAGGTCCACATGAATTTGTTGCTGATCTTATACCGATTCCGATCGCTGTACCTGCAATTCCACCCGGAGTAATAGAAGGTAATCCTGTCGTTGGCCCACCAAGCTCTCCAGAAAGTCCGTCGAAGAAATCTAAACCGTTCACGATGTTGCTAGGATTTGCAGCCACAATCATCCCTGCTGATATAATTTGTGGCCCCGCCATGACTCCAAGACTTCCCATCGCTCCGACTGCAGGAATTGCAAAAATACCTGCGAGAGCTTGATTCGGCGTAATTTTCACAACATTAGCAGCGGGGATGAAATTCCCTGTAAACATGTCGCGGTAAGCCTGCGATGCACCTATGTCTGATGGCATGGCAATCAGTCCACTCGGATCAATTCCATTCACCGGATCCTGCATCACATAGCCATACAAGTTTGTATCGCCACCATTAAACAGAATCGGATCCTTCGCGGTCCATCTGCCGATTGATGCATCATAGTCCCTCGCTCCGAATCGACACAGCTGCGTGTCCTGATCATACAGACAACCCGCAAACCCAAATGGCGTGAATCCCGGATTTGAGTCCGCGATCACCCTTCCAAAACTATCATACTTGATTTCTTGAACCACAGCACCTGTGGAGGCATTCACAACCAGGACCGGAGAGCCTAAGTGATCCGTCACCAGCTGAAAGTTCCCTGA
>JAIXOY010000085.1 GCA_027486525.1 Pseudomonadota bacterium
AAAATAAAAGGGCACCCGAAGGTGCCCCTGTAGGACCAGCCTAGCGAAGGTTGCCCAGTCGAAGGCGCATATCCGCGCGCTCCAGCTTACGGCGAAACTTAATCAACTCTACGTCGCTCAAATTGCTTTCACCGGCCAAGCGAGAAGCGGCTTTGGCCTTAGCGGCCTTAGCACGTTCCACGTCGATGTCCTGTGGGCGCTCAGAAGTGAAAGACAGGATAGTCACAGCGTCTTGCATAACACGGCATAGTCCCGCAGTTACGGAGAAGTGACGAACACTGCCATCAGCTGTCTTAGCAGTCAGGACACCCGTACCCAACTCCGTGAGGATATGGGTGTGGTCCGGAAGAATGTTGATCTCACCACGAACCGTAGGAACTGTAATCTCTGAGCACTCGATGCCCTTAACGACAGTCCCTTTCGGGGTGAACAAGTTGAGCTTGAACGCGGCCATGACTTATTTCCCTTCGGCCAATTTCTTGGCTTTTTCATGAACCATATCGAGACCACCTACGAGATAGAACGCTTGCTCAGGCAAGTGATCGCATTCGCCGGCCAAGATGGCTTTGAAAGCTTTAATAGTGTCTTCAATCTTCACGAACTGCCCTGGGATACCAGTGAACTGCTCAGCAACGAAGAACGGTTGAGACAAGAACTTCTGAACCTTACGAGCGCGTGCCACCAACTGCTTATCTTCTTCAGACAATTCATCCATACCCAAGATGGCGATGATGTCTTGAAGCTCTTTGTAGCGCTGGAGAACAGACTGAACCTGACGTGCAATCGTGTAGTGCTCTTTGCCCATAACTTCTTCAGTCAAAATAGTTGAAGAAGAAGAGAGAGGATCTACCGCTGGGTAGATACCAAGCTCAGCGATCTGACGTGACAATTCAGTCGTTGCATCCAAGTGAGCGAACGTCGTTGCAGGGGCTGGATCGGTGTAGTCATCCGCAGGAACATAAACCGCTTGGATCGACGTAATTGAACCGTCTTTCGTTGAAGTAATACGTTCTTGCATGGCACCCATCTCAGTACCCAAAGTCGGTTGGTAACCTACGGCAGAAGGAATACGACCCAAGAGTGCCGAAACTTCTGAACCCGCTTGTGTAAAGCGGAAGATGTTATCAACGAAGAACAACACGTCTTGCTTCTCTTCATCGCGGAAGTATTCCGCAACTGAAAGACCAGTCAAAGCAACGCGTGCACGGGCCCCTGGTGGTTCGTTCATTTGGCCGAACACCAGTGCGGTTTTGTCGATAACGCCCGAGTCTTTCATCTCGTGGTAAAGATCGTTACCTTCACGTGTACGTTCACCTACGCCTGCGAACACAGAGAAACCACCGTGTTGAGTCGCGATGTTGTTAATCAATTCCATGATCAAAACGGTCTTGCCTACGCCGGCGCCGCCGAAGAGACCGATCTTTCCACCTTTCAAGTAAGGAGCGAGAAGATCGATAACTTTAATACCGGTGAAGAACGGCTCTTTCTTCGTAGAAAGGTGCGCGAACTTCGGAGCTGGACGGTGAATCCCGTAAGACTTTTTCGTCTTAACTGGACCCGCTTCGTCGATTGGCTCGCCGATAACGTTAATGATTCGGCCGAGGGTCTCACGACCAACTGGAGCCTGAATCTGTGCACCTGTGTCTGTCACTACTTGCCCACGAGCGAGACCTTCGGTCGCGTCCATAGCAATACAGCGGACAGTGTTGTTACCCAAATGCTGGGAAACTTCAATGACCAGGTTCCCTTCCCCGCCCGGGAGGGTTTTGTTTGTGAGGCGGAGGGCGTTGTATAGAGCAGGGAGTTTGCCGCTAGCAAATTCCACGTCCACAACCGGCCCCATCACTTGTCGGATTACACCAGTGGTTTCCATCGAGGGCTCCTTAACCATTCAGCGATTCGGCACCCGACACAACTTCAGCTAGTTCAGTTGTAATCTTCGCCTGACGCAGTTTATTCATCTTGAGAGACAATTTACGGATCATTTCTTTACAGTTTTTTGAAGCGTTTTCCATCGCACTCATGCGAGCGCCGTGCTCTGAAGCCACGGCATCGAGAAGTGCGGTGTAAACCGAAGTCACGAACACTTCCGGAACCAAAGTATCGAGAATGCTAGCGGCTGAAGGCTCATACTTATAGTCGTATGGGAACTTCGCTGCGAGAGCTTCTTTCTCCTGCTCGGTAACTACCAATGGAAGCAATTGCTTCAACTTGGTTTCGAAAGCGATGGCAGAGAGGAAAGAGTTGTACATCACGTACACTTTCCCAACTTCGCCCGTCGTGAACAGCGCCGCGAGCTCGTCGGCCACCTTGCGAACTTCTTCGAAGGTTGCATCGTGCTTCGCGAAAGTGAATGTCTTGCCAACATTCACTTCTTTTTGGATGAGATCACGAGTCTTCTTGCCGATGAAGTAAAACTTCAACTGCTCACCGGTCGTATCACGCTGAAGACGGCGAGCCGCTTTCGTGATCGACGAGTTGTAGCTACCACAAAGACCCTTGTTCGAACTTATCACCAATACGACTGACTGGCGGTTCTCAGGATTTTCTTTGAAGTACATCGACGAATAGTCTTTGTTCAAAGCTGAAACGGTACGCACGGTTTGCTCAAGCTCAGTGGCGTAGGGACGCATGCCCAAAATACGCATCTGTGCTTTATTAAGCTTCGCCGCGGACACCAACTTCATGGCCTTGGTGATCTTAAAAGTACCCTTGGTACTCTTGATCCGCTTTTTAAGTTCTTTAATATTTGCCATGGCTCAGTTTCGCCTTAGTGTTTGTAAGCTGCTACGAAAGTCTTGATCGCTTCAACCAACTTCCCTTCGCTCTCTGGAGAGATAGCGTTTTCCTTACGGATTGTGCCAACCAACTCAGAGTGTTTGCTGCTCATGTACTCAGTAAGCTCTTTCTCGGCAGACAAAATCTTGTCGACAGGGATTGAGTCAAACATCCCTTTTACTGCACCGAAGATCGCAACAACCTGGTTGGTCACTTCGATCGGTTGGTACTGACCTTGCTTCAACAATTCTACGAGGCGTGAACCGCGGGCGAGCTGACGTTGAGTCGCTTCGTCCAAGTCAGAACCGAATTGAGAGAACGCGGCCAACTCGCGGTATTGTGCGAGGTCGAGGCGGAGGGTACCGGCAACTTTCTTCATTGCCTTAGTCTGAGCAGCACCACCTACGCGTGAAACTGAAAGACCAACGTTTACCGCCGGGCGGATACCAGAGTTGAACAAGTCCGACTCGAGGTAAATTTGGCCGTCAGTGATCGAAATAACGTTGGTAGGAATGTAAGCCGCTACGTCACCCTCTTGAGTTTCGATGATCGGAAGAGCAGTCATTGAGCCCGCGCCCAAAGCGTCGTTCACCTTACATGCGCGCTCGAGAAGGCGTGAGTGAATGTAGAATACGTCACCCGGGAATGCCTCACGGCCCGGTGGGCGACGAAGCAGCAATGACATTTGACGGTAAGCTTGTGCTTGTTTGGTCAAGTCATCGTAGACGATCAAAGCGTGCTTGCCGCTATCGCGATAGTACTCGCCCATAGTCGCGCCTGTGTAAGGAGCGAGGTATTGCAACGGAGCTGAAGATGAGGCTGGTGCAGAAACGATGATCGTGTACTCAAGAGCGCCGGCCTCAGAAAGCTTTTGGTAAACTTGGCGAACAGTTGATTGCTTCTGGCCGATTGCCACGTAAATGCAAACAACGCCTTTGCCTTTCTGGTTGATGATGGTGTCGACAGCCACTGCAGTCTTACCAGTCTTACGGTCACCGATGATCAATTCGCGCTGACCGCGGCCGATTGGGATCATGGCGTCGATCGCTTTGATACCAGTCTGCAACGGCTCGTGAACTGATTTACGAGCAATAATGCCCGGAGCTTTTGTTTCTACTTGGCGGAAGTCTTTTGAAGCGATTTCACCGTTACCGTCGATTGGCTCGCCGATAGCGTTAACTACGCGACCCAAGAGAGCGTCACCAACGGGTACAGATACGATTTTTTCTGTACGCTTAACAGTTGAACCTTCTTTGATCCCGGCATCTTCACCGAGAACCGCGATACCAACGTTGTTGGTTTCAAGGTTCAGAACCATCCCCTTAACGCCGCCTTCGAACTCAACGAGCTCGCCAGACAAAACGTTTTTCAATCCGAACACGCGTGCCACACCGTCACCGATGGTCAACACTGTGCCGATTTCGTTCATTTGCAGGCGCGATTCGAAATTCGCGATGCGCTCTTTAATGATGCCGGTGATTTCTTCCGGGCGGATGGTCGTTGTCATATAATCTTCCTTCCTTGCAGTTATTCGCTGATTACAGAGTTTTTAAATTGGTCGAGCTGATGATCGAGTGACGCGTCCATTTGCAGGTCTTCAACAGTCACACGGTAACCAGCGCTGATGTTGGCATTTTGTACGTAAGAGAGATTCGGTTCGCGACCCAAGCGTGTTTTAAGAAACGCTTTCATCTGGTCGATGATTTTTGGATCCGCGTGCGCTTCTGCGCCTTCAACAACACCCTTCAGGAAACCCTTCTGGTCGTCGTCGAGAACAATCATTTCTTTCACGATGAGCGGCAAGAGGCCGATACGTTTTTCTTCGATGAGGTAATTTACCATGCCGGTGACAAGCGTTGAGAGGCCGGCTTTTTTTGCGATATCCGCAAACACGGCTTTCTTTTCGTCTTGCGTGAACACATCCATGAAAAGGACGTTTTCGAGCATGTTGGTCTTGTTAATCATCTCCGTCAGCACGGTCAGCTCGTCGACGACTTTTTCTTTCTTTTCAGCGCCGAGTTGAAGCAAAGACTGGGCGTAAATTTTAGAAACTGTTTTTTCTTTCATTTAACCATCTCCCCAAGAATCTTAGCCGAAGCCTTGTTCTGGTAGTCTTTGTTTCCCTTGATGGTTGTTTTCGCGCGAGCGATCACTTCATCGAGTAGGCTGGAATTAAGTGCGGCGATCATCGTCTTGCGCTCAGCTTCGATTTTCGAAGTTGCATCCGTCTTCAGCTTGAAGGACTTTTCTTCAATCTCGCGAGCGTATGTTTTTTCGTAGTTTTTAACTTCGGTCTCTGCGTGACGGAGAATCTCTTTCGCTTCAGATTCAACGTTTGCCATTTTTTTCTGTTGAGCTTGCAACATCACTTCCGCTTCTTTTGACTTCAGGCTTGCGCGTTCAAGCGTGTTGGTGATTTCTTCGGCTTTCGTTGTGAAGTGTGCCGAGAGTGGGCCCTTCAACTTCCAAACCAAAAATCCTACAAGAAGAGCTACGTTAACAAGTGGGGCAATAAGATCAGTCACGCTACCATGGCCGCCATTTCCAGCAGCAATGGCTGTTTCCATTATTACACCCAAACCAACAACGAGATACGCCGTCTTTAATACCATCGGAAACCTCAGTTCAAAATTTTCTTAACTAAATCACCGGCGAGCGAATCTACTTCTCCAAGAAACTTAGATTTGTTGGATTGGATTTCACGCTCGAAATCTTGGCGAGAATTCTCTACGAATTGGTTGATCTCTTTTTCTGTCTTCTTGAATGTTTCGCCGTGACGAGCTTGGATTTCAGCTTTCTTTGATGAAACAACTTTCATGGCTTCTTTATTCGCGCCATCGATTTTCGATTTATATTCCTGCGCCATCTTGTTCACGTTTTCGAGAGTCAAATCAGCACTGCTCTCAAGCTTCACTGTTTTGTCTTCACGGTTTTCGAGAACAAACTGAAGATGATTGAGGAACAAAAACTTCGCGACGATGAACATTCCGAACACGATGAGGAATTGTGGCAGGAGAGAAGAGTCGACACCCAATTGGGTGAAAATGGCTGTAACGGTATCCATTGATAAGGGTCCCGGAGTTGGTTAATTAGCTGTAATTAAATAGACGTGGTGGGCGGTATCGTCAAGGGCGTTATTTCTTGTCTTTCATCTTCGTGACGCCGTGGAAAATAACTCCTTCTTCGACAACCAGCGAGGGAGCAATGACAGTTCCCTCAAATCTTGCTGGGCGTCGAATTTCGACGCGCGAAGAAGCCTTAACGTTACCTTTCACGGATCCTGAAATAATCACTACGTTAGCGTTGATGTCGGCGTTGATGACCGCGCCTTCGGAAATGATAAGTGTGTCATTGGAAAAGACAGAGCCATTAACGACACCGGCGATGCGCACCACGCCACTAAAGGAAAGGTTTCCCTCGAACTTGCAACCCTCTTCGATGATGGCGCAGATCTCGCTACGTTTTGACACGAAAGTCCTATTTCATTAAGAAACTGAAAACATCATTGAACTCAGCTTCGTTGCTGAATTTAATTGTAATCGATCCGGCGCCATTTTTCTTAGATTTCACACCGAAATGAAAACCAGTCTTCTTTTCGAGGCGGTCGCGAAGTTGATCGTAGCGCTCAGCTACCATGTTTTTCCCTTCCTTCGCTTTGGGAGTCTTTCTACCGCTTTTAACTAAATCTTCGAGTTCACGAACCGAAAGTTGTTTGGTGGCCGCTTCATTGGCCATACGCTTGGTGAATTCATCGTCAGCAAGACCAACGAGAACCTTGGCGTGACCGAAAGAAAGCTGCTCTTTGTTCAAGAGCATAATCACGTCTTTTGGAAGTTTCAAAATTCGAAGGAAGTTCGCCACTGTTGAGCGCTCTTTACCGACTTTTTTCGCCACTTCTTCTTGCGTCAGACCAAACTCATTCATCAATTGGAAATAAGCGAGACCTTCTTCAACACAGTTCAGATCGGCACGCTGAACGTTTTCAATGATCGACATGACCACTTGATCTTTTTTCGTCGCTCGCTTCACGAGGACCGGAACGCGCTCGAGCCCTGCGAGTTTTGAAGCACGCAAGCGACGCTCACCAGCAATCAACTCGAAATGACCATCAACGGCTTCGGCCACAATCAGTGGCTGAATCACGCCATTTTCTTTGATGCTTTCAGCGAGCTCCAGCAAATCTTTTTCTTTGAAGATTTTGCGAGGCTGGGCCTTATTGGTGATGATTTTTTCGACCGGCACCAACATCGGTTGATGCTCGACTACGGTGCGTGTCTGTTGGGGCTGTTGTTGCGAAACAGGCTCGTGGAGCGCTCTTTCAGTGTGCGCCCCGATAGGACCGCCCCCAAGAAGTGCCGCCATACCTTTACCCAATTGTGGTTTTTGTTTCATGGTCATGGGACGCTCCTATTATTGTTGGATTTCGTAATCGTCGAACGAAGGGATACGCGGTGGCGCGTCTGGAAGAACGGCTTTCATGGCTGGTTTTGCCAGCGCTGCAGCTTCCTTTTTTCCTTCGGTCTTCAAAATCACTTCTTTCGCGAGTGAGAGATAGGCCTCACTGCCCTTTGAAGCAATGTCATAGAGAATGATGGGTTTACCGTGTGACGGACACTCCGAAAGTTTTACGTTACGCGGAATGATCGACTTCATGATGTCGTCTTTGAAGTGATTCATCAGGTCTTGCGCGACAAGTTTCGAGAGATTGTTGCGTGAATCGTACATCGTCAGCAAAATGCCTTCGAGCTCTAACTGAGGATTCAAGCTAGCGCGTATTAGACGTACGGTGTTGAGCAATTGCGACAATCCTTCCATCGCCAAAAACTCAGTCTGCATCGGAACCAAGAATGAGTGGGCGGCATTTAACGCGTTCACAGCAAGAATGTTGAGTGAAGGCGCGCAGTCGATAATGATGTAGTCGTATTTATCCATGATCGGCTCTAGCGCGGCTTTCAATTTGCCCTCGCGAGCAAAGGCGCTGACGAGTTCAATTTCTGCGCCAATTAAGTTGTTGTCCGACGGACAGATATCAAGGCCCGGAAGCTCGGTCCTATAGAGGCAGTTCTCAATCGACTCTTCGCCGATCAAGGCGTGGTAAATGTTTAGTTGAGCGAATTTGTCTTTCTCTAAGCCGAGACCAATGCTGGCGTTACCCTGAGGGTCCAAATCCAACAGGAGCGTTCTACGTTCTGCTGCGGCGAGGCATGCGCTGAGATTGATCGCTGTGGTGGTTTTGCCGACCCCGCCCTTCTGATTGGCGATTGCAATAATTTTAGCCACTTAGAACTCCCTTCCGCGTGTTTTCTGGACCTTAATTGTTAAAGAAAGTCGCTCAGTTTGACAAGGGTTTTACCTGTTCCACGTGGAACAATTCGTGGCTTAAAACCCACCAAACGGCGCTCGTCAGTACCCGGAACCGATAGCACTTGGTTGACCACCAACTCCCACTGTTTGGAGAGGGTTTTCTCAAATTCGGCGTGCTCTTTTTCCATATAGGACGGGCCTTTATAGAAGAATACGGTCACATCCTTTATGGGAATCTGCAGGGCCGGAAGATAGTCCATCACCGTGCCCACGGCCTTGAAGGTGACAACACAAGGACGATTTAAGAGAACCTCTTCGGCTCTGTGGTGAAATGCCTGTGCATTGGAAATACCTAGCTCTTCCGCTATCACATTGACCGCTTCAACCTTCTTGGCGCGAGACTCGAGTCCAACAAAGAGTGGCTTGGGGCAATGATGGGCGAGCGGCAAAAGAGGAAAACCCCCGCCGAAGCCGATATCAACTAAGACACCCCTCTTATCTAACAACTCTTTGAACTCTAGGCATTGTTCATAAGGAAGAATCGAATCTAAGACTTGTTTCTCGTAGAACTCCTGATCATCAAGAATCCGGGTGAGATTCAGCCCAGCGAAGCGTGTTTTGAGCAATTGGAGGTATTTTAGTGAGAAATTAAGCATTCAAAGCGCCAATGAAGCCACAACGGCCAAGGTTGCAGGGCGAATTCCCTCAATGCGCTTCAACTGCCCGAAAGTTTCGGGACGAATTTTAGAAATGCGGTGACGGCACTCAAACGAAACGTTCTGTGATTGGCAGATTTCTTCCCAATTAATGAGAGTCGCATCCATTTTTTTGATTTTTTCGAATTGTTCATCAAAGCGCTGGATGTAGCCGGCGTACTTTTTCTCAATGGCGACCGTGCGAATGATATCAAAATCAAAACTTATCTCGAATTCGCACAAAATCTCATGCAATGTTTTGATCGGATCCAACCATGCCTGCTTCAAAACTTCAGATAAAGTCATTGAACGCGAAAGTGGAATTTCTGCTGACTGAGAAAAACGCAAAAGTGTCACAGAATTTTCAGAAAACATGAAATCGTCGCAAAAATCGCTCAAAATTTGCGCCTGAACGCTAAAACGCTCCAGGAAGCCGTCTAAAGCGTTTTGCAAAAAGAGGTACTGACGATAGGGGTGCATACGTAAATTTGCGTTGTCTTCACGGATAAAAAGACGATTTTCCGATCTGGCAGTGAAAAGTCGGTAGGGTTCATCGCGAACATTGGCTACCAAGTCTTCGATCATCACCCCGATGTAGGAATCATGGCGCGAAAGATAAACAGGGGGTCTACCAAGAATCGCGAGGGCGGCATTCGCTCCCGCTACCCAGCCTTGTCCAGCCGCTTCTTCGTATCCGGAAGTTCCATTCACTTGGCCGGCAAAATAAAGACCCGGCAGCTCGCGGTACTCAAGACCAAGGGTGAGATTTGTCGTGTCGACCACATCGTATTCCACGGCATAACCTGGAATCTTAATGATGGCGTTTTGCAGCCCAGGAATGGTGCGAATGAAGGCTTCTTGCACATCGGCCGGCAGACTCGAACTGATGCCAGAGGGATAAACGGTATCAAGGTCCAACCCTTCGGGCTCGACGAAAACATGATGGGAATTGCGGTCTGGATAACGGAAAGCTTTATCTTCAATTGAAGGGCAATAGCGAGCACCCACACCTTGAATTTGCCCATTATACATAGGCGAGCGATCTTTATTCTCTCGAATGATGGTGAGGGTCTCGACACTCGTATGGGTGAGGTAGCAACTCACCTGTTCAGAGGTCCTTAAAGAGGGAGAATTCATACAGTGGAAGTTACGCGTAAAAGGATCCGAAGGCTGTTCCTGCATCTGAGATACATCGATTGAAGAGCGCAAAAGACGAGAAGGCGTACCGGTCTTAAAGCGCGCCGGACGTGTCTTAATCGCCTTAAAAATATCGGTCAATGAGTCTGCTGCTTCGGCATCAAAGCGCCCACCCACAGACTGATTCATTCCTTGGTGAAGCTTTCCATTAAGGAAAGTTCCCACGGTCATCACCACTTTCTTGGCGGTGAAATTACCTTCGGTAGATGCGAGCGAGAATCCGCTTTCAGTCTTCTCGATAGAGGTAAGCTTCGCTCTCAAAACTGTAATGTTTGGGATGGTGGCAACGATAGCTTCCGCTTCGCGAGAGTAGCGGTCCTTGTCGATCTGTACGCGGGTCGATTGGACAGCGAGACCTTTGGAGTCATTGAGGGTGCGGTACTGAATGCCGGCTTTGTCTGCGAGGATGCCCATCACTCCACCGAGCGCATCGAGTTCGCGAACGACCTGGCCCTTCCCGACTCCGCCAATTGAAGGATTAC
>JAIXOY010000196.1 GCA_027486525.1 Pseudomonadota bacterium
ACGCGTCTCCGGATCCACCGCCGTGAGGATGATGTCCTTGCGCTCTTCGCGATAGAGCTTCAAGAGCGCCATGGCCCGCGGCCATTCCTGGCGACGAGCGTAGAGGGTGATCTTGGTGTCTTTCGGAAGATCAGCGAGGATGCGCTGACTCTGCGCTGACAGAGTATTCAGAGCGCGCTCTGAGAAATCTTTTTGCAGCGGAAATTTCCACGCGAGGTAACACACGAGACCCACGATGGCGCTGTAGAGTGCGAAACGTGACAGATGAATAAACGTGTTGCGGCCGTGACGGCTCGAGAGCCATACGAGCAAACCTGTGCGACGAGGATAGAAAAGAATGCCGCCCAGAAGAATCGTGAAGACCGTGACACTGATGTTGAGCACGGTGTGCTCCGTGGCGACGAACCACAACGCCAGCGAGCAGAGCACGAGCAGCGCTTCAACGATGACCCAAATACCAAACCACCAACTTTTCATATTACCAATTCCTGCTGCCGAGGACCTGCACACTGCAGCCCAAGGACAGCCCGATGAAGCCAGCGTAGTACGCTAGATCAGAGGTTGAGAGCACACCTTTCACCAAGGTTTCAAAATGCCCGGTGACGGAGATCCAGCGCAGCACTTCGCCCACCATGAAATTATCGGTGGTTTGAGCGATCCAGCTCAACAGCCAGGTCGCCATGATGAAAATGAAACCCAGCAAAGCCGCGACCACTTGGTTCTCTGTCAGGCTCGAGGCGAAGAGCCCCAGCGCCACATAACAAGCGGCATTGCAGATGAGACCTAGGTAGCAGCCCAAAAGGATCGTTTGATCTGGCACGCCAGCCCAGAAAAGCACCACCGGGAAAAGCAACGTCGGCACCAACAGCACCACGGTGAAAATCCACGTGGCGAGGAATTTCCCGACGACGATTTGGGTGTCGGTGATCGGTGCGGCCAACAGGAGATCCAGTGTCCCTTGGCGTTTTTCTTCGGAGATCAAGCGCATGGTGAGCGGTGGAATGAAAAACAGTAGGAAGAAATTGATGTTGGCGTACAGACGCATGACCACTTCTTCGAGGAAGTTGATCTGCGACTGCATGTCGGCAGGCACCGCTTGGATGTTATCCGCGTAGCCGACGAGCAGATTGAAAAAAGTCCAACCGGTCAGCAAAGAGAACAATCCAATAAGAGTCCAGGCCAAAGGTGAACGCCACAGCTGTGCCATCTCTCGGCGCGCCATCACTAAAATCATGCCTCCCCCCTATTGCGCGTCACTTGCAGGAAGATCTTTTCCAACTCAGGGCCTTTCTGTTCGAGACCTAAAACATCAAGCTCCGCGGCGACCATGGCACGCACGAGTTCAGCGCGCACATCGTCTTTGGTATTTAGCAAGATACTGAGCTGGGTTTTCTTTACATCGATGGATGCCACGTAAGGAAGTTTGCGCAGCTGTGTCGCTTGCACATCCGAGCAGCCCGCGACCTCCACTTGCACCAGCGCTTGGCCAGCGAACTGTTGACGAACTTCACTGAGCGGCCCGTGGGCCATCAACTGGCCATGGGCGATGATAGAAATGGTGTCACACACCTCTTCCACTTCGTGCAGAAGATGGCTGGAGAAAATCACGGTCTTATCTTTCTTGAGACTCTTGATGAGGGCGCGCACCTCCACCACAGATTCAGGATCGAGTCCTGCGGTGGGTTCATCGAGCACCACCAAACGTGGGTCATGCACCAGAGCTTGGGCGATGCCCACACGCTGGCGGTACCCTTTCGAAAGATTACCGATCAAGCGATGCGCGACGTGCGTGGTGTTCGTCAGGGTCAACACACGATCGACGGCATCTGGGATGGTTTTCACTTGATGCAAACGCGCGGTGAAGGTCAAATACTCGTTCACCGTCATGTCACGGTAGAGCGGAGGGTTTTCCGGGAGAAGTCCTACGCGGCTTTTCACCTCGAAAGGCTGCTCGACGGGATCGAAGCCTTCCACCAGCACCCGCCCGGAAGTCGGGCGTAAAAGGCCGCACATCATTCGCAGAGATGTTGATTTTCCCGCACCGTTGGGGCCAAGGAAGCCGTGAACCACACCACTATGAATGGTGAAGTCCAAACTTTGAACCGCCGTTACACCGGGGTAATCTTTATGGAGCTTTTCTGCTTTGAGCGCCCATGGGGCCGCGTCATGACCGAGCATCTTAGTCTCCTACTCCGCTTGTTTGTTGCCCTCACTGAGATAAACAGTGAAAATACTGAAAGTTAGCTTAATACCTTCCGAAAAGCGAAGCATGTCCATTGTAGATACTTTCAAGTCAAGAATTCAAGGGATGACCTCTGTGGTTTTCACCACACACGTTATTCCGGATGCTGATGGCATCGGTAGTGAAATCAGTCTGTGCATGGCGCTGCGCTCGATGGGCATCAAAGCTGTGTGCGTGAATGACGAACCACTTCCGCTCCGCTACCGCTACATGGATCCCGATCACGTGGTGCTCGGCTCAAATGAATTCGAACCCAATGTGTTTGGCCCCGTGGATCTTTGGATCGTCGTGGATACCAACACTGTGGATCGCGTGTGCCCGGTGCTTCAGCCCATCATTCGCAAGAATGGGAATGTACTGTTCATCGATCACCACCCGGCGCCCCATCTCGAGGGCCAAACCGGCCATTGCGTCGACACAAGTGCCGCGGCGACGGGCCAGCTCGTGGGTCATATCATCGAAGGTTTGGGGATTGCGTTCAATCGCAAGCTCGCTCTGCCGCTTTATACCGCGATCATTATCGATACCAGTTCCTTCCGTTACCCAAGTGTCTCAGCGGCCACGCACCATCTCGTCGGTGATTTGATGGCGACCGGTATCGCACCGGGTGAAGCCTACAATGGTATTTACGGTGCGAAGAAGATTGAACATATGCATCTGCTTGGAACCATCTTGTCGACGGCACAAGCGACGAAGAATGGTGATATCGCCTGGATTCACCTTTCTAAAAATTTGATCAAGCGCTTTGAATCGGACGTGGAAGACACACATGCCTTCATCAATCACCTCTTGATTCTTGATAACATCAAAGTCGCCTGTATGTTCCGCGATGACGGCGATGCCTTGAAAGTGAGCCTTCGTTCAAGCGGCGAATGGGATGTCGGCTTGCTCGCGCGCCAATTAGGCGGCGGTGGTCACTCGCACTCTGCGGCGACGGTGATTGTGAAAAAAGAAGGCGATTCGGTGGAAGACTTGATTCATAAGACTGTGGCCAAGATGGAAGTTATCCTGCCAACCCTCAAAGCATAAACACGTCTGCTGGAACCACGGAAGACCTTACCTGCGTTTCCACTGGTGGAAACGCTCACGGTTGTTTTTAATTTCTAGTATTTGGCCAATCGAACTTTACAGAGCTTACTCTTCCTTAACCGGCTTAATTCCCGCCCACGCGCGCATCTGATTCTTGAACAACCGCTCGTTGTATTTAAGTCCAGCGCGCCGAAGAGCTTTTTTATCTGACGATAAGAAATCGCGATTCACAACATTGAAAGTGGCTTTCACGTTTCCATTCACAAACCACGCACCATCCGCCGGCAGAACTTCGCGGTACTGAGGCAAATCAGGAACAACAACGGGACGACCGCCGCACAACGCTCCAAGCGCCGCTGTGGGGAAACTCCCCTCACCTAAAATCCACACCGCACGAGCGGAGTGCGTGAAACCGGCCGTCGTGGCCGCGCAGTGATCACCCACGAACTCTCCGAGATTTTGTTTCTTCTCTTCCGCATAAATTTCGTCGGCCCCCATGAATTTCACATCCACGTTCGCTTCGTGAGCCGCCACGATCACTTCACGCACCTGACGCTCCGGCGCACCGTTAAGCAGGATCAAATGATAGGGATAATCTCCCGTGTGCTGCTCATCGGGAACGATGGGATAATCATCGGTCTTGAACCCGGGGTAGATGATCTTCCCTTCCGGGAAGCCTAAACTGCTCGCTAGAAACTTGGTGGCAAAGGCGACATTCTTCTCGGCCTCCAGGGCTTTCATCTTCACTTCGCGATGGTGGTAGCCAAAGATCTTACGCCAGCCTGTGAGCTCAAGTTTCTTCGGCGCGAAGTCATTCATCCACACAAAGCGCTCAGTCTTAGCACTCGTTTTAATGGTGTGCGCCCAGCCGCTGGAGATAACAATCAGCTTATCCACATCCGCTGCGACTTTGATCTGTCTTGCAACACTGGGGAGCATCCACGCGCGATCGGGCGTGGGAAGAAACGGCGTGGAATGAATGCGGTGGGTTTCGATGCGACCGAGGATTTTTCCCGGCGCGTGCGAGAGGCAATAAATCTCAGCATTATCAAAACCAGCAAGCAGAAGTTCCAAAAGGAAAACTTCCGGCGTGCGCTCGATGAGGAAATCAATGGCGAAGGCAACTTTCATGTCAGTATTTCTTGAGTTGGATGACAAGGGCCCCGAGCATCAACAGCACGCCACCCAAGAGTTGGATGTCGCTCAGTTGTTTGCCGAGGAAGAACCAGTTCACCACCACTGCACACAACGGGAAGAACATCTCGACGATGGAGGTGAACTTCGCCGGTAAACGCTGCAGGCCTTTGTAGTACAACCAGATCGCCAGGGCGCCCGACAGCAGCACCATGACTCCGATGCGCAGATAATCAGTGGCATCCGCGAAGATCATCTTCTGGCCCCACGGCACGAAGAAGAGCAAGGCCAGAAATCCGACAAAGAAGCGGCCGGCGGACATAGAAGCCGGCTCGAACCCAGCGAGACTTAATTTTTTACCGAACACGGTACTCGCACCCCAGCCCAAGACCGAGATCCCCACAAGCCCGTAGCCCTGAACCGCGGCGTCTGAAGCCAGGCGACTTGGATCCGTGCGCACGAGCAGCCAGACTTTTTCAATGTCCGGCGCGCTGATCAACAGTGCACCGACGAGACACACCAATCCCCAGAATAAAAACGGCTTGGGGACAGGCTCTTTCAAAATGATCCACGCCAAGATGACGGCGATCACGGGTTGGAATTTCTGCAAGAGAATCACGAGAGAGGGGTTGAGGAACATGAACGCGCCGGTGAACGCCACCGTCGCCAGGGCCGATCCGCCGGCACCGATCACTAAGAAGCCAAAAGCGTCACCGAACTTGAGTTCACCGATGCGCGGGAGTCCGGAGAACAGGCGCGGCAAAAACATCATGGTCAAGAGGGCGTGCTCGAAGAACACGATGACGGTGGGGTCAATGCCCTTCTCCACTAAGGGATAGCGGATGAGTGTGTCGATGGCCCATAGCATGCTGGCCAAAATAACAAAGAAAACACCGGCCACAAAAGCTCGCAGTTTTGGAGGTTCTGGCTAAATTATAGCTGAACCCGGAACGTCTCGAAAACCTCTCGTGCACGGGCGGCGGCTAAACTTTTGCGAACTTTCTTACGCGGACCTGACTTTCGCTGCTCTTTGGTCATCTCACTGGTCGGCAAGAGGCCGAAATTGATGTTGGACGGCGTGGGTTTCTCGATGGTCATGACGTAATTCACCAAGGCCCCGATGCCCGTTTCAACCGGCCATGAGAGTTCTGGTTTGCCTTGAATGCGGTTCAAGAGTTGGCTCGCCACATACAGCCCGATCGAAGCGGACTCGGTGTAGCCCTCGACGCCGGTGATCTGGCCCGCGAAGCTCAACTCGGGAAACTTGTTGCTGGTCATGCTGTGGTTCAAGAGCCGGCGGCTGTTCAAGAATGAGTTGCGGTGGCACGAGCCCAGGTGAATGAACGAGGCCTCTTCTAAACCCGGAATCATCCGGAAGACACGCACCTGCTCTTTGTAGGTCAAACGTGTCTGGAAACCGACCAAGTTAAAGGCCGCTCCGGCGAGGTTTTCTTTACGAAGTTGCACGACGGCCCATGGCTCACTACCGTCTGGCAACTCAAGGCCGATGGGCTTCATGCAAGAAAAACGCGCCGTCTCTGGGCCACGCTCCGCCATGAGATCAATGGGCAAACAGCTCTCGAAAAATTTCCAGTCTTCGAAATCTTTGGGCGGCACTTTCTCGGCTTTGGCGAGCTCGCCCACGAAAAGATCGTACTGCTCTTTGTTCATGGGCGCGTTCAAGTAATCAGCGCGCTCATCCGGTTTGCGGTGCCGGTCTTTGTAGTAGAGTTTTGAGTAATCGAGGGTGTCGGCGTCGACTACCGGCGCGATCGCGTCGTAGAAGTAAATGTCTTCAGCTCCGAGGTTTGCCACCATCCACTCTTCGAGTGGTGTGGTTGTCAGCGGACCCGTGGCGACGATGACGTGCTGGCATTCCAGTTCGCGCATGAGGGCCAGCGGATCACCGGCTTCCGCGGCGACCACTTTGATGTTCGGATGAGCGTGCAGGCGCTTGGTGATTTCCGCCGAGAAAAGCTCGCGGTCCACGGCGAGAGCATCGCCGGCCGGAACAGACGTCTCATCGGCGACAGCAAGAACCAGTGATCCCAAGGCGCGCATCTCAGTTTTCAGCAACCCATGGGCCGAGTCGGGATCGAGGGATTTAAGGGAATTGGTGCACACCAATTCCGCGAAGTTTTTGATCTTCTGGGCGGGGTTAAGCTTGAGGGTTTTGACCTCCACCAGCGCCACCGACACTCCGCGAGAGGCCAAAAACCAGGCGGCTTCCGAACCTGCAAGGCCGGCACCGATCACCAATACGCGTGTTGTAGTCATTTTTGGTCCTCTTTTCAGATGACCTCTAGCATAATGGGGTCGTTCCCACAACGCGACCGAGGGATTAGGCGTGCAAATACACCTCCATCAAACCCATCATACGATTGCTGATTTCACGGCCATCCGCCAGACGCTCCAAACGGCTCTGGATCGTCCTGGGCTGCACGTTTTTCCCGAGCTTTACCTCACCGGCTACCCGCTGGCCGATCTGTGCCTCCAGTCGCCGTTTATTCACAGTTACCAAAAATTCCTCAAAGAAATTGATGCCTGGGCGCAAAAACTCCCCAAGAGCTCTGAGACCGTCGCGCTTTTGGGCGGCCTGGCCTATCAACTCGGTGACGAGGGCATACCTGTTAGCATCCGCAATGTGATCTATGAACTCACACCCGGTGCGCCCTTGCGCCCGCTGTACACCAAACGCTTGCTCCCGAACTACGACATCTTTGATGAGCAAAAATACTTCACGCCGGGGACCACTCCAGGCGTGTGGGAATGGCAAGGTAAGCGCTTTGCCTTGATGATCTGCGAAGACATGTGGGCCTCGAGTTTTCATCAGCTGGATCCGGCGCTGGATCTCGCCAAGATTGGCCCGTTCGCTGCCGTTATTAATCTTTCGGCTTCGCCGTTTGAAGTGACCAAGAACGAAGCTCGTATCGCCCGCGCGCGCACCCTCTCTCAACTGCTGAAAGCGCCGTTTTACTACGTGAATCGCGTCGGCGGTGAAGACGAAATCCTTTTCGATGGCCAGTCCTTCGCCGTGAATGGCGACAAGTTGTTCGGCCAGGCCCCGGCCTTTGCCGCCCATACGCTCAGTCTACCTCTGGCCAGTGCCACAGAGTACGCTCCTATTGGCAGCACGATCTGTGAAAATACCTGGGAGTCACTGTTCGCTCCTCGCTTCTCGTCGGAAAAAGCGCTACCACGTCGATTACAGACTTGGAGTGATGCGGAGTGCGCCCTGGTCGCCCGCGCCCTGCAGTTTTCATTGCAAGAGTACGCCAGCAAGAATGGTTTTAAGAAGTTCCTGGTCGCCCTTTCCGGCGGTATGGATTCGGCCCTGGTGCTGACTCTGGCGAAACTTTCTTTGGCGCCCGGCCAGGAGCTAGAAGCGGTGTACATGCCGGGAAGCTTCTCCAGCCCACTGAGCTGGGATCTTTCTATGGAGATTTGCCAGAAGTTAGGGCTCAAGCTCACCAGTCTGCCCATCAAGTTTCTCCATTCAAATATTCGCATGGCGTTCCAGAATACCTTCCCGCAACCTTTCGAGGGTCTCACCGACGAGAATGTTCAGAGCCGGTTAAGAGGCATGCTGCTTTACACCCGCTCCAATCAGACCGGAGCGATGGTGATCAATACCTCCAATAAGTCAGAGCTCGCGGTGGGGTATTCGACCCAGTATGGGGACTCGGTGGGGGCCCTGTCTTTGCTCGGTGATCTCTATAAAACAGAGGTTTATCGTCTTGCGGAGTGGATAAACCAGGCCCACGGGGGTCTCATTCCCAAGGGCATCATCACGCGCCCACCGTCGGCCGAGCTACGAGAAAACCAAAAAGACCAAGACAGCTTGCCCGCCTATGAGCGGTTGGATGCGATGTTAGAGGGGATTTTGAGCTATCGTTTCCACGCCCGCGACCTGACCACGATGGGTTTTGAAGCCAGTGAGGTAAAAAGGGTCTTCCAACTTTATGCGAAGGCAGAGTATAAGAGGCGGCAGTTCTGCCCTATCGTCAAAATCAAGGCGAAAAGTTTTGGTTTTGGGTATAGAGTACCACTCAGCAAACACCCTGGTTTCTACCAGGACTAACCTTAGGAGCCCACCATGCAAGAGAACGATACTAACAGCACGAACGTCGTCCTTGATGCTCTCGAGAACGTCAAAAACAACGTGAAAGAAAACGTGAAGACCGTGAAGAACACGGTTGAAAACCTCACGAGCGACGCCAACATTAAGCAGATCAAAGCGTCTGTGAGAAAGTTGGTCCTAGACGCGCAGAAAGATTTCTCGAAGCTCGTTGATAAAGACGTCGCGGCGGCGAAGAAGAAGTTCAACGCGGAGAAAGTGTTGCTCGATAAAGAAGTGAAGAAGCAAACTCTCGCGGCGAAGAAATTCATCGCGACTCAGAAAAAAGAAGTGGCTGCGCTTCAATCTCGCCTTGAGAAACTCGTCGGCGCGACGAAGAAGAAAGCGAAAGCGGCTCCGGCGAAGAAAGCCACCGCGAAAAAAGTCGTGAAGAAAGCGACGAAGAAAGTAGCAAAGAAGCGCTGAGTAAAAGCCCCTCGTAAGAGGGGCTTTTTTAGCTCGCCCAATAGAGCTTTGCGGTACGCAAGGACTCAACCAATCCTTTTATATCCGTCTTCAAAACCGTTCTCAGGCATCCGTCGACGGGAGGGAAATGCTGTTCTTCGACATCGAAACTCCCGGTGTAGATGAGAAAGAGCGCATTGATCCCTTTGAGTCGCAAATCACTGAGCCAGGCCTCCGGCGTCTCCTCGTGAAGGTGGTAGTCGCAGATGATCAAATGGATCAAGTGTTCGCTGAGCACGGCGCTTGCTTCGGCGAAAGAATTCGCGGTGAGCACGACAACACCATCCTCACGGTTTAAGAGGTACCTCGCGACTTCCAGCAAGTCGGGCTCGTCATCGATAATTAGAACGGTAAAGAGCCCAGCCATATTCTGCATGGAATAATCTTAGCAGCACTTCGGTATTATCTGTAAAATAAATTAAGATTTTCTTGTGAGTCAAACTACGTCAAATATGACTAAATAGCTTATGCCAAGAAGAATACTACAGGTTCTAGATATTTCGCTGTCTTACTGGGAGCAGGGGCAGGGCGAAAAGTCGCTTTTACTACTTCATGGCAGTAATCAGTCTCTGGAAACATTTTCTCTACAGTTCGCGTCACCACTTCTCTCCGAGTATCAAATCATTGCGCTAGATTTACCGGGTCACGGTCAATCTTCCCCGTTGGCTAACCCCAGCATGCTCGAAATGTCATCGATCATCAGCGAGTTCGTGCGACAGAAAATGACTCGCCCCTTCATTATCGTAGGCTTTAGTTTGGGTGGGCACATCGCTCTCGGACTTATGGCGAACGGGATTAAACCCCTAGGACTCGTGCTGCTTTCCACCCCGCCGGCAGCTAAACCCATCAACATGCCCGAAATGTTTCAAGTCACAGGCCCGATGGGACTGCTCTACAAAGACACCCTCACAGCGGAGGAAGTCACCACACTGGCACAGGCTTTCTACCGGGGTATCGATTCAGTAGCTCAAGAGGTGACCGACATAAAAGCAGTGGCCCCAAGTTTCAAGCAGAGATTTCCCATAACACTTATGAACGGTGAGCACATTGATGAACAAGAGTTTGTTAAGACGGTAAAAATTCCCGTACTCGTGGCGACAGCTCAGTTCGACGCATTTGTTCATAACCAGCAGATATTGATGCATTTGCCGCACCAGGCGTTACACAAGAACTATTCCTCCGGGCATAATCTACATCGCGAGTCTGCCAAAGATTTTAATGCCGACCTCGCTGCTTTCGCTTCTACCATATTTTGAAAAGGTCAACCATGCAGGAAATGAAAACACACACCGGCTCTTTATTTCGTAACCTTCGAAAACTTTTCGGGTACACGCAGATGGAGATGGCAAGTCGACTCAACGTCTCGCAGTCCACCATCTCCAAGGTCGAGTCCGAAGTCTTCGTCCCCGAACTCACGCTCTGGTTTGATTTTGTCCGCGAGTTTGGCCTCCTCGACCCTTACTGTTTTTACTATGGCACGGCAGAACTAAGGGATATTCCCAACCTCTTCGATGCGAACAAGACAGGGTGGCACGGAGTATGGGCGCCGAAGCACAAGAAGAAAATGAGCATGACCGTTAGGGCCCTCGGCCCACTGCTCACGCACCTCAAGACCCATGCACCGATGCAGATCAAGACCTTGCTTTCGAAAAACGGAGCGACCCCGGTGGTTCTCACCGTGCTAAACTACCCCGTCCCTTGGGACGTCGTGTGGGGCTTGTTCGAGCTCTCCCAAGACTGCAAAGTGAGCTTCAATCTGGCGAACCTGGCGCCACAGCAGAGTGAGCAAGGCTTTATCTTTTCGCGTTTTTCCACCATGGGAACACGCGAAGACTACCTCGAGTTTTTCCGCTCTCACGCTGGCGATTACTTCGGTACGATCAAGCTCGGAGCTACGAAGGAAGAGGTCGAAGGTATCCCGGCCAATCTCAAGAAGCCGTTCCGCAAGTATCTCTCAGACTACCCCGCGCACATCGGCCGGGCTCGGGAATCACAATTGATCGCATGACACAAAATCTTTGGTCGAACATCAAGGCCCTGCAAGAAGCATCACGGTTGTCGGAGGCTGAGCTTGCGCGGTTAATGGGACTTGAAGAGCGGGCGTTCCAGGAGCTGCAGCGTTTTTCAAAAGACATTCCGCTCGACAGTGCGGCGAACCTCAGTAAAACGTTCAACGTCGACCTGGGCTCGCTGTGGGCTTCAACTCTGGATGAGCAAGCGGCGGCGAGCTACTTCCACAAGCGACCGGGCGAGCTCCCGGAGCGCTACAGCGTCGGAAAGTTCAGTAAAGTCAGAAGTGTTATAAACCTCCTGGTAGGCGTGCGGCAGCAGCGTGGACAGGAGTACGTCGAACACCTGCTCCGACATTCGCAAATCCCGACCACATTCTTTGATGATCCCGACAAAGTCATTAACGTCCTGTTCATCACCGACTTTACCGAACTCCTTGCCCAGCGAGGGTGGAGTCAGGAACAACTTTTCTCCCTCGGCCAGCTCTCCTACCAGACACACAGGGACAGTGCCTTCGGCAAGAAAATGGCGACCCACAAAAACTGGAAGTCCGTCTACGAGGCTTTAGTTGTCGAACACTCATCGGCGTTTGATCGCAACTACGATTATCGACTTGAACGGTGTGAAGATAGCCGCATCATCATTGATGCCATCCCACGCGAAGAAGTGTGCGAAGCCCTGCAGGCCGACACCTTCGACACTGAAACCACGTGCTATACACGAATGGGCGTCATGTCCACGGCGGCGTGCTATGCGAAGCTTCCTGCTTCGCAAGTCACGAAACTCCGTTCGGTGCATGGCGGAGATGACCGTAACCGCTATGAGATACGGCCATCCACCACTCTTCTCTACTCTTAAGCGACTTTTTTCTTTTCAACCAATCCACTATATTCGATCCGTTGATCCCAGAGGGCTTGGTATTTCTGCGCACAGGCCATGGCCTGTTCTGAGAATCCGACTCCATGATAGACCTCGACCTCCGAACCGAATTGCGCCGAGTAGGCGAACTTTTGCTGAGGAACCAGGGGGCGCAGACCCATCAGATGAAAGAAGACATCCGTCTTAACTTTTAGCGTTCCGAGCGTAACCATGTGAGGGATGTCCATTGCCTGATGATGAAGGCACCCAATCGCCATGGTGATCTCTCGCAGCTGTTCTTTCTGTTCTGCGGTCTTTCCGACACGAACATTCGGATCCTGTGCCCAAGCGGAATCCCAGGAGATCGCGCGAGGGCAGTCTTGATACTGGTCCATGATCAGTTTCATCTCCTGAGTTAGGACTTCATTCCCATCCTGCTGAACGACACTTAAAGCGGGAAATTCCTGGCGGTGTTCGAGGCACCGCTCCCAGGACACTGAGCGATAGGCAAAAATGGGTGTCAGTCCCGTCGCCGACTCTTGGCACAGGATCAGGTGAGTCGCATAGAAGTCCGCCTTATCCACTGGTATGACGCCGGGGGCGTGCACCTGTCCATAAGTCTCATATTTGATATGGAATACCTTTCCCATGAGAGATGCCACAACGGGATCATGCATAAGACTGATCGGGTAATCCACGACAACGAGCTTGTAACCTTCGAAAACTTTCATTTTAGACCTCATGTTGTTTTGGGAATCTGCCGTTATTCCTTTCGGAATCAACATCTGTAAAAATGAGGCAAAAATGAAGTACGCAATGGAAAGCGAGGGTGAAGCGAAGCGGCTCGAAACTCAGGCCCAGCAAAAGGGCTACCAACTCGATGGAGAACTCGCAGGCGTGCACTTGCCGGTGACAGGAAAGTTCCTGGATGCAGGCTGCGGCAGCGGACTCTTGTGCCGGTACCTGAAAGCACAGGCTTCTTCGCGCGAGGTATGGGGCGTGGATTTTTCCGATCTCCGTTTGCACCAAGCCGCCCAGGCAGCGGCGTCCGAAAATCTCAACATCGCGTTTCAGCGAGAAGACCTCACCACGTTGAGCTTTGAGGATGCGAGTTTCGACGTTGTATTCTGCCGCTACGTCTTCGAACACCTGGCACGACCCGATGTTGTGCTCAAAGAACTACACCGGATCCTGCGGCCCAACGGAAAAATCGTCTTGATCAACTTCGATGGCATTGTGGTCAACATGCATAGCCGCGACCAGTTCTTGCAAGAACAGCTCGAGCAGCTTGCGAAGGGCTACGTTGGTGATCTCTACATCGCTCGCAAGTTGCCGGCGCTTCTTGCCCACCACAAGTTCGGAGACATCCACTGGCAAACGTCGTGCATGGATTTCACCGCGAGCAATCGCCAGGAAGAAGCCCTGAATACTCGATCACGATTTGAGTTTGCCAACGAAGTTCTCTGCCGAATTTTTGGCGGGGAGAAGCAGGCCAACGAATTTAAAGCGCGCTACTTCAGCGCCCTCGATGATCCGTCGACGACGATATTCTACACGAAGTTTGTGGTTGAGGGGACCAAGCGGTAGTCACATGACCTCGGTGACGTGGAAGACCTTTCCACGTCCCGATTTCTTCGACATGTACATCATCTGATCCGCAAAGTCGATCAACGCTCGTGCCGACCGCGCATCATCTGGATACACCGCAATTCCCACGGAAAGGCTCAAGAAGTACGGCTTGTCCTGCACCGTAAATTCATTGACCTTAATCGCATTCGATAAGCGCAGGGCCGTGAGTTTCGAATCGTCGAGGCCCGTCTCCGGCAGCAGCACGATGAACTCATCGCCACCGTAGCGATAGATCGTATCGCTGCCACGCAACTCGGCCCGGAGAATCGCTGCCATGTCAATCAAGAGCTGGGAGCCATGGACGTGTCCGAATTGATCGTTCACATTCTTAAAAAAATCGATGTCGATGAAGAGCAGAGAAAACGACTTGTTCTGCGCCACGCGGTCCTCGAGATCCTGCGCCAGGCGACGCTGGTTCCACAGGCCGGTGATTTCGTCGGTGAGCGCCAGGCGCTTCATGCGGACGCGTTCGAGGTGTGCTTCGTAGTGTTCCCGCTGGCCCCGCAGGAGATTCAAGAAGTGGGGTCCAAAGACTTCATCCACCGAGAACTTTTCTGTCCCGCTGGCCGTCCAATAGCACACGAAATCTGGCGCCAGCTTAATCACCCACGAGAGCGACTTCGAGCGCAGGTCGAGACCGAAGAAAATTCCCCGGGGATCTTGCAGGAAATGATGGAAGCGCTTGAGTTTGGCCCCCTTGAGATCATGCTTCTTCGCCAGAAACTCATCGATGCCGTGGGGTAACAGGAAGCGGCGGTTCTCGTTGATCTTCAAGAAGAGAGAAAAGTAACGAACGAGGTTATCCGCTAAGTCATCCCACTGATCGGCGATGGGACGAGTGAAGAAGTGAGCGGCGGCCTGCAGGGCCGTCCAGTCCGCGGGATTGGCAATGTCTCCCGGGCGCAACGAAACCCGACGCAGGGCCTGCCCAAGTTCGTAGTCATCGAACGGTGAAAGTAATACGTCAAACGCGCCCGCACGAAAGAAATGTACCAGCAAGTGGGGATCACTCTTAGGCGAGACCACCAATAAGGCGGCGCGCGGAAAACGGTAGAGAAATTCTTGCACCAGCTTGAGCGCTTGGCCGAAATGCGCGGGGACCTGCAACACGAGAATGTCGACGCCACCCTTTTCGAACAAGAGATCATCGCTGGTCGAGGCAAACGACGTCCGCACCTTGAGGCGATAGGCCTTCACGGTGCGCTTCACCTTCTCACTCAAAAGTGGATCGAGCCCGAGACCGAGCAACCGAAGACTGGGAGACGTTTTAGAGGACAGCATCAGACTTCCAGATTTTTCTTCAGCTTTTCCAGTGTCGCTAACTTAGGATCGTCTGACTCAAGGATTCCGATGGCGGTCCGCAAAGTTTTAATGGCTTTGTCGAGTTTGCCCTCCAGCTCCGTCTTGTCGCCGACAGTTTTCTGTTCGATGGCATTCATCGCTTCCATGTCAAACTCCATGGCGTCGATGCGGCGCTTGAGCTCGAGAATCTTCTGATCGCGATGGCGAACCTGCGTTTCCGCATCGCTCTTGAGAAGCTCCAAGCGCTGCTCCAGCTCGCGTTCACGGCTCGACACCTTCTTCACTTCCAGCTTCACTTTCTGCTGCATGGCCAAGACTTCGGCCTGGTAGGTCTTCGCACGTTCTTCCGCAAGTTTGCGGCGCTCCGTTTCCAGCTCGAGCTGATACTTGAGATCAAGGCCCTCTTCCGTCAGACGGCGCTTCATTAGTTGGATTTCAATCTTCTTCTCATCCAGCTCGGCACGCATGCCTAAGGTGTTGCGACCGTGAGCGGCCCTGTCTTCTTCGAGATTCTCAATCTTCTTCAACAACTCCGCGCGATCCGAGCGCAAATGATTGAGCGTCGCTTGGAGGCGTTCGAGTTCATGATTGTAGTGACCTTTCACGTCTTCAAACCCACTGCGTTCCTCGCCACTTGAGCGAGACGTCGGTGCTGCGACCGATCGTGGAATTTCTGGCATCTCGTCGGCCGACGAATCGAAACTTAGTTCGGCATCCTCCTGCTCAAGGACCGGAGCCGAAGGAAGAGCTTTTTTCGCTGGAGCTTTCTTGGCGGGCTGAATTTCGATTTCTTCTTCGGTCTCGAAGGTCAGCTCGGCCGGTTCTTCATCTTCGCCGCCCATAAAGACAGCAGAACCGCTGGTCATCTCTTCGCTGATCTGGGAGCTGAGGAATTCATCCCCGGCGAGGTCCAGGTCTTCACTTAAGTCTTGGGATAAGTTCGCGCGCACGATGGCGACACTCGTGGCATCGGCCTGCATGATTTCTTCGATCTCGGCGAGCTTCGCCAGAACTTCACCATCGAGGTTGACGTCATCGCCGAGCTTCAAGCTGGTGGCATCGTCTTCAGCAGAGAGGTCGTCGTCACCCAAGGAAAAGCTGTCATCACCGAGCGAAAGATCGAGGCCACCTTCAGCTGGCGCACTCTGGGCAAAATCGTCATCGCCGAGAGAAAGCTCACCGCCGTCCGCAAGATCAAGCTCCTTGTCGTCACTCATCGCCAACTCCTGTCCTCCACCGAGATCAAGCTCCGCGCCAAGATCCAACTCATCAGGAGTCACCACTTGCGGCTCAGCGGAAGAAAACTTGGGCTTGGCTACGACGGGAAACACGGCATCGAATTTCATTTGAATGGCATTGTGCTGAGACATCGCCAGAAATTTAGCTAGCTTATCGTCTTCGCTGAAACCCAACCGGATCAACGAAGTACCTAGGTCCTTATTGTTTGACACAGTCGACTCCTACGCATGTGGTGCTATTTTAAATGATATCAGGAAGATGGCTTTGCTCACTCTTTTGCGGGAAGCGGCAAAGATTTCTAGAGAGCTTCGCTCAACTACCTCTGCGTTTGTTACTTGTATGGGGGAATAGAGCGTAATAAAATTCCAGGGATATCTACCTTAGAGGATTCCCCATGAGATTTTTTAGTCTTGTCCTAGTGGCCATGACCTTAATTATTGCGCCGGCCAGCGCGCAAGATTTTTTGCCAGGGCACCTCTTGGCCATGGACTCACTTTTTAACCACCACGTGCTCTTGGTAGAGAAATCAACCCACACCATGTCGGTCTATGAGAATCAGGCCGGCATGCCAAAGCTCGTTGAGAAGTTCAAAGTCGCGAGCGGAAAAATCAAAGGCGACAAAGCACGCGAAGGTGACCGCAAGACGCCTGAAGGCATTTACAACTTCCTTGAGTTTTACTCGGCCGCCAGTCTCAAGCAACGCCATGGTGAGATGTCGAAGATGTACGGCGCAGGTGCGTTTACCACCGACTACCCGAACTTGATGGATCAACGCGTGGGCAAGACAGGCAGCGGGATTTGGCTCCACTCCACTGACGATGCCTCACGCATTGATAAGGCCCTCGATTCGCGCGGCTGTGTCGTCGTGAATGATGGTGACCTCAAGCAAGTTTCGAAATACCTCGACCTGACCCATACACAGATTATCATCGTGCAAGAAGTGAGCTACCTCGCCCGCAACACGTGGGATAAGAAGCGCACCGAATTGATGGGTGTGGTCGAAGGCTGGGCGAACGCCTGGAAAGAGAAACGCTTCAACGACTACATCTCCTACTATCACCCCCAAGAATTCCGGGATCGCTCGAAGGGCGGCTACCCAGCGTACAAAGCCTACAAGCAGGCGGTCTTCTCGCGTCCGGATACACCGAAGATCACGCTCGACTCGATTTCAATTCTGCAAGCCGAAGACTATGCCGTCGTGACGCTTCGTCAGGACTATCGTTCTGTGGTGATCAACGACACGGGTAAGAAGACGCTTTTCCTGCGCCAAGACGAAGACTACAGCTGGAAGATCGTGGCCGAGCTGTGGGAAAAGTATCCTGAAGGTGCCAATGTGGCCTTCACGCCGTCACAACGTTTTTTTAAAGAGTGAGCGATGATCGAAAAAGAGTCCTCTGACATTCACATCATTCTTCATGACCATCCCGAGCCACCGCGCCTGCTCGTGATTTCGAAGAATTCGCTCAAACGTTTTTTGATCACACTTCCCCTTGGAATCGTCGCCGTCGTGGCTCTTTCGTTGGGGCTGGGTTTGTGGTGGAAAACACCGCAAGTCACCGGCCAGGTTCGCTTGCCGAGTTTGCCAGGCACGTACGAGACAACGAGCAACAACAGTTCAGACGCGGAGGCGGAGCTCAAGGCCCTGAAACTCGCCCAAGTGGCCATGCAAAACAAGCTCGCACAGACCACGACCACCGACTCAGAACTCTGGCTCGGGCCCGTGAAAAAGCCTTACGCACTTCAGGACCTGACGGCCAAGAACCCGCTGAAACTCGAGAGCATTGCCCTGGAAGATGGGGCAGGCAAACGAGTGCTGCGCTTTAACTTGATCAACACGGGTTCGCCGGAAGATCGGGTCACGGGTCATGTGTTCGTCTTCCAAGTGGACAACCGCGGACTCGCTCCCTACCCGGCCATGACGGCGCAGGAATTGCTGGAAGGCATTCGCTACAACAAGGGTGAAAGCTTTGCGGTGGCCCGGCTGAGGCCCGTAGAAGCTCCCTTCCCTCCCGCTGACTCTGACTCGCGCTTTCTCGTGATTGTTTTTAACCGTGAAGGTGATCTGCTTATCCGTCAGGAATTGACGGGCCCCTTCAAAGCATCAGGCCAGTAACATGGATATCACCGACTTCAAGACCGCTCGTTTTAATATCGTCGGCGATGGCAGCAAGCTCCAGGGCGTGCTGCATCTGGCGGGACGCAGTTCGATCAGTGGTGAGATTGAGGGTGAGCTGCATGCCGCGGAAGGCTCGCAGCTTATTCTAGAAAAGACAGCCCGTGTGCAGGGTAAGCTCTTTGGCCATGATGTCGAAATCCACGGCCATTTCCAAGGCGAGATTCACGCCACGGGAACGCTTACCTTACGTCCGGGCAGTGATACCAGCGGCGTGATTCGTGCCGCTAAGATCGTGGTGTATCCCGGAGCTCTGCTGAACTCCGAGACTTCCGCGGGCTAACTCTTAAAGCAGAGATTCTGGCTTGATGATCTGCACTTGGCGAATCTTCGAGAGCGGGCCCACGAGGGACGGATCACCCACCACCACGATGACCTGCTCATCCCAGGTGAAGAGCTTGCGGATGGCATCGGCCACTTCGCGTTGACCAAGCGCTTTGACTCGCTCCGGGAACATGTAGAGTTTCTCAAGCGGCTCACCCACATGATCCAACATCAAGAGCTGCATCAAGAAACTATCTGATCCCTCAAAGGAGAACGGATAGTGACCCACGACGTAGTTCCGCATGTGCTCGATGTCTTCCGCACTGATGTTCGCGGGGTTCGTGTTCTTCTCCAGGATGTCTTTCACTACGTTG
>JAIXOY010000223.1 GCA_027486525.1 Pseudomonadota bacterium
GTACAATGTCAGCACCTCTCTAACCTGGATGTCGACGGATGAAATACTTACTTTGCCTCTGGCTCTTGGTCTCGTGTGCTCACAAGGTCACGAGTGACGGGGGTCAAGCGACTTTCGACACGGCCGTGTATGAAAGTTTGAGTCCGCAAGATTTGCCGACCTATGCCCAGACCGTGGTGAAACGTGAAACTCGTGACCCGGAAGGTGTGCCGCTTGCGCGGTTTCGCCAACACCCGGCCGGGCAGATCCGTAAAATCGGGTTGGTGATCTTTGAGACAGAACTGCAACCTTCGCGCTCGGGCCTCGCCAGTGACCGCAACGTTTATCTGAGCGTGCGGGGAAAACAAATTCTCACGCAACAGCTCTGGAGAATCTGGGATCGTGAATTGCGTCGCCTGTCTTCCCAGAGTGTCACGTGGGTCACCCGGGACGAATTGATCGGCGCAAAGAGTTTTGCCAGCGCAGGTTCCACGGAGCCGGACTACGTGCTGAAGGACTTGAGCCGTTTAACGGAAGAAGATGTGTTCTGGAAAAATCCTGGCCAGACGATCCCGACAGATAGCTTGGTGCAACCGGCCAACTACCGCGATCTGGGCATCGTCCTCGTGCCGGCCTACGAGTTGATGGGCGGGCCGAAGCCGTCCCAGCACCAGCATCACTGGGTCAATGATCTTTGTAAGGAGCTGGAGCTGGACGCTGTCTTGCTTGTTTCTCTCGGCGCTGAATGGCGTCGCGGTGGTGTCGATAAGCGCACCCAAGCGGTGATCCCCGAAGAAATGAAAATCCGTTCACAGGCCTCTATCGTGTATCCCTGGAGTCGGTACCACACCATCGGTGAATCTCTGGGGGAGAAGAAGTTATCGAAGCTGAACGTGCCTCTGGCGAGCTACAGCGTGAACGTCACCGTGCCGGCAAAGATCACCATTCCTGAGAGTGAAGAAAGCTTCACGACCGCATTCGAGAACGTCATCGTACCGATGCGGTTCACGGCCCGACGGATTTCGACGTTGGTGCTCGAACGCATCGTCACCGACATCCATCAAACACACCAAGGCCAGTAGTTGCTGCGAGAAGAGTACCTCAAGCGCATCAAGTTCATCGTCCAGTTCGGGCGTGGCATGCACTCCGTGGGGGCGCCGGCGCACTCCCTGGAGGCGGCGATGAATGCGCTCTGCGAGCGCTTGGGTCTGAAGGGATCGTTTGTTTCTATTCCCACTGCGATTTTTTGCTCGTTCAGATTCCTCGATGATGAAGTCACGCGCATCGCGCGGGTCGAGCCCAGTGGCGTGAACCTCGGTCGTCTGACCAAGGTGGATCAGGTCGCCCAGGATGTGATCAGGAATAAACTGGGAGTCGACGAGGGGAGCCAGCGGCTCGAAGAGATTTTCAATAGCACCGACAAGTTTCCCAGCTGGGTGACCATCCTTTGTTTTAGTCTCACGTCCGGCGGCATGCTGACGCTCTTCGGAGGTTCCTGGGGGGATCTCCTCGCATCGCTCTTGGTGGGGGCGCTGATCGGCCTGTTGTCGTTACCCAAGCACTTTGGCCTGGTGTCGCAGTTGTACGAAGCTTTCATGGCTTTGGTGGCGACCTTGCTGGCGACGTTGTTCGCCAAAGTTTCACCGGACATCAACGTGAGTGTGGTGATCCTCGCGTCGCTCATCATCTTCATTCCCGGCCTCAACATCACGATCTCCATCGCAGAAATTGCCACGCAGAACCTCACCAGCGGGACCTCGCGCTTGGTGGGTGGCTTCATGATTCTGCTGAAGCTCGCGTTCGGCGTTTTTGTGGGGAGTAAGATCGCGGCGCTCATCAGTGTGAATGGTCTGGCGTACACGTTTGCGCCGATTCCGAGCTGGGTGATGATCATCACGGTGCCCGTGACGGCGGCGATGTCGACGGTGGTGTTTAAGGCGGAATGGCGGGAGGCCAAGTGGATCACCCTGGCCGGCGTCTTCGGGTATGCGCTTTCGAAAGTGGGAACTTTCCACTTCGGTCCGGAGATGGGGCTGTTTCTGGGGGGCATGGGAGTGGGGGCCGGAGCGAACATTTTTGCCCGCGCTCGTTTGCGGCCTAGTTCCATCTTCCAGTTTCCTGGACTGATCTTGTTGGTTCCCGGCTCCATGGGCTACCGCGGCCTCTCTTATCTCTACGCTCGCGACGTGGTCATGGGCTTCGATACGGCGTTTAGCACGCTGACCTTGGCGTTTTCTTTAGTTATAGGTGTTTTCGTCGGGAATATCCTGATCAAGCCCCGTTCTTCTTTCTAGGGCAATTTCTACCGATCACCTGACTCGGGAGTTTCTCTCTATAATTTATGTGGGGAGAGTACCTATGCGCAAAATTATGTCCGCTGCCTTGCTGTCTATTTCCTTTTTGGGAACGGGGAGTGCGTTTGCCGAAACGTGTTCGATCGGTTCGCGAGAAGGCCTCCTTGCCTACATGGAAGAATTCGCCACGAGCTTTCCGCCGTTCACGGCGCAAGTCGCGATGGCGCAGGATCCTGCGGCCAACGAAAAGTTGGCGAGCTTCCGCTATAACCACGAGGCCTGCGAAGCCACCATCAACCTCACGGGCCTGAAAGAGTGTTTCGCCACCGCCGATCGATTGGCGAAGATGAACTCTCGTCGACGGACCATCAGCGGAAAGGCAACGCAGGGGATGGAGATGAGCGATGCGGAGTACCAGGCGCAACTTCCGACCGTGCTGCAGACGCTGCCCCCGGAACTCGCCAACGGTCTCCCGGCCAATTGGCGCGAAGTCGCCGCGCAAAAAGGGTGGCAGGCCGTGACCTACCGTTCGCGCACCGTGGGAAATCCGGGACCGACGCAATCGTACATGCGGGTGCTTTTCAAAATTCCTGGCAATCCTTACGAGCGCTGGATCCAATTCACCATCGGCGAACTTGATAATCCGAATCAACCAGAGCAGCTCATCGACGCCATTGCGGTGAACACGCAGACCAAACAAATCTCCTTCAACCAATTCTGGCGCAACAGCAACGGAAAAGATCCGCAGCCGCGCGCCAGCGGTCCCCACGGAACCAGCGGCACCATGGACAGTTGTATCATGTGCCACCCCAATGGCATGCGCGAACTTTCGCCGGCGCCGGGATCCTATCCGGAGAAAGACGGGCCGACCATTGAGGCGATGAACGCTTCTATGCAGGACTATAAAAAACTCAACTGGCAAGGTGTCGACATGGACGCCTATGGCCCGCCCATCGGTCAGGTGGAAGGTTGCGTGCGCTGCCACAACGGCTACACCGGCGATCCGGAGATCAGTCGCGGGGCGCTCACGGTGATGACCCATGCCTCAAACTACGAACACAAACTGCTCGGTGATCTGAGCATGACACCGACGACGTTGTCGGATCGAGACGAGGCTTTGCAGTTTCTTAAAAAGATCCCGCTCATGCTTCCAGAGCTGGAGCGCCAGCGCATGATGATGGACGTATACGGCGGCTCGGGTGGCTCGAATCTGCCCCAGGCCATCAGCACGCTCGATTGGCTGCGGGACAACAAAACTCCTGCGGGCACACCCTATCTTCTCGCCGCAGACCGTGACCGCTACGTGAAATCGTTGAGAGAGATGCAGCAAGAGAACACAGAAGTTTTCGATGGGGCGAACCGCACGTTAACACCGGGATTCACCACCGCCGAAGAAACTCGCGAATGGCTCCTGCAGAACTGTGAAATCTTACCGCCGCAAAGTGTTCCGAGCACGGAGGTGGTGGATTCAGAGAATGACGATGACGTCCCGACGAGTGGAACTCAAGGAACAGGAGGCAGCAATGCAAGACCTCAATAAGATCTTCCTCTTTATCATCGCTTCCCTGGTGCTCGGGAGTACGAACGCCGTGAGCGCGGAGGTGCTGCTGAGTAAGTCGCCGCTTGAGATCCTCGAGACTCTTCGTTGCAGGCCTCAATTGCAGAAACAATTGCAGGACTGGAAGATGACCGGCGAATGGGTCAAGCAGGCGTCTGGTGGCAACGACCAGGTTCGCCTCGAGACCCCCACACTCAAGTTCGCCCAGTGGGTTCGCGTCGACGTGAAGGGCAGTGAGCCACGGCTCGCGTTGCTCTCGGCGCTCTCGCTGTCGGAAGTTAGCTACGACCCGCAGTGCCGCCCGACCCTGGACCTGAGTACGCATCCCAATCCGAAAGTTTTCGCTGGCCGGTTCACCGACAAAGAACTCTACGCCAAACTGCAGGCCAATAAACAGAAGGGCATGATCTACACGTGGTCACCCAACATGCTGTGGTCGATCGAAGGCATCAAAGAGATCAAGTCTGTGGCAAAAAAGATGAACATTCCCCTGACCGTCTTGGTGAGTCCCCAGGCCGATGCACAGCAAATCGGCGAGCTCGTGAAGAGCGGAAAAGTGCAAGTGGCCGATACGCAGAAGCACAGCTCCGTCGAACTCATCATGCGAGGTATCTCGCTGCACGATCCGTCGCTTTTGATCTGGAAGAATGGACAGCTTGAGCGCTGGGCACGGCCGGGCCACGAGAAAGCGATCCTCTATGAGAACTGGTTGAAAAAGGCGTCACTATGAAGCGCACCCTTGCTCTTGGACTCGTTCTCCTCTCGACGGCCGCGTGGTCGCAGGAACTGTGTCAGGTGAATTCGAACACACCGATTCAGCGCTTCGGCCTCGACCGGATCCCCAACTACTTCATCAGTGCGGATCCCAACGGCCGCTACGTCGGCGTGATCGGGAACGGTAACCACATCTATGATATGACCTCGGGCTCGCCGCCGAAGTCCGTGCAGGTCCCGGGCGCTTACGATCCGGTCTTCACTCCCGATGGTCGTTACGTCACGGTGCCACCGGGGATGTTCTACGATGCGGATGCGTACCGCGACGGGCTCGCGAATGGAATAAAAGACATGAGCGATGGCGATGCGAACCTCGTCGGGAGTAGTAACGCTGCGACTGCCGCGTACCAATCCGTGGGCACGCTGGACGAGGGCCAGGACAAGTCGAAGTACCTCTACATCTCCGATTCCATGCAGAACAAGCCCACGCGCGATCTCTCCTTCTTCGTTGCCGAGGTGGATCACACCACGAAAAAGATGAAGACCGTGCAGACGGGCACGCTGTGTGACAACATTGATGAAGCGCACACGCCGATGATCTCGAGTGATGGCCAGTATCTTTCCATCCTCAACCCGCACACTCGCTCGACGCAGATTTACCGCGTCGACCTCAACGGAGGGCCATGTAAGATGGTGACGGACCTGGGCGTTCCGACGGGAAAAGTGAGTTTTGACTTCGGCACCAATCCCCGTCGTCTCGCCTTTCACGTTGACCAGACGGGCACGAACATCGGCTGGTTTCCGCAGATTTCAGAAGGCATCACCAAAGACACCTACGTCATGGACCTCGACGTGGTGAACGCCGGTGCGGAGAACGAGACGTGGCAAATGAGTGGCATTCAGCGGCTCGGAATCGCAACGCAGTCGAACACGGGGACCTATTATCCACGGTGGCGTCGTGACGGAACGGTGATCGCCATCACACACCAGGGTAGTGATAAGTACTCCATTGACGTCTTTGACCCGAGCAACGGGACGACCCTCAACCCGGAAAAGGTCAACTTGGTCGATCCGGTCACGAGCTGCGGCTTGCTCGGCGCGGAATCTTACGCGGCCCTGGCCATCGCCTTCCTCTGGGAAGATACCTGCAACGCCGGCGTGCTTCCGCTGCGGCTGCGCGATTCGCTGCGGATCACGCCGTGGCTCAACCACGACGCTTGTCTGCGCCTGGTTGATGAACGGTGGGACGCGCTCCGCACGAGCTTCGCGACCGCGCCCCAGTTGCGCGACACCATCGTGCGTGAGGGGACCATGTACGAGGGCAGCACGGAGAACGCGGGTAGTGTGGCAGACATGTACTGCCAGCAAGTCCTCGGGATGAGCAAGGAACAACTCAAGGCCTACTGTCCCGATGCTCGGGACCAGGCAGCGGATGTCACCACGGTGGTGACGGTGGCGGAAGTGCAGCAGGATACGCCACAGCAGACGTTCAACCGCCAGTGCGGTGGCTGCCACTCGACGCAAGACGCGAAGGGCGGCTTGGCCTTCATGAACTTCGCTGATGGCTCGGCGAACACGCGCGCCTTCAACCCCTCGACCGGGCAAAGTGGACTCACGTCGGCGACGGCCGAGCAGGCCCTCAATGCGTTCTTGAATCCGAACACCATGCCCGGGGCGCGCATGCCTCCGCCCGGCGCAGCTGGAGTGGACGCCATCAAGAAGCGGCAAATGGCCGAGTATCTCCTGCAGTTCGTGCAGCCGGAATCGCGCCGTCAGAAATACATCAACATGGCCGAAAATCTCTAAGAAACCCGCCGTTTGAGGACGTACTCCACTTCCTCAAACGGCAGCTTTTTCCTCTTAAAGCTTCCTTCATAAGACTCTCTCTGCCCCCACCGATCAGTCTAGCAACTCACTAGACCGGAGGGTTTATGAAAACATTGTTTGCGGCGGTTTTCGCCTTTATCGCGTTCCAGGCCGTCGCCCAGGATGCCACCCAGAACTTCTATCACAATGTGGTATTCCGGGATTTCAACGAAACAAATAAAGCGAAGGTCGTGAAGGCCCTCGATCAGATCGTCGCCGTCGTAGAATCGGCAGAGTTTCGCGACACGGTGTTGAACTTCAAAAACAACAAAGGCCAGACGGCGTTTTTGGAAAACAACGGCTTCAGCAACGAAGAAATCTACCAACAAATTCTGGATGGCGCGGAGAAGCTCCGGCCAACGCCCGATCGCACCATGGACATGGACATCACCTGGTACTACAGCTGGAGAAGTACGGTGGGGTACACCTACGCCAATTCCCCGCGCATCTGGGTGAACTCGAAGTTCTACAGCAAGTACGACACCGCTTCGATCTCCCGCAACCTGTTCCACGAGTGGACGCACAAGCTCGGCTTCGGCCACGAGTCGGGGACGAAGAACCGCCCCTGGACCGTTCCCTATGGCCTCGGCGCGAAGATGGAAGAGCTCGTTCGCAAGCGCATGAAGTAAATTTTTTGAGTCAAAAAGGCCCTCGGTTGGGGGCCCTTTTTGTTAACATCCCTCTAACATTCACCGATACGTTTTTATGAGTTCATTCTTCGGTCATTGCTTAGTCATCGAGCGCGACATTTTTTTTCTGGAGAACCTCCTCAAAGAAGTTGATAGCACCGATGAAACGTTCCTCGTCACGAAGACGCTCGCGGACGCGTTCAACATCCTCAAGCGTCCGCAGAGTCGCATCAAGGCGATCTACGTCTCGTTGAGCTTCGGCGGTCCCGATGTCACGCAGTTCATCATCAAAGCGCAGGAGATGGGTGACATCCCGGTGTGCGTCCTCGTGCACCAAGAGCGACTGCGCCTGAGCGAGGGCGAACTCCAGCGGTTGGGCGCGAAGGATCAGGTGGTGTGCCCCGAAGGCCGCGACGCGCTCCTGGCCCAGCTGAAGAAACTTTTTCCGGAGCGGCACAACTGGGCGAAGATCTCCGTGAGCCCGGAGGAGAAGGGGACTTCCCTCGATCTGCTCGACCAAGATTTCATGCCGATCGGGACGGACGCATTTTTGCTGACCGACAAGTGCTTCTTCAACGTCTTCCTTCGCATCGGCGAAAACCGCTTCCTGAAGATCCTCAACGCCGGTGATCCGTTCGATTCGGATTTCGCGGAGAAGTACACCGCCAAGAAAGTCTCGAACCTCTGGGTGAAGAAGAACGAGCACCACCAGTACATGCACCTCACCGAAAAAAACGCCGCTTCGGGCCTGGCCCGTCTTGCGCCCGATGCCGGCAAGCGGATCGCGCACCTGGGAGACAACGTCGCGAAGGCGCTCGGTCGCGTGGGCCTGGGCGAAGACAACTTACTCTACGCCGATCGCTTCCTCGGCCACACCGTGAGCTACCTTCGGCAGATCCGCACCAAAGATGGGGGAGCACAGAAATTGTTCGAAGACCTCGCCCGCGCCGAGCACCCGGCCGCCGTTTCGGTGATCGCTGGACTGCTGGCCCAGGAGCTGGGGTTCGAATCCACGAAAGCCATTAAGATCATCGGGCTCGCCGCACTTCTGCACGACGTGGCGATCTACCAGAAACGAGCGAAGTTTCCCCTAGAGCTGGTCGAGGACCTCACCGGTGAGGACCTCGAGTTGTTTCATACGCACGCCGCCGACGGGGTGAAGATCCTCACCGACATGGGAATTTTCGAGGAGGCCGTCATCCAGGCCGTGGCCCAGCATCACCAGAAGCACAGTATCCAGGCCGGCCGCGCGACAACGTTGATCAGTGAGATCGTCGCCGCCAGCGATCTCTTCTGCCATTTCGTCCTGAACAGCCCGGAGCCGCGGCTGGAATTTTTTCTCAACCGCAAGCTGGCGGACTACCGCCCGCAGATCGGCGACGCGTTTGAAGCGATCCTGAAGCGCAAGTCGCGCTCCGCAAGCTAGTCGGACAGACAGATCTCCACAAAGAAATCACCGGCCGAGCTCTCGAACGGAATCACCACCACCGGACCTTCCGTGAGTGTCTGCAGCGTGTGGCCTTTTCCGGTGACCACCGAGGGAAGCGCAGTCTTGATGCCGTAGCCCTTTTCATTGAGCGTGATCTTCGCCTGGCCAAAGATCATGTTGGTGAGTTCGCCGGCGCCATCCACGATGTCCTTGCTCAGGGTTGTGCAGTCTTCGCCGAGCATGCTCGACATGACTTTTAGAAAAGTTTTCTCTGGAAAACAGATCACCACGGAGCCATTGAATGTGTCGCTCACGATGCCGATGATGCCCGAGACGTCGCCTAAGAGCGCGTCGTCGCCCTGCTTGATCATGACCTTCTTGGCGGTGGCCTGCGTGGAGGCCTGGACCTTGAGCACGCGGAGAGTGGCGTCGAGGAAGGGGTTGATGAAGTCGGTGTCCAGGCGCTTCTTTGAGACGAGGCCACACTCCACCAGCGCGTCCCGCAGCGACGGCGACTTCTTGAAGGCGGAGTCGAGGCCTTCTTTTTTTAGCAGTGCGAGCAGCGGTGGTTTGACCTGGATCAGACGAAGCTCTTTGTTCACCGTCTGGAGCGTCTTCTGGAGATGAAGGAGACTGCGGATCCAGTCTTTCGACAGGTCGGTGAGGTCGGCGCAGTTCACGATGAAGTAAGGAACGGGGTCTATGACGTGGGTCGCGATCTCGTCGTTGAAAAGTTTCCATTGGGTCTGGTCGAGCGTTCCGGTGAGCTTGAGGGTCGTGTAGCCCTCGGCCTTGAGGAGCTTGTA
>JAIXOY010000110.1 GCA_027486525.1 Pseudomonadota bacterium
AGGGCCAAATCGCACTAGTTCTCAAACTAAAATCGTCTTGCTAATTCTCCCTTGTTCTAAACAAACAGGGGAGGATTCATGTTTCGATTTATGTGGTGTCTTGTTTTCGTGGCTACAGCTGCCATGGCCGAAGAAGTGATTCTAGATCAGGCCGTGATTGATTTTAAAGGTGACGCTGAAACAGTTCTCGTTCGTACTGACAAAACACCAACGACAGTCACTCTGCGGACGCAACTTGAGTCCTACACCCTGACATGTGTTGAGCGCGGTATCGTTGTCGTGGACGGTCCGCACGCAAGCTGTGGCCAGTACACCTCCCAGGTCTTGTATTGTCGCAACTTCAGCATGGATAGCTACTCCTGTACTGATCCATCACCTTGGGATGGCTGGAGCACAGTCATTCATGATCGTTCGTGCGTGCATGAAGAGATTGGCTGTGTGCAGCTCGACCGCGTTTCTCATGGTCTGAAGGAAGAAGTCTTCACAATCAAGTTCAAGAACCTTCCCAAACTCAAAGCCCAGCAACGCGACGAATTCAAACTCGATATTCGTGACTGGGCGGCCGGTTCCACAGTCGCGAGAAGTTCGTACCACTATGCACATCTGTCGACGAAAAAAACTTTGCGGAAGTACAGAGTGAGCACGAGCAATAGAGCGAGACATTTTGAAGTGAAGAAAACATTTCTTGGACTTTAATGGGAGAACCTAGATGAAATCATGGCTCGTTTTGCCTTTGCTCCTTGCTCTCACCGGCTGTCTGGGGGGCTACACAAACTCTGTGTGCCAAGGACGACTTAAAAATTTAGCGAACCTCGCTGGCACGTACAGCATCCCGGATCTGGAACAAACGCTAAAAATCAAAAACACCGGCACGGGCAAGTACGAACTCGGACAGGATGGTCAGATCGTGGCGGAGCTCACAACCTGTGTTGTTAAAAACAAACAGGTCGTGGAGATGGCCGGGGATGGCGTCTTCGTCGCGCTCGCACGGGCAGGCAGAGATTTGAATGTGACAACGTTTGACACGGCCGTGTTGGACGCGGCCGGCGTGAAGTATCAGGTGGGTGAGTCGGATGAGTGGCCCGGAGTGACTCTCGTGGCGGTGGAAGAGGTCATGACAGATGACGTCTTCACCAAGGCCCTGATTCCCGGAGCGATGACTTTAGTTAAGCAGTAATCAGGTCGGACAGCGGGTTTCCAGCTTCTGCTGGAAATCCGCCACCACCGCCAGCTTGAAAGCTTTCGGATCGGTGGGAAGTGTCTTCTTGTACTCGGCGATGTCGATCATTTCCAAATTCATCTTGATGGTTTTAAAAATTCTCGGAAGAAATTGTCCGGGCGCTTGCACGTGGTGCAAGCCGCCGCTGTAGCACACGACCATCATGCCCGCATCAAGCCCTGCGAGGATGTCAGCGATTCCTCCGCGAATTGTCATGGGCTTGCCATTCTTATCCAAACCGTTCGGCCGCTTCATGCGACCTTCGGGAGCGATGACCACCACGGAGTCGTGACGGATGTTCTCCATGAACTCCACCCACGTGTCGTCACGCTTGCGCGAAATGCTCGAGGCATGAGGGATCATCAGCTTCCAGAAGGTTCCGACGATGGGACGGTTGAGAGTAGCGTCGGCCGCCGGCGCGGCCATGCGACTTAGGAACCTCCACAAGAACTTCGGCGGGAGTACCGGGTTAAACAACGGTTCATACAGGGAGGTGTGATTCATCAGCACAGCTAAGCGCACGCCCTCCCACTGCTCGTCAGAGTGCGCTGAGAGCCAGCGCACCTCGAGCCGATAGAAGAGGTGAGAGAAAATGCGGATCACATAGACGAGTAAGAAGGCGAATAGGCTACGCATGCCAAAATGATAGCGCGCCCTGATGAAATGCGCTTCATGAAAATGAAAACCTTTTGGGCAGACATGGCCGCGGATTGGGTTCAGACTCAGCATATGAAAAAATTATTTTTTGCGCTGCTGGTGCTCGTGAGTTTGCAGGTCCGGGCGCGGGTGGTCTCCGACAACCAGGGCTGGATGAATCTGAACGCCTTCATCTCTGCGCCGCGGGATTGGCAGTTCTATCTCGAGGTGCAACCGCGCTTCATCGAGCAGCGCCACGACCTCGGCATCACGCTTTACCGGGCGGCGGTGGGACGGACAGTGGCCCCCGGACTCAGTGTGTGGCTGGGCTACGGCTTCATTGAGTATTCGCATCCGCAAGACAGCTACGAGGACCGCCCGTTTCTCCAGCTGCTCCACACTCATGCTTTTGAGAAGTTCAAGCTCACCAATCGCACGCGCTGGGAGGGGCGATTTTTGCAAAACCACACACCGCCCTCATCACGTTTTCGCCATCTGTTGCGTCTGCAGTGGCGAACACCGCTGGCGGTGCCCATCGCGGTCGTCGTTTGGGATGAATGGTTCTGGAATTCGAATTCGATTAAAGCAGGCCCACAAGAAGGCTTCGATCAGAACCGGGCGTTTGTGGGAATGGGATGGTTATTTGGCGAGGAAGAAAAAAATATCATCGAGCTGGGTTACATGAACCAGTATGTGAACGGCGCCGTTGATCGCAGGAACCATGTCCTGGCCGGTCAACTCACGGTCCGTTACTAGAGATAGGCCTGGACCAAGGTTCCGAGGGCGAGACCGAGTCCTAAGATAATTGTCATGTTCATAAGTACCGTCCTTTCGGATAGGTATAACATGTTTCAAAAGGCAGCAGGGATCAGGTGTGTAAAATTAACCTAAGCTGCACAACACTTCTTGTATTTTTTGCCAGATCCACATGAACAAGGGTCGTTGCGGCCGACTTTCGGCTCTAAACGCTTGAAGGCCTGGGCGCCAGCGATGACGCCTTCTTTGAAGAGCCACTTGCCGCCGACTTTGTTGAAGAGTGACGTCTCTTTGTGGATGAGTTCCTTGGCCGAGGCTTTGTCGGTGTAGTGGGCCTCGAATTCGACGATGCCCGTGTCGTCCGTGGAGCCGCCCTTGTTGGTACTGACGATTTTAAGACCCCGCCATTCAGCGCTATCGGCCCATTTTTCGGCTTCGGCCTGATCGAACTGTTCGGCGACTTCTGTGATTTGCGTGCTGGCGATGAAGGGAATGGTTTTCTTCACGTAGGCGCTGTAGCGCGCACGCATCAGGGCCTCGGGATTTGCGGCGTCTTTCTTGCCCGCGTGGAGCGGTCCACAGCAGGTTTCATAGCTCGGGCCTTTCTCTTCTAAAACACGGCAAGGGCACACACTCACAGACAACTCCTTCGTTCACAAAAATTCTTTCTTATGGTGGAATGAGAGGGACAACCTGTAAAGGAGAACACTCTTGCCCACGCCATCATTAGAAAAAGTCCTGCGTCGTTTGAACCACCCGCACAAAGTGCAGGAATGGGTCTCGAGTTTTGTCTACAACTCGGGCGACGAGACGCGTTCAGCGGGGGAGGCCTTCAAGGCAAAGAAGGCGCACTGCTTTGAAGGCGCATTGCTGGCGTGTTTAGCACTTGAGTACCACGGTCACCCTCCCTACATGATGGATCTGCGCGGCCACGGTGACGACGACCATGTGGTGGCGCTGTTTAAACTTAAAGGCCGCTGGGGGGCGATTAGTAAAACCAACACGACGGTGTTGGATTTTCGTCCGGCTTTTTTTCGCGATCCCCGCGAACTCGCCATGAGCTACTGGGCGGTCTATTTGAATTGGAAGGGGCGCTACGCCATGAAGGATTTCGCCGGCCCGATCGATCTACGCAAATTTAACAAATTCGACTGGCGCTATGGCGCGGAGGACATGACGGATTTAGGCTGGGAGTTTAACAAGCTCAAGCATGTGAGCCTTTCCACGCCTCGCGAGCTTAACGGCCTTCCCAAAGCGCCGGAGCGTTTCCGGCAAGCGGTGTTCTTAGGTAGTGATCTCAAAGGTGTCCGCAAGACCTAAGGAACAAAGGGCTCGCCCTCGAGCGTGTAGGCCACGGGTTTTTGGTTGCGGATGAGAATGATGAACTCCTCTTCGCCGGGGAGTTTTTCGAACGCATCCCGCACTTCGTTCATGGGCGCAGGGATGTCTTCATCTGCCATGAAATGAGTCAGGATACGACCTGAGGGGTCAACCACGTGTACGTCGTGGCCCGTAAGTACGCAGGGGGCCACGATGGCTTGAATGTCCGGGAATTTCTCAAGAGCGGCCTTGATTTCTCGTTCGGCCACCACGCGCTTTTCCAGTGGCGGCTCAGCGGCCGTGCCTTGACCGTTCGTGACCTCTTCTTCATTGAGTGAACTGACGGCGGCAAAGAAGAACGAAGTGGGATGTTGAGGATTAAGCTGACTTTCTCGCCGTGGCGCCCACCAAAAGACGTAGGTCAAAACAAGCATGATCGTCACCACAGCGCCGCCGGGAGCGAGCTTGCGCCAGGGAATCCGACGCTTGGCTTTTTTGGTCGTCTCGTTCGCACCCATGGTGCGTGGAGCGAAGGAGCCGGTCTTTTCGTCGTGCTCAGGTGATGATGAAGAGGAATTGTCCATGCATAATCTTGCCATGAAAGTAGACGCGCTTCCATAATGGCCCTCCTCGTCATCTGATAAAAAGACGATAATCTTGCAAATAACTGAGTAGTCCGGGAGATTTTAATGGCAGGTGTCGAAGGCGGAATTTACCGTCACTACAAAGGGAAGATGTACCGCTTCCTGCGCGTCGTTCGTCATTCCGAAACTCTCGAAGAGATGGCGCTCTATGAAACTCTGTACGACAATGCCTTAGGCGTTTTCTGGGTTCGCCCGTTAGAGATGTTTTTTGAAGACGTCGAAGTCGATGGCAAGCGAGTTCCTCGCTTCGCTTACATCGGCGATGAAAAAGGTAAGAACCGTGTCTGAATCTTTGCCACCATTAGTGATTGCCGAAGCCTCTCTGCGGGCCAATATCATCGATCTTCCCACTGGCCGATTCCTGGCCGCGGGCCAGAATCAGTTCCGCACGCTGTGGACCCGCGACTTCTGCCATGCCGCTCGTGGGCTGCTGGTGATGGGCGAAGCCGAGGTCGTGCGCGACCACCTGTCGCGTTTGTTGAAATGTGTGCGGAAGGACGGCCTGGTGCCTCGGGTGCTGGACAATCGAATCGTGCAGTGGCGCGTGGCTTATCAAACACTAAGAAATTTTTTTCCGTTCCTCCCCACGCTTGCGCTGCGAGAAACACTTCGTCCGCAGTACACCGATGAGCACGGCTCCCATGCCATCGATTCGAACCTGCTCGTTCTACTATCGGCTTTACAGCTGCGAGCGTACCCCGGAGGGGATTTGTGGTGGCAAGAGAATGAGGCTGAGCTCAAGCGCGTGTGGGCCTGGTATGGGGGTAAAACTCAAGACGGCTTCATTCATCAAACGGCCTTTGCGGATTGGCAGGACAGTGCTCGCCGCAACGGTGTGACGTTTCTTACCAACCTCTTTTATTTCTTGGCCGCTAAGCGCCTAGCCGCCCTCGGATGGTCGACGGGTGTGGATGCGGACGCTCTCGCGGCACGCCTGCGAGAAACATTCTACGACAAGACGAGCGGGGTGTTCTTGAGTCTGCGCGGCAGCGACGTCGTCAGCGTCGACGGCAATCTCATCGCCCTCGAAGCCGCAGAATTTTTAACTCCCGAAGAAAAGAAAGAGCTCTGGAAGGCGCTCAAATTCCACCCGGTGACTGCTCTAGGAATCTGCTCCTATCCCGAGTGGCCGAAACGCGACATCGCGTGGCACGTCCACCTCGCTGGGTTGCAGGGATATCACGGCGGGTTAGCGTGGAGCTGGCTGATGGGGCTCGCGCTCAAAGTGGGCCATCTGCAGAATGACCAAGACTTTGTTCACATGCTGCGAACGAAGATCCACGGTCTGCTGTTGCGGGACGGCGAAGTGGTGGAACTCTACGATCCTGAGAATCTCTGGTTGCCGTGGTCATCCTGGCTCGTGACTGCGGAGCGTCCATTTAGCTGGGGCGCGGGTTATCTGATCGATGCGCTTCATGCTACTGATAAAACGTAATTGCCCAACACGTACGCTCAAGTGTCTTGCGGAAATGCCTAGTTGAACGCAGCGGCCTTGAGGCGCATGATGGGTGAGTTCGAAAACCATTTAGAAGGAGTCTCTGATGAAACTATATTTCTCTCCCGGTGCTTGCTCGCTCGCATCCCACATTGCTCTCAACGAAGTCGGCACAGCTTTCGAAGCCGAGAAAGTGTCGATGAAAGACAAAGCGGCTGTTAAAGCCATCCACGCCAAAGGCTACGTGCCGATGTTGAAAATGGAGAACGGCGAAGTGCTCACGGAAGGCACAGCGATTCTTCAGTACGTTGCGGACCAGAAACCAGAGTTGAACCTCATGCCAAAATTCGGCACGACGGAGCGTTACCGTGCTCAAGAGTGGTTGAACTTCATCGCCACTGAAATCCACAAAGGTTACAACCCAATCTTCGGCGCTGAAACGTTGGTGGCCGACGCGACAGCTCGCGAAGCCTTCAAAACGGTCTGCAGAGAAAAATTGGCGAAGAACTTCGACTACGTCGAAACGCAGCTCGCGGGTCGCGATTTCTTGATGGGGAAAAACTTCACTGTCTGTGATGCGTACCTCTTCACGTGCTTCTCTTGGAGCGGCATGGTTGGCCTAGAAACTACGGGCAAATGGCCTAACATCGCAGCTTGGAACTCTCGTGTGTACGCACGTCCAGCCGTTCAAAAAGCGATGCAGACTGAAGGTTTGTTGAAATGAGTTTTGATGGGGGAGCTTCGGCTCCCTCTCCCCTCGATCGCCTTACAACTGTTCATGGCCGACTTTCAGATTTGAAGGCGGTGTGGTTTCCGTTCGTCTTCTTGCAACCCCAACCCCACGAGGTGATCACTCCGGGCCGGCGTCTCGCGATGACGGCGTGCTTCGGCTGCTACACCGGATTGGTGTGGATGGGGTTGCGCTACTTCAATGGCGAGTACCCCACGGCCCGGGAGTGGGGGGTATCCATGCTCAAGGCCTGTGCATTTTTTGCGGTTTGGTTCCGTCTCGTCACTGTACCCCTTTGGAATCGCAGGGCACGGCGGCTGTGATTTTTTCACGGCTTATTGACTGTTAAACCCTCAGTTTGGTATACCAAACATCATGTTTTCTCGAGCTCTTTCGCTGCCTAAAACTTTGCTCCTCAGCACTGTCGTCCACCTCGCGATGGCCGGCGCGATGTTTGGCTCTCAACCTGAAAACAGAGTTGAACCCATCGAGTTGAGTTTTGGCACCTTCGGTATTTCCGGCGGCGGCGATGGAAAAAAAATCGGCGCGCCACCAGCACCTAAGCCAGTTGTCAAAAGCAGCCAAACAGCTGAAGTGAAGACCAGCGGAGATACGGTCAGTACCGCAGCAGCCGCCACGGCACCCGCAACGGTGTTTGGTGAAGGTGGGACCGGGCCTGCGGTCGGCGATGGCGTGGGAAGCGGAGCGGGCGGTGGCAATTCGACGAATCCTCGGGCGCTCTATGCCGGTGCGATCACTCGCTTGATTCAACAGAACTTGCACTATCCCTTGAGTGCGAAGAAGCTCGGTCAGCAGGGGATCGTGCTGATGAACATCGTGATCAATAAAGACGGTCAGGTTTTGAAATCAGAGATCAAGCAGAAATCTCCGTACCAAGCTTTCAACACCAGTTCGTTAGACATCATTCGCCGCGTAGGTAAGTTCCCGCCGATTCCTCAAGAGATCGGCCTCGAGCAGTACGAAGTGACCATTCCCGTTAAATACATCCTCGAAATTTAGTTCCCGGCGACGATCGCCGCAAGCGCTTGGATGTCACAGCGATCCATTTCGTGGCGCGATTCTTTGAGAATATGCACCTGCGCATTCGGCATGAGTGAGGCCGTGAGCTCGGTTTCTGAAAGTGTCACCACCTTGTCCTTGTCTCCCCACACCAAATCCACTGTGGCCTGAATTTCCGACAGGTCGTTGGGATGAAGACCATCCAAGCGTTCGAGATGCGACATCATGTGCGTCGTGGAAGCCAGCAGACGATTGGCCTGGTCACCGAATTCTTGTTTTAAAAAAGCCATCAGGGCTTCATTCTCCGGATGGAGCTGGGCCAGCATGCCGGCGACGGTTTTTTCACTCCAGTCAAACTTCGTGCCGTAGCTCACCACGCGCGAGATCGGTGACGACTCCACAAACGCCAAGTGTGAAAGGGCGATGAAGCCCCCCATGGAATGGCCGACGACGGTGACATTTTTAAGTTGGTGCTGAACCAAGTAGTCATCGAGCTGCTCCACGAAGGTTTCGATGCGAAACGGATCGGGCCAGGCTCCCGGTGCTCCGTGACCGGCCAGCGTGAGGGTGTGACACCGGAAGCTCTCGCTTAAGATTTTTTGCAGGGGCGCCATGACTTTACTGGTTTCAAGCGCTCCGTGAATCAGAATAAGATCGCGCATTTATTTTTTCCTTGGAAGTCGTAGCATGGGCACGGCGGTGGTGGGGGCGTCCGGCCAAAAGTGGCGAGGGTAGTCTCGCATGAGTTCTTTTTTAAGCGAT
>JAIXOY010000159.1 GCA_027486525.1 Pseudomonadota bacterium
AAAGTCTCTCGTGATGAGTGCGACGATGAGCCCTGGCATCAAGATTGATGCCGCTGATGCTGCGAGCTTCTCTGCTTAATTTGTAACTGTTTTTACCACGAAGGGGTTGAAGACAGCCGGTTTCTTCTTAAACGAAGAGTAAAGCCTGCCGAAACTCCCCTCCGCAATTTTTAGGAGGATCTAGATATGATGACACGTGCAGAAAAAGACGTTGTTGTTGCCTCCTTGAAGGAGAAAATCGAGAAGTCGCAAGCCGTCTTCTTGACGAATCTCGTGGGTATCCCTTCGAACGATGCTGTACGCATTCGTAAGAACGTCCGCGAAGCGAAAGGGTTCATGGCTATCACCAAGAACACCTTGTTTGCTCGTGCTGCGGTGGGGACCTTCGCAGAACCTCTTCTCAAGGATCTTACAGGTAACAATGCTGTCGCTTTCGCTTACGGAGATGCAGCTGCAGTTGCAAAAGCCGTAAACGATGCAACCGGCGAATATGAAAATATCGTCGTGATTAAAGGTGGCATGCTTGGCACTCAAAAGCTAAGCAAGGCTGAAGTCGTTGCTTTGGCTAAGTTGCCTAGCCGCGATCAAATGTTGGGAACATTGCTTGCTACATTCAATGCCCCAGTTTCTGCTTTTGCTCGCGTATTGTTCGCGATCAATGAACAGAAAGAAAAACAAAACGCTTAATTTTATAAAAGTTTAAGGAGCTTCCCATGTCTATTACAAATGACCAATTGATCGAACACGTATCTAAAATGTCTGTTCTTGACCTCGCTAACTTGGTCAAAGAACTTGAAACTAAATTCGGCGTATCTGCTGCTCCAGTAGCAGTTGCTGGCGGCGCTGCTGCTGCAGGCCCGGCTGCTGAAGAGAAAACTGAATTCACAGTTGTTCTTTCAGACAAAGGTGCTTCTCCAATCAACGTTATTAAAGAAGTTCGCGCGATCACAGGCCTCGGCTTGAAAGAAGCGAAAGACCTCGTTGAAGGCGCTCCTAAGACTGTTAAAGAAGGCGCGACTAAAGACGAAGCTGCAGAAATCAAGAAGAAGCTTGAAGCTGCTGGCGGCAAGGTCGAAATTAAGTAATTCTCGTTCGAGTTTGAGATTTTATATGGAAGCGTGCCCTAAAAGCGCGCTTCCATTTTTGCGTTTCTAATTAAGCGTCGTCTTAGAAGTATTGAGGAGTCAGCAATGACAAAAGTTTTCGCACCTAACGCCTGGACGCGGAGAAGTTTCAGTAAGAACGACTACGTTATCTCTCCCCCCAGCCTCATGAAGCTGCAGATCAGCTCATACGAGGACTTCTTGCAGAAGGATATTCCTCCTGCAAAACGTGAAGACAAAGGCCTTCAGGCTGTCTTCAAGTCGATTTTCCCAATTTTTGACTTTAACAAAACCGTCTCTCTCGAGTTCGTGTCTTACACTCTCGAAGAGCCCAAATATAACGTAGCAGAATGCCGTTCACGCGGTATGTCTTACGAGTCACCATTGAAGGTGACTGTGCGTTTGATCTTCTACGATCTCAACAATGAGAAAGAAGACGGCACTCGCACGATCTCATCGATCAAAGAACAAGAAGTTTACTTGGGTAACATCCCGTTGATGGCGCCAACTGGCTCATTCATCTTCAACGGAACTGAGCGCGTAATCGTCTCTCAGTTGCACCGTTCACCTGGTATCATCTTTGAACACGACTCAGGCAAGAAGCACTCTTCTGGTAAGCTCTTGTACTCAGCTCGTATCATTCCTCATCGTGGCTCATGGCTCGATTTCGAATTCGATCACAAAAACATTCTTTACGCTCGTATCGATCGTAAACGTAAGTTCCACGCTACTGTTGTTCTTAAAGCAATGGGCTACAGCGTGTCTGACTTGCTTAAAGCTTTCTATCCTCTCGAAACACTCCATCTCTCTGAAAAGAGCTACGAGCGTGAGTTGGATTTCGACCTTTTGACTGGCGCACGCGTTGAGGATGACATCGTTCATCCAAAAACTGGCGAAGCGATCATCAAGAAAGGCAAGAAGATCACGAAAGCTGCCGTTCAGAAGTTGAAGCAGTCAGGAATGAAGACTCTTCCAGCGAAGCTCGAGGACGTTGTCGGCAAAGTTGTAGCAGACGATATTTTCGACAAAGCGACTGGTGAAGTTCTTGTTGCTGCGAACGAAGCTTTGACTGAATCTAAGATTTTCGAATTGATCAAAGCTGGTAACAAAAAAGTTCAAGTTATCTACATCGATAACGTCAACTACAGTGACCAGATCCGCAACACCTTGTTCCTCGACAAAACGAACGCAACAGAAGAAGCCCTTCTGAAAGTGTTTGAACGTTTGCGTCCAGGTGAGCCTCCTACATTGGAAGCTGCCGAGACTTTGTTCAATGGTTTGTTCTTCACCCCAGCTAAATACGATCTTTCTCGTGTTGGCCGTATGAAGATCAATTACAAGTTCGGCCTCGATATCCCTGTTGAGAACACAATTCTCACTAAAGACGATATCTTGATGACTGTTAAGTACTTGGTTGATTTGAACAACGGTAAAGGCCAAGTTGATGATATCGATCACTTGGGTAACCGCAGCGTTCGGGCAGTCGGTGAGCTTCTTGAGAACCAATTCCGTGTAGGTTTGGTTCGTATGGAACGCGCAGTAAAAGAGCGTATGTCGATCCAAGAACTCGACACTATGATGCCGCACGATTTGGTAAACCAAAAACCAGTTGCTGCTGCTATTAAAGAATTTTTCGGTTCAAGCCAATTGTCTCAGTTCATGGATCAAACCAACCCATTGTCTGAAGTCACGCACAAGCGTCGTCTTTCAGCTCTTGGCCCAGGCGGTTTGACTCGTGAGCGCGCTGGTTTCGAAGTTCGTGACGTACACGCCACTCACTACGGTCGTATGTGCCCGATCGAAACACCAGAGGGACCAAACATCGGTTTGATCACTTCTCTCTCTACGTACGCAAAAGTTTCTGAATACGGCTTCATTGAAACTCCTTACCGAGTCATCAACGAAGATCGTTCTATCGAGAAAAAAGTTCGCTACTTCTCTTCATTCGAAGAAGAAGGGAAGATCATCGCTCAAGCTGACCGCGCGTCTATCAAAGACAACAAGGTCGCTGGCCACATGATTCCAGCTCGTAAGCAGGGTGAACTTGCCCTCGTTGACGCATCTGAAGTGGATTTGATGGACGTTTCTCCATCACAAATGATTTCGATCGCAACGTCTTTGATTCCGTTCCTCGAGCACGATGACGCCAACCGTGCCTTGATGGGTTCAAACATGATGCGCCAAGCGGTTCCTGTAATCAAAACTGACGCTCCTATCGTAGGAACTGGTATTGAAAACGTTATCGCTCACGACTCAGGAGCAATCCTAGTTGCTGAACACGACGGCCGCGTAATCTTCGTTGACTCAAACCGTATCGTTATCCAGCGTGATAGCTTTAAGGAAGACGAGTCAGGCGTAGATATCTACAAACTCGTTAAGTATCAGCGCACGAACCAAAACACCTGTGCCAACCAACGTGCTCTCGTTAAAGAGGGTGATGTTGTTCGCTTGGGTGACGTTATCGCCGACGGTCCAGCCACCCAATACGGTGATTTGGCCCTTGGTCACAACGTCCTCGTGGCATTCATGCCATGGGGTGGTTACAACTACGAAGACTCGATCCTCATATCTGAAAAGATGTTGGCCCAAGACGTATTCACAACTGTCCACATCGAAAACTACGAAGTGGAAGCTCGTGATACGAAGCTCGGCAAAGAAGAGATCACACGCGATATTCCAAACGTTTCTGAAGAGGCCCTCAAAGACCTCGACGAAGCTGGTATCATCCGCGTGGGCGCGATCGTAAAACCAGGAGACATCTTGGTTGGTAAGATCACTCCAAAAGGTGAGACTCAACTTTCTCCAGAAGAGAAGCTCTTGAAAGCTATCTTCGGTGATAAAGCCGGCGACGTTAAGGATACCTCTTTGCGCGTTCCTTCATCGGTTCGCGGTACCGTCATTGATGCTCACGTGTTCACACGTGAAGGCGTTGAGCTCGACGCACGCTCAAAAGCTATCATCGAGCGCGAAACCACTTTGGTTCGTCGTGACGAAAACATCGAAGTTAAAGCCATCCAACGTTCAGCGATCAAGAAGATTGCAGAAATGCTTGGCGGCGCAGTCATTGAAGACAAACTTGTCTCTGAAGATGGCGCTACTGAGTTGTTGAAGAAAGGCACCAAGATTACTGAAGAAGTGCTTTACGGCATTCCTTTCGAATTGATTGGTTACCTCCCACTCAAGGCTGAGCAGGAAGAACGCCTTTCTGAATACTTCGCTGATATCCGCAACCGTATTAATCGCGTTCGCTCAAAAGCGAACGAGCAAATCGCGAAGCTCCACAAGGGCGACGAATTGCCTCCAGGCGTGATTAAGAAAGTCGTCGTTTACATCGCCATTAAGCGTAAGCTTCAGGCCGGTGATAAAATGGCGGGGCGCCACGGTAACAAAGGTGTTATCTCACGCGTTCTCCCTCTCGAAGATATGCCTTACATGGCAGACGGTGCTCCGGTTGAAATCGTGTTGAACCCACTAGGTGTTCCATCACGTATGAACATCGGTCAGCTTTTCGAATTGCACTTGGGTTGGGCTGGTCGTGGATTGGGCGAGAAGATCGCTACCATGATGGAGCAAAAACAAGACATCGCACGTTTGAAAGATTTGTTGAGCAAAATCTACAAATCACCAGAAGCCGATGCTTGGCTGAAGAAAGCCAAAGACGAAGAAGTCAACCGTTTGGGTGAACAGCTTCACACAGGCGTTCGCTTCGCAAGTCCAGTGTTCGACGGTGCAACTGAGGAAGACATTGAAGAAATGTTGGAACTCGCTGATCTCGACCGCAGTGGTAAGACGACATTGTTCGACGGCATCACCGGTGAAGCCTTCTCTGAAGAAGTAACCGTGGGCTCAATGTACATGTTGAAACTTCACCACTTGGTGGATGAAAAGATTCACGCACGTTCTACTGGTCCTTACTCGCTCGTTACTCAGCAGCCGTTGGGTGGTAAAGCGCAGTTCGGTGGTCAGCGTCTCGGGGAAATGGAAGTTTGGGCACTTGAAGCATACGGTGCTGCTTACACACTCCAAGAGTTCTTGACTGTTAAGTCGGATGACGTCGTGGGTCGCACACGCATGTACGAGTCAATCGTCAAGGGTGAGCAAGTCCTCGAACCAGGTCTCCCAGAGTCTTTCAACGTCTTGATCCGCGAGCTTCAGGCTCTCGCTCTTGATGTGAAACTCGAAGAGCCGAACACAGAAACTATTCTTTAAGGATCGCTGAGAGGAGCTTAAGTTACATGAAAGACTTACTTAACTTTTTTGATAAGCCCAAAAACCCCGTCAGCGTTCAAGCTATCCCTATTAAGATGGCGATACCTGACACAATTCGTGAATGGTCATTTGGTGAAGTGAAGAAACCAGAAACAATCAACTACCGGACATTCAAGCCGGAGCGTGATGGTCTTTTCTGTGCAAAGATCTTCGGCCCAATCAAAGACTACGAATGCATCTGCGGTAAATACAAGCGTATGAAACACCGTGGTGTGGTTTGTGAGAAGTGTGGCGTAGAAGTCACTCTCTCTAAAGTCCGCCGTGAGCGTTGTGGGCATATTGAGCTCGCAACTCCTGTTGCACACATCTGGTTCTTGCGTTCATTGCCAAGTCGTATCGGCGCACTCCTCGATCTTTCTTTGAAAGATCTCGAGCGCATCCTCTACAACGAAGCTTACATCGTTATGCAATCTGCTACAGACGGACAAGAAGGCGGCGTACCTGTCGGCTCTATCCTCACTGAGCAGAAGTTCTTCGAACTTAAGCAGGGCGGAATTGATTTCAAGGCGGGCATGGGCGGTGAGGTTGTTAAAGATCTCTTGTCTAAAGTCGACCTCGATATCTTGAACAAAGAATTGCGCCGCGGTTTGAAAGATGCAACGACTGATCTTTCACGCGCAAAACTCATCAAACGCCTTAAGGTTGTTGAATCTCTCTTGAAGAGCTCAAACAAGCCTGACTGGTTCATGATGGACGTTATCCCAGTCTTGCCACCGGATCTTCGTCCGTTGGTTCCATTGGAAGCCGGCCGCTTTGCTACATCTGACTTGAATGACCTTTACCGTCGTGTGATCAACCGTAACAACCGTCTCAAGCGCCTCAAAGAATTGAACGCTCCAGAGATCATTATCCGTAACGAAAAACGCATGTTGCAAGAAGCAGTAGACGCTCTCTTCGATAACGGCCGTCGCGGTAAAGTCTTCACTGGCGCAAACAAGCGTCCATTGCGTTCACTTTCAGATATGTTGAAAGGTAAGCAAGGTCGTTTCCGTCAAAACCTTCTCGGTAAGCGTGTCGACTACTCTGGTCGTTCGGTTATTGTGGTAGGTCCAAACTTGAAGCTCCACCAATGTGGTCTTCCGAAGCTTATGGCTTTGGAACTCTTCAAGCCGTTCATTTACAACAAGTTGATCGACAAAGGTCACTGCACGACTATTAAAGTCGCGAAGAAGATGGTTGATCAGCAGCGCCAGGAAGTTTGGGACATTTTGGAAGAAGTGGTTCAAGAGCATCCAGTGCTTCTTAACCGTGCTCCAACTCTTCACCGCCTCGGTATCCAAGCGTTCGAGCCGGTATTGTTCGAAGGTAAGGCCATCCAGCTTCACCCGCTCGTCTGTACAGCCTTCAACGCCGACTTCGACGGTGACCAAATGGCGGTTCACGTTCCATTGTCAATCGAAGCTCAAATTGAAGCTCGCGTATTGGCGATGTCGACGAACAACATCTTGTCTCCAAAAGACGGAACTCCGATCATCGTGCCTTCTCAAGATATCGTCTTGGGTATGTACTACATGACTCGTGTACGTCCGTTCGCACGTGGCTACGGCAAAGTGTTCTCTTCAAAAGAAGAAGCTCAGTTCGCTTACCACACGGGTAACTTGCACTTGCAGTCACCGATCAAGATTCGTATCGAAAGCAAAATGGTTGAAACTACCGTTGGCCGTACTTTCGTTTACAACATCTTGCCGGACTGTCTCGAGTACGAGGACATCAACAAGATCTTGAACAAGAAAGAACTCGCGAAGCTTATCGATAAGGCTTACCGTAAAGGTACTGAGAAGCAGACGGTCGTGTTCGCAGACTCAATCATGAAGATGGGTTACGAGTACGCAACGAAAGCCGGTATCTCGATCAACATCAAAGACATGGTTATCCCGAAAGAGAAGCCAGAGATCATTGATACTGCTCAGAAAGAAGTTGAGAAGATCACCAACGAATATAACGAAGGGTCGATCACCAACGGCGAACGTTACAACAAGATCGTCGACGTTTGGGCTCAAACCAACGAAAAACTCTCTAAAGTGTTGATCGAAGGTCTTTCTAAGCAAGAGTTCACGAACGAATCTGGTAAAGAAAAAACGAAAGCTCCTTCATTCAATGCCATCTTCATGATGGCTGACTCAGGCGCCCGTGGTTCTAATGTCCAGATCCGTCAGGTTGCAGGTATGCGTGGTTTGATGGCGAAGCCGTCTGGCGAGATCATTGAAACACCGATTACTTCTAACTTCCGTGAAGGTTTGACCGTTCTTCAGTACTTCGCTTCGTCGCACGGTGCTCGTAAGGGTCTTGCCGATACAGCTCTTAAAACCGCTAACTCAGGTTACCTCACACGTCGTTTGGTCGACGTTGCTCAAGACGGGATTATTCGTAATCCTGACTGTGGCGCTGATGATGGCATCATGCAGACTTCACGTATTGAAGCTGGTGAAGTTGTTGAGCACGTTGCTCACCGTGTGTTGGGCCGTGTTTCACTCGAAGACGTTAAAGGCAAAGAAGGTTCAACTCTCTTCAAACGCAACCACTTGTTCATCGAGAAAGATGTGCAATTGCTTGTTGACCAAGAAGTCGACCAAATCCGCGTTCGTTCAGTACTTACTTGTAAAGAGAAGTACGGTTACTGCGCACTTTGCTTCGGTCGCGACTTGTCTCGCGGTAAGTTGGTATCTAACGGTGAAGCCGTAGGTATCATTGCTGCTCAGTCGATCGGTGAACCAGGAACTCAGCTCACCATGCGTACGTTCCACATCGGTGGTACGGCAACTGCAGGTGCTCAAGTTAACAAGACTGAAGCTAAAACTTCAGGTCTCGTAAGCTTCGATAACGTGAAAGTGTTCGGTCGTGCCGATGGCGCGTCGATCATCATGAACAAAACCGGTGAGATCGTTATTAAGACGGCTGCTGGAATTGAGAAAGAACGTTACCCAGCGATCTACGGTGCAACGATCTTCTTCAAAGACGGTCAGACAATTACTGTTGGTGATAAGATTCTCGAATGGGATCCGTTCGCAGCTCCGATCATCAGTGACGTCGCTGGTACAGTTAAGTACGAAGATCTCGTGCTCGGCGCTACCTTCACAGAAGTAGTCGACTCAGTAACTGGTCTCTCTCACCGAGTTGTAACCGAAGCGAAAGCCAAGGAAGACTTGTCTAAGCAACCACGTTTGATCATCTGCGATGATGCCGGTAATCCGATCATTATCCCAGGCACTAAGCGTATTGCTTCTTACGGTCTCCCAGTCGGCTCTAACGTCGTTGTGAACCCAGGAGATAAGATCGACGGTGGTATCGTAATGGCGAAGGTCCAACGCGAATCTACTAAGACTAAAGACATCACCGGGGGTCTTCCTCGTGTTGCTGAATTGTTCGAAGCGCGTAAGCCTTCTAACAGCTCACAGATTTCTGATATCGCCGGTACAGTTGAGTACGGCCCTGAAGTCCGCGGCTCACGTAAGATCATCGTTAAGCCAGAAGATGGCGGCGAGCCAGTGGTCTACACGATTCCAAAAGGCCGCTACGTTGTGGTTAACGAGGGTGACTATGTTCGCCCAGGTGACCAGATCATGGACGGTCCTACGAACCCGCACGACATCTTGCGTGTACTCGGTGAGAAAGCGGTTGCTCGCTACATCGTCGACGAAATCCAAGAGGTTTACCGTCTGCAGGGTGTGAAGATCGATGATAAGCACATTGAAGTAATTGTGAGCCAGATGCTGAAGAAAGTTGAGATCACTGACCCAGGTGATTCGATCTTTGTTCAGGGCGATTCAGTAACTAAGGCAGAGTTGGCCGAAGAGAACGAACGCCTCATCGCTGAAAGTCTCGAGCCAGCACAGACTAAGTCTTTGCTCCTCGGTATTACTAAAGCGTCTCTGACTACAGAAAGTTTCCTGTCAGCTGCGTCATTCCAAGAGACTACGAAAGTTCTTACCCAGGCCACATTGGAAGGGAAGAAGGACACGTTGCTAGGTCTTAAGGAAAACGTTCTGATGGGCCGTTTGATCCCAGCTGGTACCGGCTTGCCGCGTTACGCAGGGTTCCAGGCGGAAGTAGTGAAGGAAGAAAACCCCTTCATGATGAGTCTCTAAACAAACGACTTGAAAGAGGCCTGGGGGCCATGTTAAACCCTCAGGTCACTTTCCTAGAAAGTAGAAGAAGTAGTAAGGAGTAAGTAGCAATGCCTACAATTAACCAACTTGTCCGCCAGGGCAGAACACAAACTCAGTACCGGACGAAAGCTCCGGCATTGGAAAACTGTCCTCAGCGTCGCGGTGTATGTACTCGCGTATATACAACCACACCTAAGAAACCAAACTCGGCTTTGCGTAAAGTTTGCAAAGTGAAACTCACTTCTGGTTACGAAGTCATTTCGTACATCGGTGGCGAAGGTCACAACTTGCAAGAGCACAGTATCGTGCTAATTCGCGGCGGTCGTGTGAAAGATCTTCCAGGTGTTCGTTACCACACCGTACGCGGTGCCCTTGATGCTTCAGGAGTAGAGAAACGTCGCAAACGTCGCTCACTTTATGGCGCTAAGAAACCTAAGAAATAAGAGATTTGGAGTAGAAAATGAGCCGTAAGCATAAAGCCGAGACCCGCGACGTTCTTCCCGATCCAAAATTCGGTGATCAACTCGTAACTAAATTCATCAATTGCATGATGTACGATGGAAAGAAATCAACTGCAGAAGCTATCTTCTACGGTGCTCTTTCAATCGTTGAACAAAAATCTGGCGAAGAAGGCCTCAAAGTCTTCAAGAAAGCCATGAACAACGTGAAGCCAGCTGTTGAAGTTAAATCTCGCCGTATCGGCGGGGCAACTTACCAGGTGCCTATCGAAGTTCGCCCGAACCGTAAGCAGTCTCTCGCTATTCGTTGGCTCCGCGAATACTCACGTACACGCGCTGGCAAAGACATGGTGACCAAGCTCGCTGATGAAATTTTGGATGCTGCTAACAACCGTGGCGGCGCTGTTAAGAAACGTGAAGACGTTTACAAGATGGCAGAAGCCAACAAAGCATTTGCTCACCTTAAGTGGTAATCGCTTTAAACTTGGTTTAAATTACGAAGGGCCCCTAGAGGGCCCTTTTTTATTTTAATGAGCTACCTTTCATGAAATCACACCAAATAGATAAAATTCGTAATATTGGCATCATGGCCCACATTGATGCCGGCAAGACCACCACGAGTGAGCGGATCCTCTATTACACCGGCAAAAATTATAAAATTGGCGAAGTCCATGAAGGGACTGCCACAATGGATTGGATGATCCAGGAACAAGAGCGTGGCATTACCATTACGGCTGCAGCGACAACTTGCGCCTGGAACGGTCACACCATCAATATCATCGATACTCCCGGCCACGTAGACTTCACCATCGAAGTAGAGCGCTCGCTGCGCGTCCTTGATGGTGCCGTGGGTGTGTTTTGCGCCGTGGGAGGTGTAGAGCCTCAGTCAGAGACTGTGTGGGCCCAGGGTGACAAGTACAAAGTCCCCCGCATCGCCTTCGTAAATAAAATGGACCGCACAGGCGCTGACTTTCTCAGTGTCGTTTCAGAGATTCGTGAAAAACTCGGCAAGAAAGCCGCAGCTCTTCAGATGCCTATGGGCTCTGAAGAAAATTTCAAAGGCATGATCGACCTCGTCACCATGAAAGCCATGGAGTGGGGCGAAGGTGACCTTGGCGAAAAATTTGTCACTCGCGAACTCACCAAAGATGAATCCGACGAAGCCAAACTTTATCGCGATGAGCTCTTAGAGCATCTCGCTGATTTCGACGATAAGCTCGCCGATCGTTATTTGAATGGCGAAGAAATCTCAGTTGAAGATGTGGATGCTGCTATTCGCGGAGCCACCATTAAGCATGGATTTATCCCTGTTCTTTGTGGCTCAGCTTTCAAGAACAAAGGCGTTCAGCCATTGCTTGATGCTGTTGTTAAGTATCTCCCATCTCCTCTGGATAAGGGCGCTGTGATGGCCCATGACGCTAAAGACTTTGAACAAATGGTTGAGCGTCAGCCAAACGACGAAGAGCTCTTTAGTGGACTCGCTTTTAAAATTGCCTCGGACCCATTCGTAGGTCGTATTACCTATGTACGCATTTACTCTGGCACACTCAAAGTGGGTCAGCAGGTGCTGAATCCACTCGAGAAGAAAAAAGAACGCATCAATAAACTTCTTCAGATGCATGCTAACAAACGTACTGAAATTGAAGAAGCTGGTGCCGGTGATATCGTTGCCATTTCAGGGCTCAAGTCGACCACAACTGGCCAAACGCTATGTGCGGATCACAAGCCAGTCATCTTCGATTTGATGGACTTCCCTGAGACAGTTATTTCTGTGGCGATCGAGCCTAAGACAACTGCTGACGAAGAAAAGCTCCAAACAACACTCGAATATCTTCGTATTGAAGATCCAAGTTTTACTTTCAGAAATAACAAAGAAACTGGTCAACTCTTAATTTTTGGAATGGGCGAACTCCATCTTGAAATTATTTGCGATCGGCTTGCCCGCGAATTCAAAGTTGGTGTGAACGTTGGTTCGCCACAAGTTGCATACCGCGAGTCAATCTCAGGCACAGCAAGCGCTGAGCAGTCTGTGAACAGAGAAATTCAAGGAAAGAATCAGTACGGACATTGCCGCGTGAAAGTAGAACCACTCGAAGGGGCAGCTGAAATCAAAGTAGAAATTCCTAAGAAAGATCGCGGAGTACCTGCAGAATTCTACCAAGCTGTTGAGCGAGGCATTTTGGACTCTGCTCCAGGTGGTGCATTGGCCGGTTACCCATTTATTGGAATTAAAGCGACTGTCGAAGAAGTGAAATTCAGTGAGACCGATTCCAGTGAAGTGGCCTATGTCATTGCAGGGTCTCAAGCTTTCAAGGAAGCCTGTCAAAAAGCGGGATTGCTTTTGATGGAGCCTTTAATGGCTCTCGAGGTGACAACTCCCTCAGATTTTGCCGGCGATGTAATTGCGGATGTTAATGCTAAGCGCGGTCAGATTCTGGGCATAGAGCCTAAGTCAGGTAAGGATGTGCTAAAAGCTGAAGTGCCTTTGTCTGAAATGTTCGGCTACAGCACCCAGATACGCTCTAAGACACAGGGAAGGGCCAGTTTCACTCTGACTTTCCGTCGATATGAGCGCGTTGGCGCCTCCCAGGCTAAGGCAATTCTCGAGAAACGAGGCATTTTCATCTAAAAATTGGCCGAATACGGCCTCAATAAAAAATACCCGGAACAGGGCTTTACAAAGGCCCATGGTTCCATTACTTTTCCGAGACACAATTTTGGAGTTTGCATGAAGACCAATAAGTTAAGAATTAAGCTCCGCGCTTATGACTACAACATCCTTGACGCCTCAGTTCAAGAGATCGTTCAAACTGCTAAAAACACGGGCGCACGTGTTGCTGGACCGATTCCTCTTCCTACAGAGATCAATCGCTACACAGTTCTCCGCTCTCCGCACATTGATAAAAAGTCTCGTGAACAATTTGAGATGCGCACTCACAAGCGCCTCGTTGACATCATCGAGCCAACTCAGCAAACCGTCGACAGCCTCATGAAGCTCGATTTGTCTGCAGGCGTTGACGTAGAAATTAAGTACTAGTATAAAGCTCGGACCCTAAGTTCACGCTTAATACATTTTTATAAACCATGAATGCATCCCTTTAAAAGGGTGATGCTGTGGAGGTCGAATGTCAGAGACTAAAGTAAGTCTGCCTGCCATTTATGGAATCAAGGCAGGCATGACGAGAATTTTCGACGCTAACGGGAATCATATTCCTGTAACCGTTGTGAAGCTCATCCCCAACGTCATTTCCCAAGTTAAAACTAAAGAGAAAGACGGCTACAACGCTTATCAAGTGGCTTACCACGAGAAGCGCGAGAGTCTCTTGACCAAACCGGTTAAGGGCACTCTTAAGAAAGCTGGCATCACTCAAAACCTCACTCACTTTTCAGAAGTGAAGGTTGAGACTGCTGCTACTGATGCTGTAGGCAAAGAAGTCGGCTTGGAAGAATTCCCAGCTAACACAATCATCGACGTCACCGGTACCTCTAAAGGTAAGGGATTCCAAGGCGTAATGAAGCGTTACAATTTCCAGGGCGGTCCTGCTTCTCACGGTTCACACTTTCACCGTCGTCCAGGTTCTATCGGCTGCCGTGCTACACCAGCACGCGTATTTGCGGAAAAGAAAATGCCGGGCCAGATGGGGAACGAGACCGTAACCGTTCAAAACATCCAAGTAGTCGAAGTGAACACCAAGGACGGCTACATGCTGATCAAGGGTTCAGTTCCCGGTTCGAAAAACGGCTTCATCAAGATCGCGAAAGCGGTCAAGAAGGCGTGAGGGAGAAGACCATGACTGATATTGCAGTACTTAATACAAAATTTGAAAAATCAGGCTCGCTCAAAGCGACGATTGATCTATCAGCTGAGAAAGTAAATGTTCCAGTTGTTCACCAAGTTGTGAAAGCACTCTTGGCCGGTCGTCGTCAGGGTACAGCAGCCACAAAAAACAAAGCTCTTGTTTCGGGCGGCGGTAAAAAGCCATTCAAGCAAAAGGGCACTGGTAATGCTCGTCAAGGTTCTAAGCGTTCTCCGCTTATGCCTGGCGGCGGTACCACTTTCGGTCCTCAGCCACGTGACTACACCCAGAAAGTGAATAAGAAAGTGATGAATGGTGCAATCCACTCAATCATCGCTGACAAGTTCCAAGCCGGGAAACTCATCGTTGTTGATAAGATTGAATCAACTGGAAAAACAAAAGATATGTTCAAAGCTCTCAGCACTCGCAACTTGTTGCCGGCGCTTGTGATCACTTCTGAGCAAAACGACAAAGTTGACTTCGCAGTAGGTAACTTGGCTCGCGCTAAGTACGCTCCGGTTTCAGGCTTTTCTGTTTATGAAGCAGTTAAGTTTGAAAACTTGATTATTGAGAAAGCAGCTTTGGAAAAACTTATCAGCAGGCTGGTGTAAGATGTCAGGTTTAGAGAACGTCCTCGTCAAACCATTGATGACTGAAAAAACTTCTAAAGAAACTGAAGCAACTAATCGCTACAGCTTCTTGGTAAATTTGAAAGCCAACAAGAACCAAATCAAATCGGCAGTCGAAAAGTATTTCGACGTGAAAGTCCTTAACGTGCGTACCTCTGTAACTGCGGGCAAGCCAAAGCGCTCGGGTTCTAAGGGTGGCATGAAGAAGACCCCATCTTCTAAGAAAGCATGGGTTCAGATTCAGGACGGCCAAAAGATTGAATTCTTTAAAGGTATTTAAGGAAAATCGCCATGACGACCCTCAAAAAATTTAGACCAATTACTCCATCTCTTCGTGAAATGGTTGTTATAACGGGTGATACAACTCGTGGAGCAGTTCCACTTAAGAGTTTGCTTGCCCCAAAGAAATCGAAAGCTGGCCGTAACAACGCTGGCCGAATCACTACACGCCACCATGGTGGTGGTGTTAAGCAAAAATACCGTTTGATTGATTTCAAACGTAATAAGCTTGATATCCCAGCAACGGTTCAATCAATCGAGCATGATCCTAACCGTACATGCAACATTGCTTTGATCTGTTATGCAGACGGCGTGAAGAATTACATTATCGCTCCTGTTGGCATGAAAATTGGCGACGTTGTAATAGCGTCAGATTCGGCTGACATCAAAGCTGGTAATGCTAAGCTTTTGAGCGATATTCCAATCGGTACCTTGGTTCACAACGTTGAACTTAAGCCAGGTGCTGGCGGCCAAATGGCACGCTCGGCTGGTGCTTATGCTCAGTTGATGGCGAAAGAGGGTGAGTTTGCTCTTCTACGTTTGCCTTCAGGCGAGCTTCGTCGTGTGAAATCAAACTGCCGCGCTACAATCGGCCAGGTCGGTCGTATTGAGCACGAACTCGAAAACATTGGTAAGGCTGGTAAGAACCGTCACCGCGGTATTCGTCCAGCTGTTCGCGGTGTTGTTATGAACCCAGTTGATCACCCACACGGTGGTGGTGAAGGGCGTACTTCAGGTGGTCGTCACCCAGTATCACCATGGGGTCTTGCAACTCGCGGCTTTAAAACTCGTAAAAATAAACGTACTGACAAATTTATTGTCAAACGTCGTAAGTAAGAGAGGAAACACAAATGGCACGTTCACTCAAGAAAGGCCCTTTCGTAGACGCTTACCTCTACGACAAAGCAGCCGAAGCGAAGAAAGATACGAAGGGCAACAAAGTCATCAAGACTTGGTCTCGTCGTTCAATGGTAGTTCCTGATTTTATCGGGCTAACCTTCGCTGTTCATAACGGCAAAAAATTTATCCCCGTTTATGTGACTGACAATATGGTTGGCCACAAATTCGGTGAATTCGCTGAGACTCGCACTTTCAAAGGCCATACTGCTGGCGATAAGAAAGCTGAAGAATCATCAGCTCCGAAGAAGTGAGGATTAAATGATTACAGTAAAAAATAACAACGTAGGAATCACAGCTCGCAAAGTTCGCGGTGTTGCTGATTTGATCCGTCGTAAGAAAGTTGAAGAAGCTTTGAAGATTCTCCGATTCTCTGAGAAGAAAGAAATCGCGATTATCATGTCCAAGCTTATTAACAGCGGTCTTGCGATTGCTTCTGAATCTAAGAAGTATGATCTGGATAATTTGACGATTGATATCGTTAAGGTTGATGAGGGCCCTCAGTTGAAGCGTATTCAACCACGTGCCCAAGGCCGTGCTTACCGCATTATCAAGAAATCCAGCTACATCACCATTAGCCTTAAAGAAGCGTAAAAAGGGACTACGACAATGGGACAAAAAGTACAACCTACCGGCTTTCGCCTCGGCTACATTAAGACGTGGCACTCGAACTGGTACGTTAAGAACAACTACGCCAACATTTTGCAGCAGGATCTTGCTATCCGTAACTACGTGGATACAGAACTTGCTTCAGCTTCAATTGCAAAAACCGAGATCACTCGTACGGCTGACCAAGTAAAAGTTACCGTATACTCGGCTAAACCAGGTATCGCGATTGGTAAGAAGGGCACTGGAATCGAAAAGATTCGCAATGACCTCAAAAAAATTACGAACTGTCCTTTATTTTTCAATATCGCTGAGGTAAAGCGTCCTGACGCTGAAGCTAAGTTGATTGCCGAAAATATTGCCCAACAACTTGAGAAGCGGGTTGCTTTCCGTCGCGCCATGAAAAAGGTGATGACTTCTGCATTCCGTTCAGGCGTGAAGGGTATCAAGATTAAGTGTGCAGGTCGTCTTGGTGGAGCTGAAATCGCTCGTACCGAAGGCTACTCTGAGCGCAAAGTCCCTCTTCACACCTTGCGTGCTGATATCGATTACGCCACTGCTACAGCCAAAACGGGCTACGGCATTATTGGCGTTAAGGTATGGGTATACAAGGGTGAGATTTACAAGTAAGAATCCGAGGTTTTTATGCTAAGCCCAAAGAGAGTTAAGTTTAGAAAAATGCAAAAAGGTCGTATGACCGGTGCTGCTCATACAGGAAACGGAATCACTTTTGGTGATTTCGCCCTCCAAGCACTTTCATGCGGTTTTATTACGAATCGTCAGATCGAAGCTGCACGTATCGCCATTTCTCGTGAAACGAAGAAAGGCGGAAACATGTGGATTAAAGTTTTCCCTGACAAGTCACTCACGAAGAAGCCTGCCGAAGTCCGTATGGGTAAAGGTAAGGGCTCTCCTGAGGAGTGGGTTGCTGTAATTAAGCCAGGTCGCGTGCTTTTTGAAGTAGGCGGCATGACAAAAACTGACGCAGAGGCAGCTCTTCGTTTGGCAAAATACAAGCTTCCAATCAGAACTCGTTTTGTTTCGAAAGAAGATTTAGAGCGCGAAGGGCACGTGCCCCCTAAAGCTCAATAAGAGGTAGACCATGATTAAGTATTCTGAAGCAGCGAAACTAAGTGCGAAAGACATCAAAGAGAAAGTCGCTGTATTGAAGACTGAGATGTTCAACGCCAAGTTTTCCAAACACACTGTTGGTGTTGAGAAGTCACACACCAAGCGCGTTCTAAAAAAAGACATCGCTCGTCTTTTGACCGCGTTGAACAGCAAAAAGAATTAAGGCGGACATATGACTGAAACAAAAACAACAAAGCGCAAATTAACTGGTGTTGTGGTCAGTGACAAAGCGACGAAAACAATTGTGGTGAAAGTAGAGCGCAAGACTATGCATTCGAAGTATCACAAGTTCGTAACTAACTCGAATAAGTTCCATGCTCACGATGAGACAGAACAGGCCCAAGTCGGAAACACCGTGACTATTATTGAGTCACGTCCACGTTCTGCCTTGAAGCGCTGGGAACTCTTGTCGGTCGTGAAGTAAGAAGAGGTATACAGTGATTCAACAACAATCAAATCTTATCGTAGCAGACAACTCAGGCGCGAAAACCGTTCAGTGTATTAAAGTACTCGGCGGCTCTAAGCGTATGTCGGCAAGCATCGGTGACGTTATCGTCGTAGCTGTTCAGCAAGCAATTGCAGGCGGCAAAGTTAAGAAAGGTGACGTTAAGCGCGCAGTCATCGTGCGCACCGTTTTCCCTATCAAGCGCGAAGACGGAACAACAATTACTTTCGATGAAAACTCATGTGTGATTTTGGCTAACGAAAATGAGCCAATTGGAACACGTATTTTTGGACCAGTTGCTCGTGAATTGCGTAACAAGAACTTTTCTAAGATCTGTTCGCTCGCCCACGAAGTGCTATAAGGGGACCTCATGCAGAAGCTCAAAGTAAACGACACCGTTGTTGTACTTGCCGGCAAAGACAAGGGCAAACAAGGGAAAGTCAAAAACATCAATTGGAAGACGAATCGTGTTCTGGTTGAAGGCGTAAACGTGGTTAAGAAAGCCATGAAGCCAACTCAAGCAAGCCCTCAGGGTGGTTTGGTTGATCTCGAGAAAGCTCTTCATATCAGTAACGTTGCAGTTGCAGATCCTAAATCAGGAAAAGCCACTCGCGTGAAGGTACAAGAGAAGAACGGTAAAAAAATTCGCGTCGCTAAGTCCGGCGCGGACATCAAGTAGTGGAGTAACTCATGGCTGCCCGTCTGAAGACCATTTATGAGACAGAGCTCAAGAAAAAGATGATGGAAAAGTTTAAGTACGAAAACATCAATCAGATTCCTAAACTCGAAAAGATCATTGTTAACAGCATCACTCGTGAAGCTGTTAGTAACGGTAAAATTGTGGATCTAGTTGTAGAAGAAGTAGCAACTGTAACTGGGCAGAAACCAGTTATCGCACGTGCTAAAAAATCTATCGCTTCATTCAAGTTGCGTGAGGGCCAAGCAATTGGTGCTTTCGTAACTTTGCGCGGCGAACGCATGTATGAATTCCTTGATCGTATGATCAACTTCTCTCTTCCTCGCGTTAAAGACTTTCGTGGTCTTTCTCCAAAGGGATTTGATGGTCGCGGGAATTACACAATGGGCCTTAAGGAACAGATTATCTTTCCTGAGATCAATTACGACCGTATCGATAAAGTGCGCGGAATGGGGATCAGCTTTGTTACCACCGCTGAGAATAACGAAGAAGGCCGCGAGCTCTTGAAGCTTTTCGGCATGCCTTTCCGCGAGAAGTGAGGAAGAAATGGCTAAACTAAGTTCAGTAATTAAAAACAAGCAACGCGAAAAATTGGCTAAGAAATTAGAGCCTAAACGCATTGAGTTGCGCGCCAAAGCTATCGATGCGAAAGCTACAGAAGCAGAGCGTGATGCAGCACGTGCGAAGTTGCAAAAACTTCCTCGTAACGGAAACATGACTCGCGTGCGTAATCGCTGCGAACTCACTGGTCGTTCACGTGGTGTTTATCGTGACTTTAAACTTTGCCGTAACAAGTTCCGTGAATTGGCACTCCAGGGTTTGATCCCGGGCGTGACCAAGGCTAGCTGGTAAGAGGAGAACACTATGATGACTGATCCTATTTCTGACCTTTTGACCCGTATTCGCAACGCGAATAAGGCTGGGTTAGACAAAGTTGAGATCCCTGCCAGCAAAATCAAAGCAGGCGTTTGCAAAGTTTTGAAAGATGAAGGCTTCATTAAGTCTTTCAAAATCATCGCGAAGGGCCCAGCTGACATCACAATTAAAGTCGCTTTGAAAGAAGGCGCATTGGTTGGGCTAGAGCGCGTCTCTAAGCCGGGCTTGCGTGTTTATAAAGGCTACACAGACATGCCACGCGTATTGAGCGGTTTGGGTGTTTCAATCGTATCTACTTCTTCCGGCTTGATGTCTTCGCGTAAAGCGAAGGCGATGAAGCTTGGTGGCGAAGTAATCGCAAACGTCTGGTAGGAGAGGAAATTATGTCTCGTATTGGAAAAAAACCGATCGCTCTCCCTGAAAAAGTGGAAGTGAAAGTTGCTGCTGGCACTGTTGAAGTTAAAGGCCCGAAGGGTCAATTAACTTACAAACTCGTCGACGGCGTTAAAGTCGAAAAGAAAGATAAGACTGTAGAAGTCACAGGAACTCTTGATCGTGTTGGCCGTTCTGTATGGGGTTTAACTCGTACGATCGTTGGCAACATGGTTACTGGTGTTTCGACTGGCTTTAAGAAAGAGCTCGAGTTTAATGGTGTTGGTTACAAGGCAGCAGTGTCTGGAACAACCCTTCAATTAAACCTTGGTCATTCTCATCAGATCGATTACAAGCTGCCTAAAGGCATCGAAGTAAAAGTAAACAAAAACGTAATTGAAGTACACGGCGCTGATAAAGAGCTCGTTGGCTTCGTGGCAGCAGAAATTCGTGCTTACCGTCCGCATGAGCCTTACAAGGGCAAAGGATTGAAGTACGTGGGTGAAAAAGTCATCCGTAAAGCTGGTAAAACAGGCGCGAAAAAGTAATTAATTTGTAGGTGGTGAACAATGAGAAAAGTACTCGGTAAAATTCAGAATCCGACGAAAGCGAAAGAATACCGTCGCCGTCTCTCTATTCGTAAAAAAGTAGAAGGGACTGCTGAACGCCCTCGCGTATGCGTAACGAAGACTAATAAGCATCTTCGCGTTCAAGCAGTGGATGATTTAACAAACAAAACCCTTTTCTCTGTACAGACGTACGGCAAGACGAAAGTCGCTGATGCCGGTAACGCTGAAGGAGCAAAGAAGATCGGTGCAGCAGTTGCAGCTCAGTTGAAAAAAGCCAACGTTAGTGTGGCAGTTTTTGACCGTAGCGGAAAACAATACACCGGCGTGATTAAAGTTCTTGCGGATGCAATCCGTGAGAATGGCATCCAACTGTAAGAGAGGCAGAAATGGCTGACGAAAATACAAACGAATCTACTGAAACAACTGAAGGCGAAGAGAAGAAAGGTCGTGGCGGCAAGCGCGGCGCTCCTCGCGGAAATGACAAAAAGCCGGCTCGTCGCGAAGCTTCGGCTCAAGGCGACGGTCCAAACGTCGATCTTGAAGAGCGCGTAGTTGCAGTTAACCGCGTTGCTAAAGTTGTGAAAGGCGGTCGTCGCTTCTCTTTTGCTGCTCTAATCATCGTTGGTGATAAGAATGGCAAAGTAGGCTACGGTCTCGGCAAAGCCAAAGAAGTTCCTGATGCAATCCGTAAAGCAGGCCAGAAAGCTGCTAAGCGCATGATTAAAGTACCTATCGAGAATGGAACTATTCCTCACGAAATCCTGGGCAATTTTGGTGCTGGCAAAGTTCTTATGAAGCCAGCAGGCGAAGGTACTGGTATTAAAGCTGCCGGTGCTTGTCGCTCAATTCTGGAACTCGCTGGTGTTCGTAACGTTTTGACTAAATCACTTCGTGGAAGCAACCCACACAATATCGTGAAAGCTACTTTCACTGCATTGAAGGGTTTGCGCTCTGTTGAAGATATCGCGGCAGCACGCGGTGTAGAGACTAAAGGTCTTCGCGCTCGTGCCAAAACGAAAGCTAAAGCAAAAGTCTGAGGTAACCAATGGCTAATAAACAGATCACTGTAAAATTGAAAAAAAGTGTCATTGCTTGCACAGAGAAGCAGCAAGCAACTGTCCGTGGTTTAGGTTTGCGCCGTATTGGTTCAACTAAGACCTTGGAAAATACTCCGGCCGTACGTGGGATGATCAAGCAGGTCATTCACATGGTCGACATCCTGAAGTAAGAGGCGCGTTATGTTGAATCTTAAAAATTTGAAAAGCCCAGGCG
>JAIXOY010000317.1 GCA_027486525.1 Pseudomonadota bacterium
AGCCCAACAAAAGTGGGTCGATGCTCGTGGGCGTGGTATCAAGTTCAAGCTTAAAAACATTTGTCGCCGTCGTCGTGGTCGTCGGACCGCCGCCGCTACTTCCGGATGTCGTGGCCGCAGACGCGTCGGTAAGCTCAGGTGCGATCTTCTCGTTACACGCAGCTAGCATCGCTAGCGAAGCGCTCAAAAGAAGTGTTTTCATCATCCATGTTTTATACATAAAGGCTTCCTTTCACCTAGTTCCACTTCGACCTATCGGTAGAAAACAAAGCGAGTTTAAGGTGCCCGTTCCTTTTTTTAAGATGACACGTTAGACTTAGGATAGGGCCTTTGATTTATTGTAACGCCACACTAGGACGCTCGGGTTAATGAGAGATAAGCACTCAGATTTGCTCCACTATTTTAGGTCCTTTTTAGGCACGCTGCTCTTATGTGCGCCCGTCCTTGTTGGCACTCTCTATTCGCCCGCGGCCAATTCCGCACAGAATGCGGTGGTTACCAGTGAAAAAGCGATCATTTGGGCCGACGCTCAGAGGACGGCGCCCCTTGGCTACGCTCGTCGCGGAAAGATGTTGCGAGTGGGTGAGAAGGAGCGCTCTAAGGGACAAGTCATCACGGTGATCGTCTCCGGAAAACTGGCCTACATTTCGACAGACGACGTGGCCTTTGAAGACGATGTGAAAGCCGAAGAAGTGAACAAAGAAACAACCCGCTTTAAGGAAGCCACTGAGCGAGTCTTCACGAGAACGCTGCATTTTTCGGCGGCCCAGTTCAGTGCCATCGAATCAAAAAATTCCAAGGCCGATCGACCGGGTGACACTTGGACGTTCCAAGGTGGCCAGCTGAAGGGTGTGGCCCAGAAACCAGATTCAGTTGTGGGCGTGGCTTTTCTGTTTGATTATCTCTACGCTCAACAGACTGTTGCAGGGCAAGACGAGACTTTCCGGATCTTCGATTTTGGTATTGGCCCGACCCTCGCGCTGCTGGATTTTAAACACCTCATGCTCCGAATCGAGATGCTCTTGGTGGTCGTGCCTTGGATGCAGTACGAAGCCTCGCCGTTGTTCATCCTCAACAGCTATGGGGCCGGGGGAGCTGGCCAAGCGAGTTTGATGATCTATCCTACGGATAGCTGGGGCCTCGAAGTCGCCGCGGGGGTGAAGGCGATTAAAATCTATAAAATCAAACGAGAAACCAAGACGAGGTCTTTCGAAGACTTTGATCCGCTGTTTGTGGGCGCGCAACTTTCGGCCGGTCTGGTCTATCGCTTCTAAGACTGAGAAGCCAGGGAGAGTAGCGCGGCGAGGGCCTCGAGATCGCTCTTGCGTGAATGGCGATCCACTCGAATGGCTTTTTGATTCTGCACCTGCGCCCACAACGTAAAATAGCCCTTGTTTTGAAACCCCACAGCTTCCGGTCCACCCTTAATCCGCGCCACGTTGGGTGCGTCGATGAAGTGATCCACCTGAAAAGGATCGGCGGTGAGTGCGTAGGTTTTTTCGCTCACCTTGAAGCCGTAGAGACGATGACCGATGGTCAGTTGGCCCGGTGTCGTCGTCAGTGTTTTCTCGTAGAAAAAGAAACCCAGCATGATCAGCGGCAGCGAGAAGATGAAAATTTGCAGTGCGAGCACGAGCAGCGCATCTGGTCCGCCGAGGCCCGCGAGTTTTTCCATGGGCTCTTTGACGGCGAGCCAAAGAAAAAACAAAACGGCCAGCGAGGCAAGGGCGTAGCCCCAAAAAATATACGGCAATCCATAGCTCTTGAGAGTGACTTTGTTGATGCGGCCGGAAGCGCCATTCTCGAGACGAGCAAAGCCGGTTTCATCAGGGGAGACAGGAAAAGGATAGAGAAGACCCATAGGTTTTCTTACCCCAGCAAGCGTCCTGTCGTCCAGGAATTGAGCGGCGTGAGATCATGGATGTCTAAGCGAACCTGCAACTCTTTTGTGAGCTGGGAGCGTTCCGCGGCGGGTGTGGTGAGGTACTTCTCACTCCAGGTCCGCAGCGTTGCCGGTAGATCCAATGGAGTCACGGTCGCCACGAGGCCTAGCTCAACTTCAAGGATCAATCGCAGGAGCAGCACGTGACCCCGGTAGGTGGCCGGTGTTTGCCGGAGTGTTTCTTGGGTCTCTTTATAGAGCATTAAAAGGTCGCGTTTGTTTTCTAAATACCGCCATTGCCACCAGGCCCAGACCCAGGCGCCGAGGGCCTTGTGCTCACCCTCGGCCGAAGCCAGTCCCATTTGCAGATGGTGAAAAGCGGTCGTGACGTCTCTTAGATCAAGTGATTTTTGCGCCAAGGCATAGTGCTGGCGCAGGGACCATTCATGGCGCTCTTCTTTAGGAAAATTCACGGTGATGGTCTGAGGATTGCGCATGCGACCGGTGAACAGATCCTGCCAGCGCACCATCGTGCCTTGCTGCCAGAGCGGCGGTGATCCTACCAACCAATCGAGGGTCCGAATCGCCGGGGAAAGCATCAAGGACTGGAGAGTGGAAAGTGTCACGGCCGGAGCACTCGCCCGATGTAATTTTTGCGCGCGCGTCAGTGTGATGAGGGGATGGTCTGTGGACGCTTTTTCTAAACGTTCGAGACACCACTCTCGACGAGCTTTACAAAAATGCGTGAAGGTCGGTGGTTCCGCACTCTCGAGCTCTTTATTTTTGACCAGGGGAGCGTTGTTGAAGACGAGCAGGCGCGCTTCCCGTAAATCCGCACTGATGACATCGACTTGCGGACCACCAATGTCCATCGCGAGCACCATGCCCGCAGCATCACAGGAATTAAGGCCCCAGAGGCGCTGGGTCTGAAAACTCTTCAGGTGGCGACGAAGCTCGAGCACACTCTTAGAATGCAGCAGTCCTTCGATGACCGCTTCGCTGATTGGCCTGCCACCGGCTTCTTTGAGTGAGTGGTACTTCGCGTGCAAGGCCAGGGTGACGCCGTGAGAGTTCATCGCCGTCATGGGAAGAAAGGCGAGACCCGGAACGCAGATGAGGAGCAGGGCGGGCTTACCGGGAGCTTCAATGAGAAGCTGCTCACTGGTTTCACCGTCGACTAAGGCCAGCGGCCAATCGAGCAACCGTAGATGCTGGGGGCCTTGCGAAGCCTCATCCCAACGAAACACGCTGGTGCAACCGGCCAGCACTTGGGGAAGTGCTCCGGCCTCCATGTGAGTGAGGAACTGCAGGTAGCGCGCAGGTGTGATCTCGAGACCTTCGCAGTAGGCCTTGAGCCATGC
>JAIXOY010000099.1 GCA_027486525.1 Pseudomonadota bacterium
AAACTCATTTGCAGTATCAGTTCCTCGATTTGGCGATGAAAGATGTGGCCCCTGCTGCGACCTTCAAACCCTCACTCACGATTTTGAATTACGACGATTTCGAAGTGCGAACACAGCCAGCTGCGCCTCCGGTCTTTAAGTTCCTCGGGTACGGCTTCGCTCCTCCAACCGACAGCCCCTGGGACTCGGACATCACCAGCAAGGCCACGCGACTCTATGAATTGCGCCCGAGCAAAACCGACACGGGTTGGAAGTATGAACCGGTCGTGTTCGAGAAACCAGAACTCTGGCAGAAGTCACTCGGTCTACGCTTCCTTCCCAGCTATCAAGTGCTGCATTACCTCGACGGTAAGTTGTTAGTGAAGATAGGCCAAAAGACAGCTTGGGTTGACGTGGCCACACAGCAGGCCAGCTGGGCCGGACTAGATGATCTCCTACTGCAGGGGAGTCAGAAGCAAAAGTTGTGGGGGACGGAGAAGTTCATTCTTCAAAGTATGCTCACGGCCTTTGATTACCGTGGCTACGTGGTGAACGGTGTGCGGTTGCGCTTCCAGCAGGCCGACCGCTTTGACCCCTTCTTAGATATTTTGGGAACTCAGCAAAATGCTCAAGGCTATCTCACGGTTCTGCGCTCCTTCCAAAAATTGATCTACTTGCAGTATGACTTCACCGGGAAGCTCGTCTCCCGCAAAGACAGCACGGTTGACCGCTTTGACTTCCTCACCGCCGAGGATCTGATTGCCTCAGTCATCAATCTCCCGCTGGGAGATGCGATGCTGCAAGTGGTGGATGGTACGAAGATCAACACCCAATACATCGACGTTGTGAACAATGTGGAAATGGTAAGTTATGAAATCCCTAAGAACTGTGTTACACAACAACCAGTCGTCATGGATGGTCGGGCCGCTTTACCGGTGTTTTGCACCGTGAGCCGGACAGAGTTCGAGATGCGCTTCATTGAATTATAAGGAGACTTTATGTCTGCATCGATACCAGAAGTTGTTCCCAACGCTTTCCGCATTGCCCTCGACCTGAGCTACGCTCACAGTCGCATGGATAACGTTTTGCTAACCGCTTTGCGTGAGCAGAATGACAACGAGGCCCTCAAGGTGATCTCTCGCACGGCCTTGAAAGACCTCTTCAATGACAAAAAAATCATGATCAAAGGTCAGCGAGCGAAGTCGAATTCGTCTCTGGCTCAAGGTATTACGTACGTTGATATCTTGGGTTTCTAGGCTTTCTTCAAGCGCTTAAAAAAATCAGCAATCTTATCGCAGAAACATTCCTTCTCTTCGCCTTCTTGTAGGGCGAAGAGTTGATCCACCGGCGTATTCAGCGCATGTGAGAGTTTCAGCGCAGTCTCAACCGACGGATTAATCTTCCCTGACTCAATGGCAATGATGGCCTGACGTGAGCACCCCACCAGCTCCGCGAGCTGCTGCTGTGATAGGTCGCAATGTTGCTGCCGCAGCAGCTTAATTGAGTTCGAGAGCTTCATTGGGGCAATGTAAACTAAACTTTACATTATGTAAAGTAAACCTTACATATGGATTATGAAAACTTGGAAGAAACTCCTGCAATTAAGTCGTAACGAATGGCCTCTCCTTGGATGGGGTCTAGTATTTCTCGCTCTCAGCAGTGCTGCTTTGCTGGCCTACCCACACTCTATTAAGCGCATCATTGATGAAGCCATCGCTCAGAAAGACCAGTCACAGCTGAACACAGCAGCGTTCTTTGCGCTGGGGCTCTTCTTGGTGCAGTCCGTGACTTCGGCCCTGCGCTATTACTTCTTCACCCTCGCCGGTGAACGCACCGTGAAGCGCTTGCGAGAAAACCTCTTTGGCAAAATTCTGTCGCAAGACATGGCGTTCTTCGATGGTCAAAAAACCGGCGAGCTGCTCGGGCGCCTTTCCAGCGATACCGCAGTCCTGCAAAACGCGCTGAGTGTGAACATCTCCATGCTGGTGCGGGCGCTCGCCCAAGCAGTGGGTGGCTTGGTCATGTTGTTCATGACCTCAGCGACTCTAACATTTTTCATTTTGGTGATCATTCCGCCGCTCGGTTTTTTCGGTGCTCGGTTTGGGAAAAAGGTAAAGGCCATCTCGCGCAAAACCCAAGACGCACTCGCAGCTTCCTCTGGTGTGGCCGAAGAAGGGATCTCGGGCGTGCGCACGGTGAAGGCCTTTGCCCAAGAGCCCTTTGAAAAAGCACGCTACATAGAACGCCTGAACAAATCTTTCCAGCTCTCGAAAGAAAAAATCGCGGTCATCGCCCAATTTACCAACGTCGTTTCCCTGGTTGGTTTGGCGTCTTTGGTGTTTGTCGTGTGGTACGGCGGAACGTTGGTGATCTCAGGTGAAATGACCGTCGGGACGCTCACATCTTTCCTACTCTATGTCATGACGGTCGGATTCTCGGTCGGCATGCTCGGTAGTCTCTGGACGGATTTCATGGCGGCGTTTGGTGCCAGTGAGCGCATCTTTGAAATTCTCGAGAAAAATCCAGGCATGCAAGATGGTGCGCGAAGTGAGCGACCTATCAAAGGCAGTATTGAATTTAAAGATGTGCATTTTGCCTATCCCTCACGGCGTGAGTTTCCGGTGCTCAATGGGGTGAGCTTCACTCTTGCTCCGCAAGAAACCGTGGCGGTCGTTGGGTCATCAGGCGCAGGGAAGTCCACGTTGGTGCAGCTCTTGATGCGCTTCTACGATGCTCAGCAGGGCCACGTGTCGGTGGATGGGGTTGACGTGAAAGACTACGGCCTCACGACGTTGCGCCAAGCGATTGGTCTCGTGTCCCAGGAGCCGGTGCTTGTCTCAGAATCTTTGTTCGATAACATTCGCTACGGAAAGCCAGAGGCCACTGAAGCCGAAGTCATCCAAGCGGCGAAGCTCGCCTACGCCCACGATTTCATCACGGGTTTTCCTGATGGATATCAAACGCTCGTAGGAGAGCGGGGTGTGCAACTCTCAGGCGGACAGAAACAACGTGTGGCGATTGCTCGGGCCTTGCTGAAGAACCCCCTGCTTTTGATTCTCGATGAAGCCACCAGCGCACTGGATGCTGAAAGCGAACACTTGGTGCAAAAAGCTCTGGAAGGATTGCTAGGCAAGCGCACCACGCTGATCATTGCCCATCGTCTCTCGACGGTGAAGCGCGCGGATAAGATTCTCGTGATGCAAAACGGAACCGTGGTTCAGGTGGGCACCCATGCTGAACTGATGAATGAAACTCAAGGGACCTATCATAAATTAGTCGAACGCCAGTTCGAACATACCAAGGAAATTCAATGACACGTGTCACTCTTGCTAATGATCAGCTATTGCCTGAAGCCGCGAAGACCATAGGTGCCTACCATGCAGATGTCGTGAAAGAGGTTGCGGCGGCGGTGAGTACAAATAAAGTTGTGGTCGTCGGAATGGCGCACAACCCCTTCGTGCGGAAGGCGCGCAAAGCTCTATCCGAAGCGGGCATTCCTTTCACCTACTTGCAGTACGGAAGTTATTTCGGTGGTTGGAAGAAACGTCTCGCGATTAAGCTCTGGAGCGGCTGGGCGACGTACCCGCAAGTTTTCGTAGAAGGGAAACTGGTAGGCGGATACAACGATCTCGCCCACCAGTTGAAAGCTGGAAAGATTAAGGCCTAGCGTTTGTAAGTGCCTTCGCGCATCGCTTTCTCGTTCACTTCAATCAACAAGCGCTCGGACTCATCTTTGCCGATGAGTTCGACGTCGCTGCCCAGAGATTTGCTTCCCCGGCACATGCTGATCGATTCTTCGCGCGAGTAGGGGCCTGAGTAGGCACGGATCGCGCACTCAGCTGTTGAGACACTCGCGTAAGGTGAGTCGCAGAGGCGGAATGATTCTTCGCGAGTGAAGGGGCCAGCATAAGCTTTGATCACGCAATCGGCCGGGCCTACGCTGTAAGCTCCGGTGCAAAGATTGAGGGACTCTTCGCGGGTGAACGGACCGGCATAGGCCTTAAGAGCGCAGCGAGCGGGCCCATCGTTACGTGCTCCAGCGCACAGGCGCAGTGATTCGTCACGAGTGAAGGGGCCCGCATAGGCGACTTCCACGCATTCGATCTGGTTGCCGCCGCCGCCATTGCCGCGGGGAGTGCAGCTGTAGGGACGACCGTTGATATCGATGTCGATCACTTGGGCCTGGGCCGCGAATGAAAGAAGAGAAAGCAAGAGTAGCAGACGCATGGGGGGAGCCTCCGTTAGAAATTGATAGATAAGGAATATCAACGGAGATGAGTCTCAGGATAGGGACAAGGTGGCCCTGAGGGGGCGAAATTTTCTTACAAATGTCGTCTTAGAGCCAGGCGTCGAGATCTTCCAGGATGCGATCCATGGAAAAACCAAGGGAGATTGTGGGAGCTGCGATGCGCGCCTCGTAGGGGGTGGTTTCATCGACGCTGGTGTCTTCACCGGCGTAAAGCACTCCAGCGACACGACCTTTCAAATCAAAAATAGACGAGCCCGAGTTGCCTTGAATGGCCGGGCAATTCTCCAGCACGTTATCACGTCCATTGGACGACTCACCTGAGACCGTGCAGTTCAACTTCACGATGCGGGAATTGAAGGCGCTGATGTGGTCAATCACGTAAGGATGAACTTTATCGCCGGGGGCAAAACCATCACGGTTGATTTCAAGCGGCTTGGCACGAATGGTGCGATCGAGCTTGATGAGTGCGTAGTCGTTGGTGGCGAGGTCCTGCCGGTTACGAGCGTGATGACTATTGCGGTAGAGCACTTCTTCGCAACGGGCGACCTCGTGACCGCCACGCTTTGTGCTGAACACTGCGTAGAAGCCAGCGCACACTTCATCTAAAGAGCCCATATCAAGGCAGTGGGAATTGGTGAGCAACAACTTCTCACCTATAAGTGTGCCCGTACAGTTGGCACTTTCATCAGCGTCATCAAAATTAATGATAAAGAGGCGAGCGATTGCATCAGGACAATCACCCGATGGGCAGCTGAGCGTCTGCTGCGACATCACGGCGTCCATCATCTCCGGCGTGAGCTTGATTTTTTTTCTCTGACTGCCGGAACTGCCTTTCGAGCACGCGACAACAGTGAGACACAAGAGTGCCAAGGTGAGGAGATTTCTCATAGGCCGCCATCCTAAAGGATAGCGGGTCTTTGTGATAGATGAGCTGTACTAATTACAGGTTATTGAACACTCATCAGGTGGATACCTTTGAGGGTTGCGTGGCCGACATACTTGCGTAGGTAGTCGATAAAGAGCTCTTCGCGCACATTATGAGGAGCTGCGGAAGAGGAGTGGCGCAGCCAGGTCTTTCCATCCCGTTGGAAGATCAGGCCCTGGTGAGAGATGTTCAAGTGGGTCCCGATAGAGGCGGTGAGGTCCCAGTTTGGACGGACAAAATTCACCACACTGCCAGTGGGGATATTGGCGAGAGGGGCCGGGTTCGCCACGATCCAATCCACGGGGATGTAATCGAGTTCAGTCCAGAGAGCTGGCAGGCGCGAGCCTTCTTCGCGCCATTCTTCTAGGCGTGTAGGCAATGACTCGCGGGGGATGTCAAACACGCGGAGTTCGTCGAGCTTCTTCGCGCGGTAGTGGCGAGGTTGATCGTTCAAAGCACGTGCGACTTTGATCACAGAGGCGGGAACAAGTTCGCGGGTGATGTCTTTCAAGTAACCATTTTGAACATTGTTCGGAATCCACTGCAGGCTTGTGAAGTGGTTACGTGAGAAATAATCAATCACGCCGCGCTCGTAACGGATCTCGCGCATGTGAGACTGGAATTCTTCCGGCGTCGCTGCATGGGCAAGAGAGATCATCGTCTCAACGTAGGTGGTGCAATCGTAGGTATCAAAGCGCCACAGAGGGTCCTGATCGTAGCGACCTTCTAGGCCTTCACCCAAGGGGCCGTTGTAGCCGTACGGCAAACCCAAATAGTTTTTTGAAAACTGCTCGAGGCGAGCGATCGTGCCCTGAACATGGGCCACACGATTGAGTTCGCGAGCGATGTCCTCTTGAGCAAAAGCAGGCAGGCAGAAGAGCAAGGCGATAAGAAGTGTTTTCATAACAAAATCCTGCCCTGAGGCGTATGGTTTGTCAGGGCGTAAAGTGCCACGGCCGAGGCACAGGCGGCGTTTAGAGCGTAGACGTCCCCATCGATGGGAATGCGCACCAAGGTCTGGACCTCATTTAATACGTCCTGGGCCATGCCCTCCGCTTCACTGCCGATAATGACAGCGCTACTGGTAGCAAAAGTACAGTTCGGCAGATCGATGGCCTGGGGGCGATTTTCAAAACCAACGATGTGGACACCGTGAGATTTGAGGACGCGCAACGCCGCTGGGAGATCGTTGGTTTGGTGAACTTTCATTCCGTAGACGTTCCCCATGGACGTGCGAACGGCACGGCGCTGGAACGGATGACAGGTGCGGCTATCGACCAGAATTCGTGTGATGCCAAAGGCGGCAGCGTTGCGAATGATGGCGCCGACGTTGTCCGTTTTAGCGATGCCATCCATCACCAGGATGGGGCCCGGAAGCAAATCTTCCAGGGGCACATCGGCCGGACGACGGGCACGGGCCATGACTCCTTGATGCAAATTGTAGCCGACCACAGACTGCATGGTTTCGATCGGGGCGACGTAACATTGGGCAGGAGCGCACTTGAGCAGATGACGATTCTCTTCGTACCACTCAGGAGTCGCGAGCATGGAGTGAACTTCCAGGCCTGATTCTAAAAGCTTCAGCACCACTCGGGAAGAGTCGGCAATAAAGCTATCGGGGCCCGCAGCATTGAGCTTGAGGCCACTGTATTGCTGGAGGACATCCAGCGGAACAGGGGTGAAATCCATAGATAAAAGGAGGTGTAGCGGGCTTGCCTAGGACTGTCTAGGAGACGGGCGTATGTAGGGAAAATCTCCTCGCTCGAAGCGCCAAGTCCCCGTTAGTCCAAGTCGCGAACCGCCCTATTTTCTGCAACTTACCTACGCCAAAGGAACCTAGAGAGGATTTCTACGGGCCTCAAGTTCTAGGCGATACGCCTCGCGGATATCTTCTGGCAGTTCGAGCCGAGCGAGTTCGTCCAGGAGTTGGAGGAGCTCGCCGTCCGGAAGCACGCGATAGCCGGAGCGATCGTACCAAGCATTGCCCCAAACTTTGGCGGGAATTTTATAAGGTGAGTAGCTGCCGAGGCGCACGCCTGCGAGAAAAACTTTCGCGATCGCTCGGCCGGCTTTTTTCTCCACACAGCTGAAGAGCGCTTCATCCGCACTCAGGCGTTCCGTTTTCGTTCCACCGCCCCAGAGACGCAGATCATGGGCCACGCAGCACTCCCGCCAGAGCGTGCGATTGCGAGGCGTGCCGTCGGGTGAGAGCGTGCAGCCGTCAGTGGCAAAAGGACGCAGCTCCGGCGCGGCCGTCGCCAAAGTGGGGAGAAGAAGAATAATGGCGAACCAGTTTTTCATGGTCTCCAGTATGCCTTCAAGTTGGCGTTTCAAGACCAAGCAAAAGCTAACATCGTCTTAATTACAGACTCGGTTGATCGGGCTTTCAAGGGGCTAGGCCTCTCTACCGATAGGAACAGCTGGGGGAGTCTATGCGTTGGATGCTGTTTTTTATTTGTGCGGCCATCTGTGGGTCGGTCTATGCCGGTCAGGGGCGTGAGGCGTGGAAGCTTGAAACTCAGGGCGGAAGACTCGTGCTGCTCAAAGAATATCGCACGTGGATCGGTCAGTATGAAGCACTTAGGAAGGACGCTGTTGTGAAACAACAGTGGAGTCTTTTTACGCAAGCCTGGGCCGAAGAAGTCATGGATTGCATTTTTGCTGGCTGGCCTAGTCGTCGCATCAACGGCTCTTGTCGCAGTCCCGCTGCTATTGAAGGAAGCAAGTACTCACAAGGGAGCTGCTCCGCTCAAGAGATGCAATGCCAACCCTTACTTTTTGGGGAGGGCGTCTGCGCTCCGATGTCTTCGCACGAAGAAAAGCAGTCCGTGTTCTCAAACTGCAATAGGAACTTTCATAAGAGTGAGAGAAGTCTCAGCGATGTTCTCGCGGAAGTAAAAAGCATGAACCGAGAGCAGGAGCTGTTAGCACTCTTTGATTTCGTCGATCGCATCTGTACGGAAGGCGCACAGAAGACCACCGGTATGTGCCGCCGACTCGAGCAAGTGGCGTCGTCTTTGAAAGCGTCTCGCGCGCCGGGCTCCTCGGAGATCGAGGTCGATACCTCGGTGGTTGCGAGACTAAGTGTCATCAACGATGCTGCGAGGGCCGCGGGCCATGCTCCGGTTGACTGCGACCCAAGCCAAGGTGTTCGCATGGCGGTTCACGATTCCGCGAGTCAGTTCTCTCGCAATCCTGTCACATTGCCCGACTTCGTGCGGGAGCGCTCCCGCGAAGTGGCCTGCATCGGCGGGACGCAGGGCTACAGATCGCACACCTACTGCGCCGGTGACACGGAGAAAACCTCCGCGGGTTTTAGCTTTCGCCACGGCGATGGCCCCTTCCGCGACATCCAATTCGTTTCGACCGATGGCTCGCGGGACGGAACCCATCTGTACTTTCACGACGGGATTTCGGAGCTCGATTCGCACAACGGAAAGTCGATGATGTTCTTGTTACCGCGCCTGGGCTTGCCGCAAGCGGTGGAGAATGGCAGCGAGGTCACCATCACCCTGACCACGGGTGAGGAGGTGGTGATGGACAAGGACACCGGGATGATCATTCGCGGAGCTTTGCAGGAAGGTCCGTTTAGCACCATCATGGATCGCTTTCTTCGCCCGCCACCGAATGTCAGTTACACCGGCCGCGGCATAAGCATCCGGGTCGATCATCGCTTCGACTATCCTACGGCGCCGGGTGGGGATGCCACCGCCGAAGTTCGCCAGGGTGATCGTGTTTGCCAAGTGCCCCGTGCGCGTCTGTGGGATGCCGATGGCCGTTTGCTTGCGGAAACCGATGCAGCGATGGTGAGCGTGCTGAACACGGCCTGTCCGGCCTCGGCCAGTCAGCGCCGTTTTTCAATCGAAGGAATCCCATGAAACAAGTGCTAGCTCTTTTACTTTTGACAGCGAGTGCCTGGGCGCAGCAACCACAGGATGCGGTCGACGGTGTCCAACAAATGTACCAGGCCAGCTGGGCGACGGGCGCACCCTGCGTGAGCTGCATGACCAACGACTCGGATGCGCCAGCACCTGGTGTGGATCTTTACAGTCCAGGGGAAGCCTTCAGCGATGTTTTGAGCGAGCCGTTGGTTTATGTTGGCCGTGATTACATCGATCCGGTCCTAGATGAAAATGGCCAAGTCATTCCAGGTGGAAACCTCAGCTGTATCTACAAAAATAGTAAGGTGTATGTCGTGCATGATGGCTGTCGTCCCAATCACACCATGTCACTCACGGCGCTCACGATGTCGATCTACTCCCGTCAGGGCGGCAAGGTCACTATGTATCAAGAGGCGAATGTAGGAAGCTACAACATCAACCAAGCTGGGCCAAGTTACAATGGTAGCTGGCGAGTCGAGTCTAAAGACTCCAGCCCAATCGAAGGCCAGCCAAACTTCTCCTCGATGGCGGCTTTCGTTCGGAGAGAGTCAAACTCATATGACTATACACATTCGTGTGTGATCGGTGGTTCGTACACCCAACCGAGATGCTTCGGCCCCCGCGCTCAAGAAGTCCAGGCTGAATGGACAAACGAGTCTTTCGATATTTGGAAGACGCCACTGCAGAGTCCGTGGCCACAGGTGCATGAGAAGATCTTGAAAGCGCCGCGCGCCTAAAAACCGAAAAGATCGATGCGCCCATGTCCTTCGCGAACGAGCTCCGGTCCGCCGTCACTAAATGAAATGATCGTGGTGGGGCCGGTGAACTCGGTCTCACCCGGATCAAGAATCATATCGAGTTGTTGCCCGAAGGCGTCTTCAATCAATCCGGACCAGATGGGCGTGAGCTCGTCATGGTCGGGTAGCATATCAGCTGTGACGTGAGTACCTATCGCCACACTACCGTGGACTTCGAGCAATCGCTTGAGCAGATCGGAGTGAGGAAAGCGCAAGCCGACTTCGTGATCAACTTTTGAAGCCTTCAAATGTTTGATGATTTTTTTCTGCGCCTTAAAAATGAAGGTGTAGGAACCTGGGACGACTCGACGGAGCAAACGAAAAGCAGCGTCGTCGATGTAAGCAATGTCGGCCGCATGTTTAAAGTCCGCGCAAAACACGGTGAAGTGCTTGGTGTTGTCCACATGACGGAAGCGATAAAGTTTATCCACACCCTCTTTGACGAAGGGGTCTGCTAATACAACCCAGTTTGTATCGAGGGGTAAACAAAGAAGCCTCCCAGCAGCGAGTGCTTGGGAGGCTTTGATGAAAATTCGATCTTCGCTGCTTTCTGGGATGACGTACGCGATCACAGAGGAGCGGAAACAGTCATCTCTCTGCCGAGGGATTTCGAACGACGGTCATGATAGTTCTGGCTCTCTTCTCTTTCCGACTCTTCTTTGCAGATGATGCACATCTCTGAAGTAGGGCGGGCGAGTAAGCGAGTGAAACTGATTTCACCGCCGCAATCATCGCACATGCCGTACTGCTCTGAGTCGACTTTCGCGAGTGATTTGAGGACTTTCTTGTAATACAGCGCTTCACGGTTAGAGAAACGCATATCTGCGGCCAACAAAATATTGTCGTTCGCTGCGTCCACTTCGTCTTTCGCCCCTGCGAGAGTTGCACTCTCGTACTCTGCTTTCTTCACGGTGAAGTTGCTGCGGATTCTCTCGGCTTCCGCGTGCAGCTTCTCCTTGAGAGCAGCCAGGTGTGGTTTGGTCAGATGCTTATTGAGACGGGCCATACTTCAATCTCCTTAGAAGAGAGGTCTGTCTTGTGTGTCTGATGATTACAGCGGCATCGGGAAGCTCTGCCAAGTGAGCATTGTCTTACATCGGTTCTAAAACGCTGACATTTGCTTACAAAAACCGCTTTTTCCCTCTGTAGAAGAGCAAAACGATCATCAAGGTTAGGTTAAAAATGTGTCAGTTTTTTGGCAAAGCATTTACGCACATGCCGTGAGCGAGTTTCAATGAACGTAAGTTGCTTGTCGTGTTTATCTCACGACTGAAAACAGCAGGAGGACACTCTTCATGTGTCTCTTCTTGTTTAAAATGAGTGCTGGAGCAACGAAACAAGCTGGAGGTTCTATGATTCGTTTTGGAAGCCAACCTTTCTCTGTCGAATTACACCATCGTCCAGGCTTCAGCATGGGAGCGAGCGAGTTGCAGCGCTTTCACGCAGAAATTCTCGCGGTGGCCAAAACTTGTTTGGATGAGATCCCTTTCTATCAATGCCTCACTGGCGAAGTGCAGCAGTATCAGCGCCTCATTATCTCAGTCGCTCGGGATCGCCAGGGGCGCATGATTGGCTTCTGTTCGGCCTATCTATTAGAGGTGGCGGGTA
>JAIXOY010000151.1 GCA_027486525.1 Pseudomonadota bacterium
CGCCGGGCCCGCCGACGGCCGTGGTTCAGGAATGACGTTCATCTCTTGAGGGGCCGGTTGGAACTTCGTGTTCGAATCAACCGCAAATTTCAAGGAGACGCAGAAAGTGCTGCCGACATTTTCTTGGCTGGTGAGCAGGTAGAGGCTTCCGCCCATGGCTTCCGCCAGGCTTTTAGAGAGGCTCAGGCCCAGTCCGGTGCCGCCGAACTTGCGCGTCGTGGAACTATCGGCCTGCATGAAGGATTCGAAGAGACGTGTTTGTTTTTCCGGAGCGATGCCAATGCCCGAATCGCGCACGGAAATCTCGACGATCGCCGTGCCAGCATTTTCTGCGCAGGGGCGAGCAGAGGCCTCCACCTCGACCTCGCCGGTGGCGGTGAATTTCAGCGCATTGTTGAGCAGGTTTGTGAGGATCTGGCGGCTGCGTGTGGGGTCGCCGTGGACGAGCGTCGGAAAGGAACCTTCGATCTTGAGCGAGAGGAGGACACCCTTGTCCTTCGCGATGAGCGAGTAAGGAAGGATGGTTTCGTGCAGGAGGTGGGAGAGCGAAAATTCGATGTTTTCGAGCTCGATCTTGCCCGCTTCTATTTTGGATACGTCGAGGATCTCGCCGATGAGTTCGGTCAGGCCCGCCGCATTTTTCTTGATGGTCGAGAGAAAGCGGTTTCTTTCGATGGACGTGATACTGGGTTCCATCGCGAGGTCGGCGAAGCCGATGATCAAGCCGAGCGGCGTGCGGATTTCGTGACTCATGTTGGAGAGGAACTGCGTCTTGGCCTGATTGGCGTTGGCGGCGTCTTCGTAGGCGATGGTGAGCTTGCTGTTCAGGGCCGTCAGCTCATGACGGGCGACGCGCGCATCTTCGAGCGCGTTGAGGAGATCGCTGTTCTGGTTCTGAATTTCTTCGAAGGCGTTATCGGGCGCCGCCTGACTGATCTTCAGCGCGATGTCGGGTAGCTGCTCCTTGGTGATCGTGAGGCCCGGGCGCGGAAGGTTCTTGCCGATCGTGACGACCGTTCCCTTGTCCGGCTCCGTCTGGAGATCGAAGTGGTCCATCAGTTTCTTAGAACCGCTCAGGCCCACGCCCATGCCGGTCTTGGAGCGGTAGGTCCCGTTGAAGATCGCGTTGATGTCTTTAATGCCCGGACCCGAGTCTGAGACGCGCACGAAGAGCGCCTGCGGTTGCGCGTCGGCGAAGTAAAACTCAATGATGCCGCCGCCGGCGTACTGATAGACGTTCCTCGCGAGCTCGGAGACGGCGGTCGAGAGCCGCGCACGGTCTTGTCCGGTTATACCGAAGAGCTGGGAGAGGAGGCGCGTCTTCTGCCGGGCCGTCACGATGTCCGGCTCATACTTGATGCGCATTCGATAGATAGGGATCCCTGGGAGATGCTCGCTCATCGGGGTCTCCTGACGACGAGGATGGTGGCGTCGTCGCTGTCGCGATGGAAATCACGGTAGATCACGGCGGCGATGATGGAGGGATGGCCGGTATGGAGCCCGGGATACTGCGTGAGATCCCAGTTGGATTTCACACCGTCGGTGTGGAAGATGAGCAGATCGTCGTTGTCCCACTCCTGGCGATAAATTTTTGGCTTCGTGATCCGCAGCCCCGCGGTGCCGTTTTGTGAGATGAGTGTTTTGCTGCGTCCTTCAGTTTGGATGAGACCGCGAACGTTTCCGGCTGAGAGGTACTCGATGACGTTTTTGTCTTGGGCATGTGCTAAGAAGACGGCGGCCCCGCGTGTGCCCTTGAGGCGCTGATCGATGCAGGCGAGAGCGTGTTCGAGCCCCGTCCATTGGAGCTGCTTGAACTCATTGACGGCCTCGATCGCCGCGAAGTTGGCGAGCGGGCCATGGCCCAGGCCATCGGCCATGAAGACGAACAGGTCGCCGTCTTTCTCTTCCACGCACCAGGCGTCTCCGGACACGGTTTCTCCACGCAACGGGACGCTGACCGCACCGAGTGAGAAGCTGGAGTCGGCTTGCTTATCAGTGGCGTGTATTTCTGACAGAACCACGAGGCCCGTGGAATGCGAGTAGATGTCGAAGACGTCGGAGAGGCGCTTGACGGCACCGAGGCCCGTGCCCGGGGAAGTGCCGGTGCTGAAGCCGTCCGCCATCGCGGCGGCAATGTCAGCAATGCCAGGGCCGTGGTCGACGGCGAGGATCTCGAGGGACAGGGCCGACTTGTGGTCGCAGATGCGCAGGATGACGTGTCCCTCATGCGAATATTTGAGGAGGTTGCTGCACAGTTCGTTGATGATAATGCTGACGCGCGCCTGGCGAAGTTCGCTGAAGCCGAGAATGCCACAGGCGGCGGCCGAGAAACGTCGCACCTCACCGGTGTGAGACGCGTCGGTGACGGGAAAGAAATAGGATTGATAGCGGTGGTCATTTCCACTTTGTAACCGATACACGAGTTCCTTTTCCCATTTCAGAGTCGATAGTGAATTCATTCATCAGGCGTTTCGATCCGGAGAGTCCCATGCCCATACCCTTGCCAGAGGTGAAGCCGTCGGTGAGAGCAAGGGCGATGTCGGCGATGCCGGGGCCTTGATCGATGAACGTGAGGCGAATTCCTGATTTACCGAGATCGTTTTTTAGCGTTTCCATTTCCAGGTGTCCTCCGAGTCCGTACTCGAGAGTGTTGCGCGCGAGTTCGCTCGCCGCCGTTGTGATCTTCGTCTGATCGGTCAGTCCGAAACCCAGCTTGGCCGTGAGCTCGCGGACGGCCTTCCTCACCAACACGATGTCGCTCTGGGTGCGAATTTGGAGCTCCTCATGATTCATTGGCGAGCTCAGCGCCGAGGTCCTCGTCATCTGAGAGTTCTAGGGAGTTCCGGAGCAAGGCCATGCCGCGGTCGACGTTGAGAGCTGTGTGTATCCCATCGAGCGAAAGGCCCAGTTCCACGAGCGTGATGGCGACCGCCGGCTGCATGCCGACGACGACCGTCTTGGCGTCGAGGATTTTCGCCATGCCGGCGATGCCCGCCAGCATGCGACCGATGAACGAGTCGACGATGTCGAGGGCGGAGATGTCGATCAGCACGGCCCGCGCGCCCGTTGCGGAAATGCGGTTAGTGAGATCTTCCTGCAGGTTCATCGCCAACTGGTCGTGCATGTCGACCTGGATGGTGACGAGGAGGAAGCTCCCCATCTTCAGGATAGGAATTCGTTCCATGCTATTTTCTCATCCCGGTGGCAGGTGAGTGGGTCGTCGTCTTGCTCACCGAGCGGCCGGTTCGGCTGAGGGCGAGCTTGAAGGCGTCGGCGAGGGTCGATTTGGTCGCGATGTTACCGAGCTCCACGCCGAGGTGGACGATGGTCGCGGCGATCTGCGGACGGATGCCGCTGATGATGCACTCGGTGCCCATGAGGCGCGCGGCGGTGACGGTCTTGATGAGATGCTGGGCGACCAAGGTGTCAACGGTGGGAACGCCCGTGATGTCGATGATGGCGATCTCGCTTTCGGTTTCCATGATTTTTTGGAGCAGGCTCTCCATGACGATTTGCGTGCGGTTACTATCGAGCGTGCCGATCATGGGCAGCGCCAGAATGCCGTCCCAGAGTTTCACCACCGGAGTGGAGAGCTCGAGCATGTCGGCCTGCTGGCGATTGATGACTTCCTCGCGGGAGCGCTGGTGCATCTCGGCGGTGTAGAGGCCGAGCTGATCGAGGATCTGGGTGATCGCCCAGATCGCATCCGCGAATTCGTTGGGCCTGTCGACGAGTTCCTTGCGAAGCAGATCGAAGAGGGGGCGCTTGAGAGAAAAGACGAACAGGGCGGTCTGCGAAGGACTGAAGCCTTGGTTCGTGCGTGACTTCGAAACTTCCGCGAGCATCTTCTTCGCCGTGACCCAGGCCGGTCCGTCGATGGACGTGGACTTATCCTGGTGAGTGGCCTCGACCATGAGCCGCAGGAAATCCATGCATTGAATCTTCAATTCTTGCGGCGAGATCTTGGTGCCGATCACGCGCTGTTGGGCCTCGATCCACTGCGTGAGCAGCGACTGCTCGTTTTTCTGTAGGAGTGAAGAGAGGTGAGTATTCTGCTCAGCCAAAGGGGACCTCGATGTAATGTATGTTTAACCCTTAATTAGTACTGTGGGTGCACTAATGGCGTCTTGTGTAGTGTTTGTGTAGCCCTGAACTCGAGCAGGGACGATCTTTAGTACTAGATGCCGTAGATTCGCTTGGCCACGCGGTAGGTGTTGGCGTAGGCCTGGACGCTGAGCTCGATGGGATCGGCGTAGCCACCACCTAGGGCCAGAGAGATCGGTATCCCGCGCTCCTTGGCGAAGCTCAAGACTCTCACGTCGCGCTCCATGAGTCCGTCGAAGGTGAGATCGAGCTTCCCGAGCTTGTCTTCCTTCAGGGGGTCCACGCCCATTTGGTAGAAGATGTAGTCGGGGGCGAAGGCCGCCACGGATCTCATCCCCTCATCGAGTCTTTCGAGAAAAAGAGCATCATCGGCGTGATCCGGCAGCGCGATGTCGAGGTGAGAGGGGACTTTTATGAACGGGTAGTTCTTCTCTCCGTGCATGCTAAAAATAAACACACCGGGGTCGTGGTACAGAATGCTGGAGTTGCCGTTCCCTTGGTGGACGTCGAGGTCGATGATCGCGATGCGGGTGGCGAGGTTCTGTTGCAGAAGATAGCGCGTCGCCACGGCAATGTCGTTGAACACGCAGTAGCCTTCGCCGCGATCGGTGTGGGCGTGGTGTGTGCCGCCGGCGAGGTTCCCGGCGATGGAATCACGCAGGGCCGACTTGGCAGCTTCAAGCGCCCCGCCCACGGTGGCACAGCTTCTCTGGTAGAGGCCCGGACTGCTCGGAAAGCCGATGCGCTTAATAATTTCATGCTTGGTCGATCCGTCGCGCACGGACTCGACGTACTCGCGCGTGTGGGCCAGGCACAGCAGCTCCTCATCCGCCAGCGGACTGGCCTTTAGTTCGCTCTCGTCGATGATCTCTTCCTGAAGAAGAAAATCGCGCAGCATCCGGTACTTCGCCATGGGGAAGCGGTGACCGTCGGGCAGGGGCAGCGTGTAGTGGTCGGAGTAGAACACGTCCATGGAACGTGCTTAGTCTTCTTCGCTAAACAGAAGAATCTCTTCCGCCACGGCCTCAGGCTTCTCACGCTGAACGGAGCTGCCGGATTTACTGATCTCGACGTAGTCAAACTGCGGTCTGATCGCTCTGAAATCGGCAGCGGTGCTCGGTGCTGTCTCTTGAAAGTTTTCATACTCCGCACCGAAGATTCCTAGCACGGGGATAAACACATTCTGCGAAGACTCTTCGAAGGAGCGGTAGAGCTGCCCGGAAACGAACGAGAGGGAGATGAACCTCTGATCGATGTTTTTCTTCATGACTCGGAAGTCTTCGAGGAGTGCGTCGTCGACGAGCGAGTCATCGAAGAAACCAAACTTCAGGAAGAAGCGCAGAGAGTTGTCGTTGAGGAGATTGTCGTAGAACGCGATGAGGCCAGCGTCGTCTGCGGAGAGACGCTCGAAGAGTCGCTGCTCGCGTTGAGACGGGGGAGTCGCGAGGCTGTTAATGCCAGTGGGATTCAAAAGCACAAGTCTGCGGATCAGGTCCGGTCTCGCCGATGAAACTTTGAGGGCCGCTGTCCCGGCGAGGGACTCGGTCACAACCGTTGCTCTAACTTTTACTACCTCTGCGAGAAAGTTTTCAACGAACAGGTCGAGGTCTTGGATGGTGTAAAACTTTCGGGGTTTGTCGCTTTCACCTGTTCCTGGGAGATCGAGGATGAACACCCGCTTGCCGGCGGCATCGAGAAGAGGAAGGAGCTTTCTGAACGTTCTGTGGCTCGCGCCACCGTAGATGCCGTGAACGAGAACGATGGGGCTCCCTTCTGTCGCAGGCAGGGGGGCGCGGTAGCGAATTTTTCCGAAGCCGGTGACGTCTGCGCTGGCATTCAGGAGTGAACTTCCATCCGCGAAGGCGCAGGTCATCTGGAGCAAGACGAGGGCAATGACAAACGTAGTCTTAAGCATGGCGGACTCCTTTTTTTGTGAGTCTTACCACTTTTTGATTGGGGCGGTAGGTGTGTTCAGAGGTTGTCTAAGCTCGCATCGGCCAGCTGAAGATACACTGAGGAATATGCATAAAACCATTCTCAAACTGGCCGGAGTTTATAACGTCATCTGGGGGAGTTTCGTCGTCCTCTTCCCGCACCTGATGTTTGACTGGGCAGGGATGGAGCGCCCCAATTATCTTGAGCTGTGGCAATGTGTGGGGATGATCGTGGGTGTTTATGGGGTCGGTTACTGGATCGCGGCCTCTGATCCGATCAAACACTTTCCCATCGTCCTCGTTGGATTCTTGGGGAAGATCTTTGGCCCCATCGGCTTTGCGCAGGCCCTCTGGACGGGGAAGTTTAGCCTGGGTTTTGGGATCAATATTTTATTCAATGACCTCATCTGGTGGATACCGTTCTTCCTCATCCTGAAAGAGAAATGGCGCCGGGACCGAACGTTTCTTCAATAGATCTCAAACCAGATCTCATTTCGCCGTAAAAACCAAATCATGAATGGTGAGTTATACCTGGCGAGCATAGGCTCCCCAATCACAGCGACGGAGCTCTTTTTTAGAGCAGCTCGAAAGAGCTCGAGCTTATCTTGATAGCGAGCCTCGCTCCAGCCGCCAGAGTACTTATAAACAGCCACCTTACGAGAGGGGATCTCAACGATTTCAATCCGCCCATCATCGGGGACGAGAAGAGTCTTCGTGGTGTATTCTTTAGGCATGGTGAATTGCACGGCATAGCCGGAATTCTGTTTCACTAAGCTTACGGGCGCGGTCATCGCGATTTTTTCTGAGGTGACTTTCTCCACCTGGGCCACCGGTGCGGTCATGGCGATTTTCGTGCGGGATTGATTGTCGCCGAAGATGTATTTCGCCAAGATACGAAAGCCAGCATCGCCCGCATCTTCAAAGCTTTCGTTCACAATCGTTTGGGTGATGAGAATGGATGGGTATTCCCGCACTTCAAACTCTTCGTAAGTTTTAACAACTTTATAGGAGGGCTCTTCAGTGGCCATGACAACTCCAGGAATAAGCATGAAAAATAGAATGTTTAATAGAGACTTCATCCATTTAACCTAGCATGCCTTCCCAGGTCCCCTGTGTGATTTTAGCTCCACAAATGGGTGTGAGCCGTGCGTAATGAAAAGTGGGTCGGATTCGCTAAACTAAGAGAAAGGAATCTTATGCGCAAAATTTTCTACTTACTCGCTTTCAGTTCTTTCTCGGCTGTGGCCTGCCCACAGCTCGGTGGGCTGCATGTGAACTGCGTCCAGAGTGACGGCACAATCACGAAAGTGCGGATCGTGCAGTCGAATCGTAATGGCGTGGAGCGCTACAAAGTGGACTGGGCCGGCAAGCGCACGCAGATTCACGATGCTGATGGTGTGGTACGTTCAACAGAGATCTTTGATACCGGACTGGTGATGAAGCGGATGGCCGTTTGTGAAGGGGACATGCTGAAGCATACGGCTTTGATGACGGATTCATCCGGTGCGGTGAAGCTTGATGTCACTGAAGAATACACGATGGTAAACAGAAAACTTCATTTCCGCGCTCTGGATGAACAGGGTGTATACAACGAAATTATCTGCCGCTAAGAAATACCTTTCAAATCAGGGCCGTGCTAACATTCTTGGATAAATTACCCAGGAGTTCGTATGACAGCTCACACAGAAACCCTTCTGAATGCTCTGAACTGGCGCTACGCCGTGAAGAAGTTCGACGGCAACAAAAAGATCGATCAAAAGACATGGCAGGCCCTTGAAGAGAGCTTGATCCTCACCCCCTCGTCTTATGGTCTGCAGCCCTGGCGCTTCCTGATCGTGACGAACCTGGAGTTGCGTCGCAAGTTGACTGCGGTCTCCTGGAACCAGAAGCAGGTGGAGGATTGCTCGCACCTGGTGGTCTTCACAGTTAAAGAGAAGGTCGATGAGGCGTACGTGCAGAGTTTTGTGAACCAAATGGGGAAGGTGCGCGGTGTTGATCCTGCGACGTATGCTGGCTACCAGAAGATGATGGTCGGCGACGTGGTCACGGGCCCACGCTCACAGGTCGCGTTTGAGTGGGCCGCCCGCCAGGCCTACATCGCGTTAGGAAATTTCATGACCGCCTGTGCGCTGGTGGATGTGGATACCTGTCCGATGGAAGGCATCGATCCGGCGAAGTACGACGAGATCCTTGGGCTCACCGGAAGCGGCTGGAAAACGGTCGTGGCGTGCCCGGCGGGCTATCGTGCGAGCGATGACAAGTACGCCAGCGAGAAGAAGGTGCGCTTTGAGAAGTCAGTGTTGATCGAGCACCGGGGTTAGTGAGTTAGCGAACCGTGTAATCCACCAGCTCCATCGCATACTCGTAGGGTGAGTTCGAGTTGAAGGCTTTCTTATAGGCGATGCCGTTCAGCTCCGGGTGATCTTTAAAATAGAATGAAAGAATTTGGGATGCCATTTTCGGACGCTGTTGGAAGAGATCAAACTCACCCCAGGGAGTGGTTTCTGTGACGTTAACGGTCGCAAAGAGAGGGTGGTGCGTCGGGTATTCGAAAGGATTGCAGTTGAATTTTTCTTCGAACGCGGTAGAGCTAACCGAGTAAGTCACAGAGGACCACCGTCCATTTTCAATTCCCTGCATGCCGATGGAAAAGGGCCGGCGCTGGCCGCGGAAAGCGCGTTCACATTTTTTCAGGTCGACGTTGATGCGAGCGCTAGGAGTGAACTCCGTGGCCTGCGCGTACTTGGTCCAGATTTCAAACACAACTTTCTTATCTGCATGTTCAGTCACGGTATAGCGTTCAGTGGAATAGAGGAGGCGTTGTTCGCCCTCGTAGTAGTTCCATGTCCAAGTGTTACCAGTGGAGAGTTGAGAGGCTGAGATGGTGGGAACTTCGGCCAAGGCGAAAGCCGTGGCCGAGATAAAAAGCTGGAGGAAGATGAGGAAGGTTTTCATGGAGCCTAGCGTATCCGAAATGATTCTAAATGGCCCGAAATTGAGAATGGCTCCGTATCTTCATTATCCACTGACGAAATAGTCAGTATTCATAATTTTTCAAATTCCATCTAATAATAGAGCTCGGTAAGCATTACACAAAAGGAAAAGTAATGAAAACGATTCTATTAATGCTCTCACTCCTCAGCCATATGGCGATAGCTTCTGCCACAGGTGGATCGACAGTGGCCTACGAAGAGGGACTTGCGAGCCTAAACTACCATGATATGAAAGGTGAAAATTTCGGGGATAAAGCATGGCGGGCCCTTCTTGCGAATGACCCCGTCGGTGGTACCCACGCGACGATGTGGCGATTACTTCCTGGGTTTGACAGTGGAATCCATAAGCACACAGCGACCTATCACTCTGTCGTCGTTGAAGGCGTCATTGAAAATTCCTACCCAGGCGAAACTAAGCCCGTCAGACTTAAAAAAGGCGGCTACTTCACTGTCCTCGGTGGGGCCCAGCACATTACGAAATGCGTTTCGAAGTCTCCTTGTGTGTTTTTGGGCGTCATGGACAAGCCCTTTGACTTCATCCCAAAAGATACAAAATAAAATGCGTGATTAGAAGGCGGAGCACTGACAAATTAGTCAGTGTTTCGTCTTTTTGTCTTTTCATGTACTCTCTACTGACACTTCTAACAGTGAGATCACATGGCCTACACGCATAAGATAAGTTCGACCAACTACCAAAACAAGACCAGGATAAAAGAGATTTGCCCGATCCTTCTTTCTTATAATTTCATTGAGGGAAGATGGAAGACTCACGTCATGTGGTCCATAAGGACAACGCCCTTGCGTTTCGGAGAAATCCGGAAGGCGATCCCACTGGCCACCGAGCGCATGATTGCGAGAAGGGTCGCGGAGCTCCTCGAGCATGGGCTCATTGAAGCTCTTGAGGAGGAAGGTATTAAGACCTACCGCCTTACGGAAGAGGGGAAGATGCTATTACCCGTCTTACGTATTATGGGTAAAACAGGTGAACTCCTCAAAAGAAAGCTCACCCACTGACAAAATTGACAGTATTTATGTTTTTTTCGATTTGCGGCAAGCTACAAAACGTCGAAGTAGAACATGCAACAAAAACGAAGGAGCCAGTATGAAGACACTGTACACCGCGAATGCCACGGTCCTGACGGGGAGAGACGGTTCAGCAAAAACGGATGATGGTAAGTTGGAGGTTCGGCTCGCATTCCCAAAAGAGATCGGTGGTGACGGCAATGGAACAAACCCCGAGCAGCTCTTCGCTGTCGGCCATGCGGCGTGCTTTGGGACGTCACTGGGGCTAACAGCGAAGTCGCAGAATAAGGCCGTGACAGACATTAAAATTAAATCTTCAGTCGATATGATTCTTACCGATGACGGGAACTATGATCTTGCCGTGCGCTTTGAAGTAAGTGCAAAAGGCCAAGACCGTAAAACAATGGAGGCACTGATTGAAAAGACTAAAGAGGTTTGCGCATATTCCCGTGCCACCAAAGGACTCATTAGATCAGAGATTAACTACGTTGAATAAATGAGGTTCCAAGAAGTGACAACATTTAGTTGATGGAGTAGCGTTTTGCTATATTCGTTACCAAAGGAAATTCATGTCTCAGGTTAAATCGTTATTTGCACCTCTCAAAGTAGGTAGCCTTGAACTAAAAAATAAAATTGTCATGGCTCCGCTGACGCGTTGTCGTGCCGATAAAAATCATAACCCGACGGCCATCATGGCCGAGTACTATGCGCAACGTGCAAGTGCGGGACTTATCATCGCCGAAGCAACCATGGTCATGGAACATAACTCGGCTTTTGGTGCGAGAGAACCGGGGATTTATTCTGGAGCCCAAATCACTGGTTGGAAAAAAGTGACAGATGCCGTTCATGAAAAGGGTGGGAAAATCTTCTTACAACTTTGGCACGGCGGACGGGCCTGTCATCCATTTTTGAACAATGATCATGTTCCCGTCGCACCGAGTGCGATTGCCATCGAGGGTGAAATTCATACACCCAAAGGCAAAGTGCCGTACGTGACTCCAAGAGCTCTGGAGCTCAAAGAAATTCCGGCGATCGTTGAAGGCTTTAGGCAGGCAGCAAAAAACGCGAAGGCCGCGGGTTTTGATGGTGTGGAAGTTCATGGTGCCAATGGCTATCTGCTCGATCAGTTTATGCGTGAGTCTGCGAACCAACGCACCGACATGTATGGCGGCAGCTTAGAAAATCGTTGTCGTTTATTGCTTGAAGTGACCAAAGCGGTGGTTGATGTGTGGGGCGCGGATAAAACAGGTGTACGCTTATCTCCGCTCAATAGCTTTAACAGTATGAAAGACTCCAATCCGCAAAAGCTAACCTCCTATGTCGTCTCGGAGTTGAGTAAGCTCAAGATCGCTTACTTGCATATGATGAGAGCGGATTTTTTTGGCATTCAAACAGGTGACGTCATGGGCGGGGCCAGAGAATCATTCAAGGGTTTGATCATCGGAAACATGGGTTACAGTCCTGAGGAAGCAGCAGGCAGTATTGAGAAAGGTTTAATCGACGCCATTGCTTTCGGGCACCATTTTGTGAGCAATCCAAATTTAGTAGAAAAAATTAAAAGTGGTGTGGCCTTATCCGAGCCTGATCAAAGCACCTATTATACTAATGATGCTAAAGGCTATACGGATTATCCTTTGAGTTAGAGTGAATTTGGAATTGACATGAGGCATGATCTATTGGAGAGTCCGCGCATGAAAAAATCATTTTTGGTTCCTTGTTTTTCAGCGGCTCTCTTCCTCGTTTCAGGAGCTGTACAAGCAGATAATATCTGCCATAGCCGTGCAGAGGCGCGACGCAATACGTCCATAAGCCAGGCCCGTCTGATTTACGTGAATCGAGTGAAAAGTTGTCAGACAATGTCCTCTCCTGATCGAGCCGAACAATGCATTCAGGTCGCACGTGCGACTTTTGAGCGTAACTCCCAAATTGCCCGGGCCCGTTATGTTCGGGATGTTCGTTACTGCCGCACTGAGAGCTAAGCCAGTCTCGGGTTTGGTATCAACATTTTGTTCATTCTTCCAAATCTTGAGAGAAGTGGCGACGTGATCGCGGCTTTCTCCACTAACCGTGCGGCGTAGATGAAGCTGTATCGAATTTCCACATCAAAATTTGGAGTCCTGGTTTATCCCACTCCCGTAGAAAAAAATGCGATGTTTCTGATCGCTGCGCCGTCAATGGATCATGCTGAGATCTACAAGCATCTGCTTGATTTTGGTGCGCTCAGCAACCCTCTGCAATCATCACATCTTTACGCGAACATTCGTGTTCACACTGATGGGGTCACGTCAGTGTTTGAATTGAAATGGAGCGAATTCCAGTTAACGCTTTTGCCAGAAAGAGAAGTTGATTTGAACCGTGCCAACATTCTGGAGAGACTTTTCAGCAGAAAATTTGAAAACCTCTTTCTCAACATGGATAAAAAAACCGAGTTACTAAAAGACATCCAATTCCGATTCTCCCAACAACAACTCTGTTCCGAGTGCCAAAAACTTGGAATTGGAGATCCGGTGCTCGTGGCCTGGTTTGCTGATCTTAGTAAATTGGGCTCCCCATAATCCTCGCTGACCGCTGAGGTCAGGTAACATCAATGCAAGGTGCGCAGTCTTCCTTACTGTGGTAAAAAACAGGGAACACTAGTTTTATCTTTGGGAGCCATTATGAAATGGACACTTATTCTCTCTCTTCTGATGACAGGCTGTTCAGTGAGCAAAAAATTAAATTCACAGAAGGTTACTCGGCCCCCGCAACTCACCTTTACCATCACGGAGGGCATCGCTCACCCCGAGTCTGCTCTCTACTCCTCTGAGCATAAAGCGATCTTCGTTTCCAACATCGTAAGTGGTGACCCATTTGAAACGAAAGCGCTAGGCCACATCAGCATGTATGACCGCGACGGAAAGCTGCTGGCGAGTCCCTGGGTTAAGGGCCTAAAAGCGCCGAAGGGACTAGCGATTGTTGGTAACCTGCTTTACGTGAGCGATGTAAACCAAGTGGTAAAAATTGACATCGAAAAGGCAAAGATTCTTGAGACCATAACTGTGCCCGGAGCAAAGTTCTTAAACGATGTTGCCGCTGACAAGCTTGGGAACGTTTACATCTCCGACATGCTGACGGACACGATCCATGTCTGGGGCCAGGAGGGAATTAAAGTCTGGAAAAAGTCCTCCGAGCTACGTTCGCCAAATGGTCTCTATACTGATGGCAGCGAACATCTCATTGTGGCGTCCTGGGGCAATCCCATTGCCAAAGATTTTTCAACGAAAAATCTGGGTGCGCTCTCTGCTCTTTCACTCAAGGATCTTAATCAACCGATCCAAGAAGAAGTTTCCATCCGCGGAAACCTTGATGGCATAGCCGCCGACAACCAAGGAAATCTCTGGGTGTCTGATTGGATGAATGGCGACATCTATAAAGTTTCCATGAAGGGAATTGGGCAGAAGGTTTTAAACTTAGGTGGTGGCACCGCCGATCTATCTTTTGCAAAAGATCTCAACCTGCTACTGGTTCCGCAGATGAATCAAAACAAAGTCATGGCCTTCAAGGTCGATTGAAGTACGAAGATCGAAACTGCTCGTGCCTGCGGATCTTCTCTTCGAATTCCTTCTCATCCGACTTGCTTAAACCGCGCGCCGCCTTCACGTCACTTTTTTCCCAGCGCGCCAGCCACTCGCTCCCAAGCAAGCTCGCTCCCTGCCTCAGCGCAAGCGCCGGAACGTTGTAGGCCACCGTCGTCGTGCTCTTCGGACCGGTCGCTGGCCCATAGCCCACGGTGAAACCCACCGCAAGGAGTGTGGCCCTAAACGCTGTGGAAGCGGAGTAGTTGAGGAGTTGAACCTCATTGCCTTGGCAATGCTCGAAGATTCTAGCGAAGACGTCCTCGCCCCACAGTTCGAGGTTCGTGACCATAGAAAACGGATCGTAGAAAATCACGTGAGGCTTAGCCGCCTCAAGAAACCGCTGCGAGAAATCGCCCTGGAACAACTCCCACTCGATATTCCCTCTGGGAGACACCCACTTGTTGTGCTTCATGAGCTCAACCGGAGCCGCGTGATGGAGGTGCGGAAAGACAGATGCGTTTCTTAAGGCAAGCTTCAACGGATCGGTGTCGTTTTCAAAACTCAAGATGCGAATCTTGCCCGTGAAATCCTTATCGATAAATTCATGAATGACGGCCATGGAATTGTGAGCGGCACCTAGCCCCACGTCCCAAATCACCACAACGTCCTGCTCCCTAAGTCGCTCATCGATTCGCGACGGGAGCACATAAAGATTCCGTGCCTCCTCTTGCGGAGGATTCACCGAATGCATGACTTCACCGGAGCTCATCTGACGGATGCTCGAATAGCCGCGTCCAGAGTCGTGGACTTCGTAGTCACCAAGCTGGACCCGCTTGTCTTTTTTCTTCGGACTCGTAGGTCTCATCGGAACCGAAGGATTCTCTTCGTCTCCTAAGAGCAGCTCAACTCTCTTGCGGTTGTAGAACTCGAGGAAGGTGTCGTTCAGGATGCTCGCGCGGATCTCCCGCATGAGGCGGTGGTAGAAGGTGATGTTATGCAGAGAGAGCAGGTGCCAGCCCAGCGTCTCATCGGTTTTGATGAGATGATGGAGGTAGGCACGCGAGTAGTTGGTACAGGCCAGGCAATCGCAGGCCGGATCGAGCTTCTCTTCAGCGAATTTATAGACCGAGCGGCGCAGTTGAAATTGGCCGAGACTCGTGAAAGCAATTCCTCGCTGGCCAAGCTGCTGGGGGATGATGCAGTCGAACA